>NZ_JAMXSK010000006.1:0-190044 GCF_024124645.1 Pseudoalteromonas sp. Ps84H-4 | reverse complement strand
TCGATCAACTGCTTGTAACTCATGGTATCTACTCTTGTTTTTTGGCGATTACAGAGTACCACCAACAGGCAGTTGATCTCTTCTCACCGTTTAACCATGAGTGGTGCACTTATTATCTGAATTCGGGGTTCTCTTTGCATCTTTATTTGAGTACGTTCAAATAATTGTTCACGCAGCGAGTATTCGTATTGTACTGTGATTAAGCCTGCCGCGATTACTAACACAAACAAGGTAATAATGGGGATTTTATGGCGACTAAAAATACGTCCCGGCTGTACATAGTCCATTTAATCAATTGCCTATTATGCGAGTCTTCCTTCAGTATAGGTCAAAATCATAATAATAAAGATTGATCGTAAATAAAAAACAAAACCACTAAGACGTATTTTTACTTTCACACAGACAAAAAAAGCACCGCTGCGGTGCTCTTTTATTAGCCAGAATTTTGACTAGCGGAACAGTACATCCTCTTTATTAAACCATTTAACACAAAACGCGAGTAATGCACCTGCCACAATGACTGTCGCTAAGAAAATTAACCCCACTAATGTGTAATCAACTGTGCCTTTAATGATTTCTTTTATTGCCAACGCAACGTTTGTCACTGGAATAAAAGCGGTTTTGCTCGTCAGTTCAACATTCGGCATTAAAGCAACCATAATTGGAAAAATGACACCCATGCTTAGTGGTGCCATGTAGTTTTGTGCTTCTTTAAAGGTTCGCGCATAAATAGAAATAGCCAGCGCTAATGATGAGAAGATTGCAGCTATAGGCAATAACAACACAAAAATCAGCCCTAAATCTAATACCGTTAAAGAGCTAAATGCGTTTTTAACAACAGCTAAATCAACAAACGCAATTGCAACCGCGATCCATATTCCCATACTCAATACAGTAATTGTCGTTGTTGCAATCGATGACGCTAATAAAGTAATAAACTTACCAAGTACCAATTGAGTGCGTGTTATTGGTGTTAGTAGCAGAGTTTCTAACGTTCCACGTTCTTTTTCACCAGCACCTAAATCAATCGCAGGATACGTTGCGCCCATCAATACCAGAGGAATAAGTAGATAAGGAATAAACCCACCTATTTTCTCACCCAGATTTTCACGTTTATCTGCGGTATCAACCTTTACAACTTTGATAGGCTCGATAATGGCAGCTTGTTGCTGCTCAGATACGCCAAAGCTTAACAGTTTTGTCGTGCGCAGTTTATCACCATACTCTTTTGCAAGCTCTTTAACGCGGTCAAACAAAAAGTTTATTGCCTTAGCGTCGTTATATACAACTTGCCATTCGCTTTGCTTGGCATCATCTAGTGTTTGCTTTGCGTCTGACGGTAAATAGATACCCATATCGATGGTGCCTGCTTTTACCGCATTAGTGAGGTCTTCTACGCTATTAAAGGTTTCGTCGCCTTTATATAAAGTAAAGCTTTTGTGGTAAAACACCTTATCTGTAAACTCTTGCGCGTAGTTACCATTAATAATTGCGTAGGTGTGCACTTCTTGCTCGGCCTCAAGTGCCGCTTGCGAGCTAATAAATGCCATAACAGCAAATAACAGTGGGAATATAGCAACCGGAAGAGCAACGACGAATATCAAGGTTTTACGGTCACGTAGCAGCTCTTTTAATTCCTTTTTAAATACTTCAAACATCACGGCTCTCCGTTAAAATATTCATAAACGCTTGGTTTAGCTCTTCGCTTTTACCCGTTTGTTTAAACTCATCTAAGGTGCCATCAAAACAGCTAATACCTTGATTAATTACCGCAACCCGATCGCAAAGTAACGCTACTTCATCTAAGTGGTGAGTTGAGAAAATAACCGGTGTACCCTGCTCTTTAAGGCGACGAATAAAGTTAATAACAGTTTGCGTAGTCATAATGTCTAAGCCAGTCGTTGGCTCATCAAGAATAACCACGTCAGGGTGATGAACAACAGCGCGAGCAATATTAGCTTTTTGTTTCATACCCGTTGAAAGGTTTTCGGCGCGTTTATCAATAAAGTTGTGCATATCAAGCAAGGTGAATAGCTCATCACAACGAGCAGCGACCGCTTTTTTACTCATGCCATGTAAACGGGCAAAATATTCTATGTTTTCTTTAACCGTCAAACGTCCGTATAAGCCAGTACTGCCAGACAGAAATCCAATTGATTTACGGCCAACTAATGGCTTTTTAACAATATCGTGCCCAGAGATAGTAATACTACCTTCATCTGGTTTTAAAGCTGTTGAAATCATTCTTAAAGTGGTCGTTTTGCCAGCACCATTTGGACCTAACAACCCTAACACTTCGCCCTTATTACATTGAAAGCTAACGTCTCTTACAGAATGAAAAAACTCTTTATCTTCACGGGGATCTATATTGTCCGTTTTATTTTTTTTATGATCTTTCGTTAGCTTAAACTTTTTCTTAAGCCCTGCGACTTCAATCATGTGCGTTTCCTTCGTTTCGGTCTAAAGTAATCGGTATTACTATAAAAATCTGGATTTTCATTGTCAGTCCACCAACCCGGCACACCTAACAATGGCAGCGGCGATAAATTTTTATTGTCCCGCAAGCAATCATCATTTTTTATCATCTCATAAAGACGTTGATCTAGATACGCATATTGCTCGCTTAAATCTTTACAAAATATGTCATCAGGAACAACAACAAACAAAGCCTTACCTGTTAGGCCTATATAAGGCTGAGTGAGCATTTCGTAATTAGCGTGACCAAACATATATGGCCTAATACTTTTCCCCCATTGTTGTCGCTGCTCAACAAACGCCTCTTGCCATTGGTGGTCGCGTAACAGCTGTTGCCAACTTTGTTCTGTAATTGCAAGCACGACACCACATTCATCAAATAAAGTCAGTGCGTTTCTATGTTTGCTCCGCTCTTTTAGACCGTGTAGTTTAATTTCTTCTATATGTTGATGATTGATCAGCGCTTTGGTTTTTGGGAATAAACACCAAATAAATCCGCCAAAAAGGTCGTGCCAATTTTTTTGTCTTGTTGGTACTTGCCCAGTTTCAAAGATAATTTGTTCGTAATAGCGAGTTTCGTCAGCAAATTTTTCATCTTCAACAAAACTAATAGCGGTGCCTTGTGATGTTTGTGCATTCAGATACTGACTAAACCAGTGACATGAAGGCCAATCTGATAGCTTATCTATATTAAATAGTGTTGCTAAATCAGCAAAGGCACCGGTTGTTAAGTATTGTGTAGACCACTGCTCGGGTGCGGTAAATCGTTTCATTGCGTAATATATTAACTTCTTGATGTATTGTGACTAGTTTACCGCAAAAACTGGTTCTCATTAATAGAACCTCATATACTAATGCCACCATAAAACAAAAAAAGAGCTATTATGAAACGCTATTTTCCAGTGACACTCCTTGCAAGTGCTATCATTGCAGGCTGTGCTTCAACAAGTATCACTTCAAATGATGTAGAAAAAGCCTATCAAAGCATTAACTCAGAGCAATTAGCTGAGCATATTAAAGTGTTGGCATCAGATGAGTTTGGCGGCCGTGCACCATCATCAAAAGGTGAAGAACTTACCCTTGCCTATTTAACTGAACAATTCAAAGCATTAGGTTTTGAGCCGGGTAACGGCGATAGTTTCTTACAAGAAGTACCGCTTGTTTCACTTGAAGCAGATTCAAACATGGTACTGACTATTGGTGGCAAAGATTACCAATACAAAAAAGACATGGTTATGGGCAGTAGCCGCATAAGTGCAAAAGAAAGTATTAAAGACTCAGAACTTGTGTTTGTTGGTTATGGTGTCAATGCACCTGAATACAACTGGAACGACTACGAAGGCCTGGACGTAAAAGGCAAAACAGTTGTCATGCTGGTAAACGATCCTGGTTTTGCGACTAAAAACCCTGATTTATTCACCGGTGATGCCATGACCTACTATGGTCGTTGGACATACAAATACGAAGAAGCGAGCCGTCAAGGTGCAGCAGGTGCAATTATCATTCACGAAACAGCACCAGCTTCTTACCCTTGGTCTGTTGTTGAAAACTCTTGGAGCGGCGAACAGTTTGGTTTCCAAAAAGAAAACAACAACATGGATCGTGTTGCTGTTGAAGGCTGGGTAACCACAGACGTTGCTAAAGAGTTATTCTCGAAAGCCGGTTTAGATTTCGACACCATGAAAGCAAATGCTGCAAAAGGTGCTTACCATGTTGATATGGGCGACCTAACAGCCAGCGTTGAAGTAAACAATACGATTAAAAAGTCAATTTCGTATAACTTTATCGCGACTTTACCGGGTAGCGAAAAGCCAGATGAGCACATCATTTATTCTGCTCATTGGGACCACCTTGGTACAGATAAAACCCGTAAAGGCGACCAAATCTATAATGGTGCCCACGATAATGCGACAGGCACTGCAGGTTTAATTGAAGTGGCAGAAGCGTTTGCAAGTTTACCAGAGCACCCTAGCCGCTCAATGACATTCTTAGCTGTCACGGCTGAAGAGCAAGGTTTACTTGGCTCTAAATATTATGCTGCAAACCCTGTGATCCCAGCTTCTCAAACTGTTGCAAACATCAATATGGATAGCTTGAACTTATTAGGTAAAGTGAAAGATATCAGTGTTGTTGGTATTGGCAAATCAGAAATGGATAGTCTGCTAGAAACAGCTGCAAAAGCACAAGGCCGTACAGTATCTGGCGACCCTAAACCGTCTTCAGGTGGTTACTATCGCTCTGATCACTTTGCATTTGCAAACATGGGTGTACCAGCAATGTATGCCGGTGGCGGTAGTGAAGCCCTTGATGAAGAAACAGCAAATTACCGTAAGCGTATGAGTTTAGTGCTTCGTGGTTGTTACCATCAGCCATGTGATCGTTACCGTGATGAATGGGATTTATCAGGTGCCGTTCAGGATCTTCAGTTATTCTATCAAGTAGGTTTTGATATCTCTGAGCGTAAAGAATGGCCTAAATGGAATGCTACTTCAGAGTTCCAACGCCAATAGATGCAAATGAGATTGATTATCATTAAAATCTAATTTACAGTGTAACCTGATTAATTTTTAGGTTGCACTGTATGCTCTCATTATCACAAACATCGAGTTTCATTCCTAAAAAAGTGAGGTGTTATATTACGGATAATAAACGCTTGTTTTTACCCCTTCTTTTGCTTGTCGCATTAGTAGTACCAACAACGCGTGAATTTACCCTTCAAGCTTTAAGTGATGCTTTTTTTCAAGTATCAGTATTTGTTGCAGCCACCTTATTAATCTATTACTACCTTATTGATCGCCTTCCTCAGTTACAGCTTAGCTATTTACGTGCTAAATCAGGCATTCTAGAAGTGAGTTTTGCTTCAATCTTAGGTGCTTTACCTGGCTGTGGGGGTGCCATTATTGTGGTAACCCAATTTACCAAAAAACAAGCTAGTTTTGGTTCTGTTGTTGCAGTCTTAACCGCAACCATGGGGGATGCTGCTTTTTTGCTATTAGCCACTCGCCCTCTTGATGGTTTATTAATGATGTTAATCGGTGTTGCTGTGGGCGTTATTAGCGGTCAGTTAGTTAATACATTTCATAAAGCTGATAAATTTCAACCTGATGAGGCAAGCGAATACACAGAACCGCCGCAGTGCCAACCAAGCGCTTTGAAATTTAGCCGCCCTGTTTGGAAATTGGCCCTAGTACCAAGCTTGATAGTTGCCTTTGTTATCGCCACCAATACCGACCTTAGCGTATTCGGTGATAGCGTTAATCAAGGTATCACCCTATTTGGCTCGATTATGGCGTTATTCACTGTAGTTGTATGGGCACTTTCATCTAAAGGCAGCAGTTATAAACAAGTAACCAGTGAAGAGGCTCCTTGTACGCCACCTTCAAAACTAACAAAGGTTTTAATGGACACCCACTTTGTTACGGCCTGGGTTGTCGCCAGTTTTATGCTTTTTGAAATTTTAGTTAATCTGGCTGGTATAAATTTGAGCGTATGGTTTTCTGACTACGCATATTTAGCACCGCTGGTGGCTGTAGCCATTGGTTTATTACCTGGTTGTGGGCCGCAAATTGTCGTAATGACACTCTATATTCAAGGTATTATTCCATTTAGCGCTATGGCAGCAAATGCAATTTCGAATGATGGCGACGCCCTATTCCCAGCAATCGCATTAGCACCAAAAGCAGCGTTAATGGCAACTGTGTATTCAACAATACCGGCACTGTTATTCGGTTATGGCTTGTACTTTTACGGAATATAATTTTTGCTTTAGATAATAAAAAACCAGCCGAGGCTGGTTTTTTAATGCTTATTAATGTTAGCTCATCGCCATCATCATTTTTGCAGGATCTTCTAAGTATGACTTCCACAAATTGTTGAAGCGGGCAATCGTTCCGCCATCAATCACGCGGTGGTCGCCAGACCAACTTACTTGCATAATAGCAGCTGAAATTACATTACCTTGTGCATCAAAACGAGGTAAATGCTGCAGTTTACCTAAAGCAACAATCGCTACTTCAGGTTTATTGATGATCGGGGTTGCAATTGTGCCGCCAATCGCACCGATGTTAGAAATGCTAATAGTGCCGCCTTTCAAATCATCTGGTGAAACACGACCATCACGTGCTGCTTCAGTTAAACGAGTAACCTCATTTGCAACATCTACAATGCTCTTTGACTGGCATGATTTAATGTTTGGTACTAGTAAACCAATCTTAGAATCAACCGCCATACCGATGTTATGATCATCAAAGTAAGTTAGCTCACTGCAATCATCATTTACTTGCGAGTTTAGTACTGGGAATTGCTTAATCGCTAACGACAGTGCTTTGATAAAGAACGGCATCATAGTGAGCTTAACGCCCTGTTGCTTATACTGCTCTTTAAGCTCACTGCGCATTGTAATTAGTTTAGTTAGGTCAATTTCATCACAGAAAGTAAAGTGAGGAATTGTCGAAACTGAAGCAACCATTTGCTTAGCCATTGCCGCTTTAATGCCTTTAATAGGCTCTACGCGACTGCCACCAGACACTGCTGTTACAGTTGCCGCTGGTTCTGCCGCTTTTGGCGCAGCTTGTTGTTGTGTTTCTTGGCTTGGTGTTTCGTTTAAGAAATCTTCGATATCTTGTTTGTAAATCCGGCCATTTTTACCAGAGCCTGGTACTTGCGTTAAATCAACATCTAGTTCGCGGGCTTTACGACGAACAGCAGGTGAAGCAACTGCTTTTTTGTTAAGTTGTTTAGTTGCGCTAGATGCAGGTGCTGGCTTTTCTGCAGATTTAGTCACTGCATTTGTTTGTGCTTTAACTACCGCAGAGCTTACATCAGGCTCTGCGCTTTGGCCCGCAATGCTCATTTGAAATAATGGGCTATGAACCGCTGCAATATCACCTTTTTGGTAATAAAGCTTTTTCACTTTACCTGTGTATTTAGCCGGAATTTGCACCAATGCTTTGTCTGTCATTACATCACACACAGCTTGGTCTTCAACGATTTCATCGCCTTCACTCACTAACCACTCAACAATTTCACACTCAACGATACCTTCACCGATATCTGGCAAAATGAAATCTTCTAAGTGCTCACCAGTCTCAGATGGTGCTTCAGTAGCCGCAGGAGCTTGAGCTTCTTCGCTTTGTGTTGGTGCTTCGCCATCAACATCCATTGCAAATAATGGCGCATGGACTTTCGCAATATCACCTTTGGCATAATATAGCTTGCTGATCACACCATCATGGACAGCTGGAATTTGCACAAGCGCTTTGTCGGTCATCACATCACAAATAGGCTGGTCTTCTTTTACAGCATCGCCCTCTGCAACTAACCACTCTACAATTTCACACTCTACGATGCCTTCGCCGATATCTGGCAAGATAAAATCTTTAGACATACTGACTCCTAAAACTCAACTGATTGCTTAATCGCAGCAAGCACTTTAAGTGCATCCGGCACATATTCTTTTTCAAGTGCTAATGGGTATGGCGTATCTAGGCCACACACGCGAGCAATTGGCGACTCAAGGTGTAAGAAACACTCTTGTTGAATTGTTGCAACGATTTCAGCCCCAAAACCATTAGTGATTGGTGCTTCGTGGCTAACGACTAAACGACCTGTTTTAGTCACTGATTTAGCGATTGTCTCAACATCCCAAGGTAAAATAGTACGTAAGTCGATAACTTCACAACTAATACCTTGTTCAGCTGCTTTTTTAGCCGCATCTTCAACGATTTCCATCTGTGCGCCCCAAGCAAGCAAAGTGACATCAGTGCCTTCTTGCACAACTTCAGCTTTGCCAAGTTCGATGCTGTAATCTTCTTCTGGTACTTCGCCCGTTGATGCACGGTATAAACGTTTTGGCTCAAAGAAAATAACAGGGTTATCATCTTTAATTGATGCACGAAGTAAGCCTTTTGCTTGATAAGGATTACGTGGCACAACTAACTTCAAACCCGGTGTATGAGCAAAATAGGCTTCTGGTGATTGTGAGTGATATAAACCACCTGCGATACCACCGCCATAAGGAGTACGAATTGTTAGATTGCCTACATTAAATTCATTACCACTGCGGTAACGGAATTTAGCTGATTCATTCACGATTTGGTCAAATGCAGGGAAAATATAATCTGCAAATTGAATTTCAGCTAAAGCAGGTGCACCAAACGCCGCTAAACCATTAGCAAAACCTAAAATACCTTGCTCAGTTAACGGTGTATTAAACACACGGTGCTTACCATATTTTTCTTGTAAGCCCGATGTTGCACGGAATACACCACCAAAATAACCAACGTCTTCACCAAAAATACATGCATTTGGATGCTCTGCCATGGTGATATCAAGGGCAGAGTTAATTGCATGAAGCATGTTCATTTTAGCCATTACTTTAATCTCCCAGCAGTTGTTGGATAAGCATCAGGATGCTGCAAAATGTGCTCTTTTAATTGTTCGTATTGTTTTTGCAGTGATGGGATTGGCTTATCATAAACATCAGAAATGAGATCTTCTAATGCTGGTTTTGCTACTTTTTCAGCACGCTTAAGCGCTGCTAAAATTTCTTCACGAATTGTTTCTTTGTCTTTTGCGTCTTGCGCTTCGTCTAACCAACCTTGTTTTAGTAACCAGTTACGGAAACGTTCGATTGGACAGCCTTTGTGTTTAGCTTCTTCGTCTTTGCTGCGGTAGCCGCTTGGGTCGTCACTCGTTGAATGAGCCCCTAAACGATAAGCGATTGATTCAATTAAAACTGGCTCACCATGTTTAGTGGCAATTTCACGTGCTTTTTTAGTTGCAGCATAAACTGCAAGGGCATCAGCACCATCAACACGGATTGTTTTAATACCATAACCGACACCACGAGAAGCAATACCATCCCCTTTAAATTGCTCATCAGCAGGGGTTGAAATCGCATAGCCATTATTACGAGCAAAAAAGATAACTGGCGCTTGGTGAACAGCAGCCATATTCAAGCCCGCATGAAAATCACCTTCTGAGGCTGCACCCTCACCAAAATAACAAATGGTGATGTTATCAATTGTGCTGTTTAACTCACCTGTTTGTTGGTCAATATGGCGAACTTTTTGACCATACGCATAACCTGTTGCTTGCGGAATTTGCGTACCAAGTGGTGATGAAATTGTCATGTAGTTAAGTTCGCGTGAGCCATAATGAATTGGCATTTGGCGACCTTTACCCAAATCTTTTTCGTTTGAAAACATTTGGTTCATGAATTGGTCAAGTGTAAAACCTCGGTATCGCAAAGCGGCTTGTTCACGGTATTGGGCCATGATCATATCGTTTTGGTCAAGCGCTGCTGCTGATGCGGTTACAGCCGCTTCTTCACCTAAACATTGCATATAAAAGCTTACACGACCCTGACGCTGTGCTGCTTGCATACGTTCATCAAGTGCTCGAATAAAACGCATTGTCTCGTATAAACGGATTGCGGTTGCTTTGTCGATATCGGGTGCGGTGGCACCTTCATGAATGTCGCCTTCCTCATTAAGAATACTTAATGTAGGGATCGTTAATGCGTGACCATCAATAAATGACAGATCATGATTAATGTTTAGCGATACGTTATTTGGATTACTCATAACCTACCTTCTTTCGTTGTCAGAAACCTACGCCACTGCCCTTATTTGTGTTTATTATCAGCATTTGCTGTAAGGATAAAGTTTGCGCAATATTCAATCTAATTAAATTAAACTGCCGTCACTTTACGTTAACGTAAGTTGTTATTCAACTAATCATAGACGAATAGATGAGAAATGGCTAAAAACGCATGGAAAGTTAACTATACAACAAAATAAACTCTTTATAGTCATATAGTTAACTTAATATAGATGGGTGTTAATGCAGAGATTTTAAATAAAGTTGCTATCAACTTGCATTGGGATAACGGTAAGCAAAGCACGCTGACCTAAGGCTACATCAGCGTTTGGGAAGATAATAGCTTCACCCTCTACCTCCGCTTCATATCTGGTCTGACCATCAATTGCCAATAATTCACCCTTTGCAAAACCGGTGAAGTTTTCTACATCATCAGCAAATGGGAAGCTAAAGTCTTCACACGTACGGTTTATTGTTCTATAAACTGAAAACAACTCAAAATCACCTGCATTAAATTCTTTATAATCCACCTTTTCTTGACTAATTAATGCAGTTAAAGTTTGTTTGGTTTTCTCGAATCGGCTCATGTCGTTTTCACCAAATGGCTTTACTTGACCAAGCTCTACCGTAAATGAATCAGCACCATGTACAAACGACGAGTAGTAACTAAACGTTGTTGCCGCTGATTTCATCATTAATACTGTGTTTACACCACAGCTGAGTAAAAATTGCAGCTGTGATTTTTTCCACGGTTTTCCATGTAAGAATGGGTATACAGCAAACTTTTCATTTTTAGAGCCACGAATTGCAGTATGAAGGTCATAATGAAAACGCTCACTGTTGTGGTTGCCTCTTTGGAAAAAATCAGAAACAACATCCTCAAGCTGCTTTGCACGAACTCGCTCAGGGTTTGAAGCAATACCTTCTACAGTATGGTGACCGTTAAACAGGCGGTTTAGGTTTTCATCTACAAAGCGCTTACCGATATTAATCGACTTTGGATTACCAAAAATAAACAGTACACGCTGCTTAAGCGGCAGTTCTTCTTTAATAATTGCTCTAATTAATTGGTCACAAATTTCAATTGGCGCCGTTTCGTTGCCATGTATCGCACTTGAAAGAACAATATCTTTGTTTGTTTGCTGATTTGGTTGAAATTCAATGATGCCCGTATCATGAACTGTCACAGCAGTGCCATTTTCAAGGGTGAATGCACAAGGCTCAAGTGAAAATTCATTGTTACGGGTTAAGGTTAAAAAGTCGCCATTGCTTTTTAATTCGTCAAGATATGAAGGAATTGAATAGCTCATTGTCCTATCCTAAAAATACGTGAGAGTAGAATACAAAAACGGCTGAGAATCTCAGCCGTTTTAAAAGATAAAAATGAAATTAGCTAATTACTGAATCAACCAGTTTTTTCGCTTCTTTTTCTAGTAAAGCTAGATGTTCTTCACCTTTGAATGATTCTAGGTAAATTTTATAGATATCTTCTGTGCCTGATGGACGAGCTGCAAACCAACCATTTTCGGTAACAACCTTTAAACCACCAATAGCAGCATTATTGCCAGGTGCATGAGTTAGTTTTTGTTTAATAGCATCACCCGCTAAGGTACTGGCAATTACATCATCTGCTGATAACGCTTTTAGACGCGCTTTCTGCTGTGCATTAGCTGGGGCATCAATACGTTTATAGATAGGTGCACCAAACTCTTGCTCAAGTTCTTTATATAGCTGTGAAGGTGTTTTACCCGTTACTGCTAATATCTCAGCCGCTAGTAAACCTAAGATAAAACCGTCTTTGTCGGTGTTCCACACCGTACCATCGAAGCGCAAGAATGACGCCCCTGCACTTTCTTCACCACCAAAAGCAAGTGTCCCCTTGCTTAAGCCTTCAACAAACCATTTAAAGCCTACTGGTACTTCTTTTACTTCACGGTTATTACGTGCAACCACTTTATCAATCATGCCGCTAGATACGAGCGTTTTACCAATTGCAACATCTTTTGACCATTCACGGTTATTTAGTAAGTAGTCAATTGCAACCGCTAAAAAGTGATTTGGATTCATTAGACCATCAGGTGTAACAATGCCGTGACGGTCATAATCAGGGTCGTTACCGATACCAATATCGTAGTCATCTTTTAGAGCAATAAGATTAGTCATTGCATAAGGAGATGAACAATCCATACGGATTTTACCGTCTTTATCCAAAGGCATGAACGAGAATGTTGGATCAACAGACTTATTTACGACTGTTAAGTCTAAATTATATTTTTCGGCAATCACTGGCCAAAAGTTGATACCAGAGCCACCGAGTGGATCCACACCAATTTTGATTTTTGCATCGCTAATAGCTTTTAAATTAACAATGTTCGCTAAGTCATCGACATAAGGTGTTATTAAATCTTGGTATTTGATAAAGCCAGAACGTGATGCTTTAGCAAACGGAAATAACTCTACAGCAACTAAATCTTCAAGCAGTAATTGATTTGCTCTATCTTCGATCCATTTAGTAACGTCAGTATCAGCAGGTCCCCCATTCGGTGGATTATATTTAAAACCACCATCTTCAGGCGGGTTGTGTGACGGAGTTACAACGATACCATCGGCCAATTCATTTGGATTTTCTTTATTATGACAAACAACTGCGTGGCTGATCACTGGGGTTGGCGTATAGTCGTCATTCTCTTGAGTAATAACTTGCACTTCATTCGCAACCAACACTTCAATTGCTGAATTAAAAGCAGCTTCACTTAAAGCATGCGTATCTTTGCCAAGAAACAGAGGTCCAAAAATGTTATTTTCTTTACGATAATCACAAATTGCTTGAGTGATCGCTAATATATGCGATTCATTAAATTTTACATCGAATGAACAACCGCGGTGACCAGACGTACCAAAAGCAACGCAATGCTCTGGGTTTTGTTCAAGATCAGGTTCATTTAAGTAATAAGCAGAGATTAGTTTTGGAACATTTACTAAGCTCTGTTGTGGCGCAGGTTTCCCTGCCTCTGGATGAATCGCCATATTATTTCCTTACCTATTATAAGTAATCACGAATTTTTTCTGCTTCGTCCGCACTATAGCCTAGGCTTAAGGCCACTTCATGAAGCATCATTTTTTTTCTGGTTGTATTTGAGTTAGTCATCACCCAATACTCTGTATCGGTGATATTTTTTGGATTCATACTACTGCCACTTTCAAGCAACGCCTCTTTACTTGTTGCAAAATAGACGCGGTCACGGCCTTTAATTTCTAGAACGTTCGCAAAATCTGCTTTGTGTGTTCTGTAAAGCGCTGCCAAGATAAATAAGAAACGACCAACAACACCTTTTTGCATTGCCAGTTCTTCTTTGTTTAACACATTAAACACATTACCTTTGACTTGTTGCGCTGTTGTGACAGTTTCGACTTGTTCAGGTTCATCGTGTTTAGGAGCTGGTTCTTGCTCTATTGCTTGTTCAGGTTCAACAACTGGAGATTCTTGTTCAGTTTTGCTAGTTGCTGTTTCAACGGGCGCTAAGGTGCCATCAGAAAGGTTTAATAAACGACGTAAAATAGTGGAAGCGCTCTCACCAATACTTTGCGTGTTGCTAGCTATGTATTGATATAACTCGTCGTCTATGTCAATTTTTTTCATGTTATTCCTGTCTTTACGGGTCACATTATAAAAGTTCTCGATGATTATACCTAAGCTCGCAGTAATTCTCTATGTTTTGCAATTTGTTATTTCGCTAGGCAAAATACTGCCATTAAAATTAGGAGTTGAAAATGCTATTAAACTACCAACAAATGGGTCAAGGTTCAGACGTTGTGTTGATCCATGGTTTGTTTGGCTCGCTAGAAAACCTCAATGTAATCGCAAAAGCCTTAGCTGAAAATTACCGCGTAACGAATATCGATTTACGAAATCATGGTAAATCATTCCACAGCGATACCATGAATTACCATGCTATGGCTCAAGATGTCAGTGAGTTACTTGAACACTTGAACATTAATAAAGCTCACATCATTGGTCATTCAATGGGTGGTAAAGTTGCTATGCAATTAGCCCTTAATCACCCAGCGCTAATCAATAAACTAGTGGTGTTAGATATCTCTCCTGTTGCTAATAACCCTCGTCATAGTGCTATTTTCGCAGGCCTGAATGAAGTAGCCGAGTCAAATGTTGCTGACAGGAAAGCCGCTGATGAAGTCCTTGCAAAACACATAGATGAAGTCGGTGTACGCCAGTTTTTATTAAAGAGCTTTGCTAAAAACGATCAAGGCCACTACCAATGGCGCTTTAATTTAGCGGTTATATATCAGCAATATGAAAATATTTTAGCTCAAGTTGATGAAAATGATTCTTGTTTATGTGATACTTTGTTCATCAAAGGTAATGATTCAGACTACATCTTAGCTGAGCACCGCCCTGCAATTATGGCGTTATTTCCTAATGCTAAAGCAAAAATAATTCATGGCGCTGGTCATTGGTTACACGCACAAAAACCGCTTGCCGTAAATAAAGCAATTAGCGATTTTTTAGCCACATAAAAGACAGATAAATTTCGCTGTTTTTGATCGTGCGCACTAAATTATTATGAATTTGTGTGGTATAGTACGCGCCGTTTATTTTGAAGGTTTATACGTTGATGGTCAGTCAGTTAATTAACGAATTTGATACCTTAGGGTTGTATTTTGGCTTAGCCGGCATTTTCTTTTTTATTGGAATGGCAATTCAAGACGTCCTTAAAAAAGGTGATGTACCAAAATTTGGCCGATACATCGTTTGGTTAGTGCTATTCTTAGGCTGTTCTGGGTTTATAGCTAAAGGTCTTATTCAAGTCTTTTGGCAAGGCGCAGGTGTGGGCTAGATATGGCAAAATCAGAAACAGATAGAACAACACCCGATTTATTTGAATACGAGAAACGTCCAGGTAGACCTAAAACAAATCCCCTACCTCGCGACATGCAATTAAAAGTAAATAAACGTAATCAAATAAAGCGAGATAAAGCACGTGGTTTAAAGCGTGTAGAATTTAAGGTTTCATCACAGTTATATCAGGCATTAAGCGATATGGCAGATGCGCAGAATATTAGCCGTAGCGCGTTGATTGAAACAATTTTACAAGAAAGATTGGCTATTGATAGATAGAAGGTTTTAAATCCATGTCAAGCGTAGGTATTTTTTTCGGAAGCGACACAGGTAATACTGAACACGTAGCTAAAATGATTCAAAAAGAATTAGGTAAAAAGCTAGTCGCGGTTCATGACATTGCAAAAAGTTCTAAAGAAGAGATTGCTGAATTCGATTTATTGTTATTCGGTATTCCAACTTGGTACTACGGTGAAGCGCAATGTGACTGGGATGATTTTTTCCCTGAATTAGAAGAAGTAGACTTCGAAGGTAAACTGGTTGCAATTTTCGGTTGTGGTGACCAAGAAGACTATGCTGAATACTTTTTAGATGCAATGGGTATGATCAATGACATCGTTACTGAGCGTGGCGCGATTGTAGTAGGTCACTGGTCAACTGATGGCTATGACTTCGAAGCATCAAAAGCATTAATTGATGACAAAACCTTTGTTGGCTTAGGGATTGACGAAGATCGTCAACCTGAACTGACAGAGCAACGTGTAAAAGACTGGTGCGCTCAAGTTTATGAAGAGATGTGTTTAGCGGAACTTGCTGATTAATAACAAGTACTACTCGCATTTACTAGCTGATGTAAAGATGCACAACCAGTTCGTTTTCGTCTAAAAAAACAGCAATCAAACGAATTGTTCTTTGCACTTAGTAACTAGGCACGTTATTCTAACAGTTGCTAATGTGTCGTGTGCATCTTAATGATGCCTAGTATAACTAAATAAATTGAGACAGATTGAATGACTGATCACAACTTGGAACTAAAAAAAGCAGGGTTAAAAGTAACTTTGCCGCGTATTAAAATTTTAGAGATTCTACAATCTCCAGACAATCAACACATCAGCGCTGAAGATGTCTATAAAATTCTATTAGACAAAGGCGAAGAGATTGGTCTTGCAACTGTCTACCGTGTACTTAACCAATTTGATGATGCAGGTATTGTATCTCGCCACCACTTCGAAGGCGGCAAGTCAGTATTTGAATTATCAGGTAGCACTCACCATGACCACCTCGTTTGTCTTAAATGCGGCAAGGTTGTTGAATTTGAAGATGATTTAATCGAACGTCGTCAAGAAGAGATTGCTACAGAAAATGGCATTAAATTAACTAACCACTCTCTTTACCTTTATGGTGAGTGTGAGGACAAAGTTAAGTGTAAAGAATACGCTGAGTCAAATAGCTAATTAGCTGTTTATTTCAGACATAAAAAAACCTGCTTAAAGCAGGTTTTTTTATACCTATTAAAATCAATTAGATGATTTCTAATAGCTCAACATCAAAGATTAGTGTTGAGAAAGGTGCGATTGCAGCACCAGCACCACGCTCACCATAAGCAAGCTCATGCGGTACGTATAAACGCCATTTTGAACCAGTACCCATCATTTGTACTGCTTCAGTCCAACCTTTGATAACACCACCCACTGGGAATTCAGCTGGTTGACCACGCTCATAAGAGCTATCAAATACCGTACCATTGATAAGTGTACCATGGTAATGCGCACGAATTGTTGAATCTACAGTTGGTTTCTCACCATTGCCTTCAGTAAGCACTTCGTATTGAAGACCTGACTCAGTTACTGTTACTTCAGGACGTTTTGCATTTTCTTCTAAGAAGGCAATACCTTCAGCAGCAAGTACTTTAGCTTCTTCTTCGCGGCGAGCTTGGATTTCAGCATTGATCTTTTCAAAGGCAGCTTGAATTGCTGGGATTTCAACTTGGAAATCGTTACCAGTGTATGCGTCTTTCATACCTTCAAATACAGAGTTTAAGTTTAAACCTTCAAAAGGGTTTGCTTTTAATTGCTCACCCATTTGTAAACCAATACCGTAACTTGCTTTTTCAGCGTCTGTTGTAAAATTATCTGACATGTTTAAATTCACGTTTATTTAGTTAAAAGACGTGCCCATACTAACATAAAAAAACAACGAATATCGCTTAGTTTATTGCGTTTGCTCAGTGTTTAAACTAATTCGTTGCTTTATTTTCTCAATGACTAATGTTGCAACCGGTAAACTTATCACCATAGCAAAAATAAAATATGTATCTTTTAAACTCGCCTGCCCCATTAATATTAAAGGCACTACAACAAGCCCAACTACAGCGATAAATATTGCCGCAATAACAGGCCAATGTTTGTCGTACTTACCAATTAAATGACCTACGAGTACATTGAAACCAATGCCATACGCAATTGAGGATAACAATCCGTAATCTGGTTGTGCATCATGAGCCATAGCAACAAGTACATTAATGCCACTATGATAAAAATAAGAGAAGATACACCAAAGTAAAACATGCTTTATCATTCTTATAGGCGTAGAAGGTGTGCTTGCTGACATTATTTATCTCCAGATAGCAAAAAACCGCCCTGTAGGCGGTTTTTTTAAATAATGGTGGAGAGATAGGGATTTGAACCCTAGAGGGGCTACAAACCCCTGCCGGTTTTCAAGACCGGTGCATTCGACCACTCTGCCATCTCTCCGTACGGCGCGCATAATATTAGTTACCGTGGTCGATGTAAAGCCTTAATTGTAAAAAAACAATAAAAACTCATATTTAGTAATACTGTTTAGGTCGACGTGCAATCATTGAGCAGACAAAACAGACAATTAAACTGATAAGAGCAAACCCTGCCCCCTGAACAATAACGTCTATTTTGTTTAAATTGTTATTCGGTACTATCACTAATAAAAATGCGGGTAAGCAGGTTAAGGTCAATACATAACAACAAACTTTAAAAGCGCGACCAAAATCAAACCGCTTAGTACTGTGCATCCACCACGTAAGTAACAACAAAAACCCAATAGCAGATAAGCCTAGAAATTGTGGCGCTCTAGTTGAGATAGCCACAAAGAAAGTGACGGCAGCACCTATAATGCCCCATATTGACCAAGCGAACCAATTTTCTTTTTCTCGTAAAAATAAGTTTCCCATTGTCCTCGTCTTCTTTATCGTTATTTTTTAAGACTATCCCTACGTTAACAAAAAACAACCGATTAAAAAACACACTGAAGAATAATTATTTTGTTTTTTGCATCCTAATAATTCTTACACTGCAGCCTAAATTAATTAAACTAACACATGCAAGCTTAATAGCATCTGACTGCATAAATATAAAAAAGTTCCTAATTTTTAAAGTCTCTCAAAAAAAGTATCTGGTTTATGCCTAATAGGCTTTTTAATATCAACTTCAGGAGTACCTAAATATAAGAAGCCAACTATCTCGTCATCAATTTTACAATTTAAAGCTTTTTTGACTGATTCACTTTGAGCAAAATAGCCTGTGCGCCAGATCCCACCTAATCCTTGGGCAAAAGCGGCCTGCTGCATGGCAAGCACTGCACAACCAGCACTTTGAACTTGTTCAATACGTGGCACTTTAGGGTTTTCTTTTACATCAGCAATTGCAATGATAATCATAGGCGCACGAAGTGGTAGTTCTTTTGCACGATTAACCGTGCGCTCATCTTGATGTTCAGCAACTGCAGCTTGATGATAAATATCACCTAATGCATGCCGAGCATCGCCTTCAACAACAATAAAACGCCAAGGAGCAAGGCAACCATGATCCGGTACTTTTATTGCAGCTCTTTGAATAATCTCAAGCTGTTCTTCTGATGGACCCGGAGCAATAAGACGTGGATCTGATTGTCGAGTTTGTAAAAGAGTTAAAGCGTCCATTTAATTCCTATTAAAACATTAATACAGCGCCTCATTTTATAAAGGCATTAAAGTTCTAGCTTATCATTTATATTCACTTGCAATAAAGAGCTTAGTGCGATTTCTAACAAGCCAATAATCGAGGCTAAAATAGCGACCTCCCCCCGAAAAAAATAAGCTCAGTAGCATCACGAAATAGATCGCTGAAAACTCAATACCATTATTTAAAATCACAGGTTTCCCTTTAGCATACAGGTATTCCGTATAACCATGAGTCTCTAATAACTCGCGCATTTTAGATAGTCTCTCACCCGCTTCTTTTGAATTAATCAAACTGGCTTCACTTGCAGGAATTGCAAGCCAACTGAGGACTCTTGCAGGGCTGGTACTCGCATCTGTTGGGGTAACAGCAAACCAGCCATTACTTGCGTGCACAGTCGTTGCAGCAACAAGCATAGTTATCATTAAGGGGATTGCTACTAAACGTGTGAACAGACCTAATAACAGCAAAATGCCGCCTAAAAACTCTGTCCATGCTGCTAAAAAGGCCAGTACAGAGGGCATTGGTAGGCCTAACCCCCATTCACTATTGCCAAACCAAGCGACGATATCATCAGAGGGTAAAAAGTATTGATAAAAATGGGTAACATCACCGCTTAAGGCAAGTTTATTAAAGCCGGCAATAATCATCACTGGGGCTAATATTAAGCGAATAAATAGGCTGGGTAGTCCATCTAAAAACTGAAGTTTAGTTAAGATGCGTTGGTAAAGAGGTAATAAGTGTGTGATCAACATTGCGGTCTCGTGACTAATTAGATTAATCACACAGACCGCGGGTTTTCTAGTTTACTTTCAATTAAATTTTACGAGCGACTTGTAGCGCTTCAAAAATCGCACGTTTCGCATCAATAGCGGCAGCTAGTTTGGCTCCACCAATAACGTGAACTTTGGCGTTTTCTGTTTGTTTTTCGAATGTTTCTGTATTTGAAACCTGACCAATACAAGCAATCACAGTATCAACATCTAAGATTTGCTCTTCACCTTTAACAGTAATTTTCAAACCTTGGTTGTCAAAGCTAAGGTACTGACACTCAGCAATTTGTTTTACACCATGCTGTTTAGCAACTTGACGATGGATCCAACCCGTTGTTTTACCCAGTTCACTACCAAAACGCCCTGCACTTCGCTTAAGCATGTATATTTGGCGGTTATCTTTTTCAGGTGCAGCTTCACATTCAATACCCCATTGAGTTTTGAATTGCTCAATAGTCTGCCCTTTGTGTTCACTTAAAAAGGCAACCATATCAAAACCAATACCGCCGGCACCTAGAATCGCTATTTTGTTACCTAGCTCTACCTCACCGCGGATCACTTCATCATAGGCAAACACACGCTTGCCATCGTTACATTCAATTTTTGCTTCACGAGGTCTTACACCTGTTGCAAACACAACATCATCGTATTGGTTTAGCATGTTTTCTGTAAATTCAGTGCCTAGCTTTAAATCAACATTTAAGCGTTTTAACTCATTAGTAAAGTAATTAAGAGTATGGTTAAAGTCTTCCTTACCAGGTACTTGCATTGCTAAATTAAATTGACCGCCCATCTGCTCTTTACGCTCAATTAGAGTCACTTTATGACCTTTTTCTGCTAAATAGCAACTAGCAGCCAGACCAGCGGGGCCTGCACCAACAACAAGCACTAAACGAGAAGATGACGCTTTTTCAAGGCTATAGTCTAATTCAAAAGCAGCCTGTGGGTTAACTAAGCAAGTCGCACGTTTGTTTTTAAATACATGGTCTAAACAACCCTGATTACAGCCAATACAGATATTGATTTGCTCTGACTTGTTATTTACGTATTTATTAAAAAACTCAGGATCAGCTAATAAAGGACGCGCCATCGAAATTAGATCAGACTCACCCGCCTCTAAAATACCATTGGCTATTTCAGGTGTATTAATGCGGTTTACTGCGATTACCGGTACCGATACTGTATCTTTTAAACGTTTTGATGCCTCTTTAAAGGCACCCGGTGGTACCATGCTCGCTATTGTTGGAACACGTGCTTCGTGCCAACCAATCCCCGTGTTAAAGATGTCAACACCCGCTTTTTCAAGTGCAAGCGCTTGCTGTTTAACTTCTTCAGGTGTCGAGCCGTTTGGGATCAGATCCATTACAGATAAGCGAAATACAATAATAAATTTTTCACTTACTTTAGCGCGTACAGCTTTTACAATATCAATAGCTAAACGCATACGATTTTCAAGGCTACCTCCATAACTATCCGTACGTTTATTAGTATGGTTAGCCATGAACTCATTAATCAAATAGCCTTCAGACCCCATTATTTCAACACCATCGTAACCTGCTTTTTCAGCTAGTTTTGCTGAGTTTGCAAAGTCTTTAATAGTCTTTTTAATTGAGCCTAACGACATTTCTTTAGGTTTATAAGGATTAATAGGTGCTTGAATAGCACTTGGTGCTTGATTAAATGGATGATATGCATAACGGCCAGCATGTAATAATTG
Source organism: Pseudoalteromonas sp. Ps84H-4 (assembly GCF_024124645.1). Taxonomy (NCBI): domain Bacteria; kingdom Pseudomonadati; phylum Pseudomonadota; class Gammaproteobacteria; order Alteromonadales; family Pseudoalteromonadaceae; genus Pseudoalteromonas; species Pseudoalteromonas sp. Ps84H-4. Next base: position 168,648 of record NZ_JAMXSK010000006.1, on the reverse strand, counting down.
TAAGCAAATTTTTCCGCCATGTTGATGCACTGCATCCGTATATGCGCGATGTTTAATCACATCATAAAACGAGTTAAACGTTGAGGCGAAAGGCGATAGCTTACCTCGTAAATTTGGACTGTAACCACCAGTTATAATTAATCCAGTGCCACCCTTTGCACGTGCTTCATAAAATGCGCGCAAGCGTTTACGGTTGTGCCATCCCTCTTCTAAGCCGGTATGCATTGATCCCATAACCAAACGGTTACGAAGTTCGGTATGCTGTAATTGTAATTTTTGTTCTAACATTGTGTGCCCCGTTAACTGGTCGAACCTCTACTTGAAATAGATTCTGCGGTAATAACTTAGAATAATCAACTTTTCGCTAGTAAATATTCTGTAGCAAATTGTCTTTTTAAACACTCTGTTACTATTTAACAGTTAAATTTAAAGTTAATCTAAGCTAAGATGAGTCATTACAAAGCTGTATTGAATTAAGGATTTATTTTGCTAGCAAAGATATTTAAAGGCATTTGGACTGGGATTAACTTCTCCCGCCGTTTAGTCCTAAACATTTTATTTTTATTACTAGTAATACTCTTTTTCGTTGCAATAACAGGTGAAGAAGACAAAGTAAAAGTAGCAGACGGAACTGTGTTGCGCCTCAACTTAAATGGCCCAATAGTTGAAGAAAAAACTTACGTTGATCCTGTAGAAGCTGCGATTAATGACGCAACTATGGGTAAAGAAGCACCATCAGAAATTTTACTTGATGATGTAATCGAAGTTATCAACGAAGCAACCAATGATGATCGCATCACTGTAATGCTACTTGACCTACAAAAAATGCCTAGTGCACACATCAATAAGCTTAAGCAAATTACTAAAGCTATCGATGAGTTTAAAGCGGCTGGTAAACAAGTCATTGCTACAGGCTATTATTACACTCAAGCACAATATTATATTGCAGCTCATGCTGACGAAATCTCAATGCATCCATACGGTGGTGTGAGTATCGAAGGCTATGGCATGTTCCCTCTTTACTTTAAAGAAGCATTAGAAAAGCTAAAAGTAACACAGCATATTTTCCGTGTTGGTACTTATAAATCAGCAGTCGAGCCATTTATTCGCAACGACATGTCTGATGCAGCTAAAGAAGCGAACAGCGTTTGGTTAACAGCACTTTGGAAAGAATATAAAACAGATGTTGCTGCAAGCCGCCCATTCGATGAAAGCAATTTTGATGAAGATATGGATGTGTACTTAGCTAAAATGCAGGCCGTTGACGGTAACTCTGGTCAGTACGCTTTGAACAATCAGTGGGTTGATTCTTTAAAAACATCACAGCAAATTCGCCAGCAACTGATTGAATTAGTCGGTGCAGAAGAAACCGGTAAAACCTTTAAGCAAGTCAGTTTCCGTGAATATCTATCATTGGTAAAACCACCTGTTGAATTTGACAACCCAATCACTGAAAAAGTAGCGGTTGTTGTTGCTAAAGGCACTATTGTCGATGGCGAACGTAAAGCCGGTGAAATCGGTGGTGATTCTACAGCTGCCCTACTTCGTAAAGCTCGTTTAGATGACAAAGTAAAAGCAGTGGTATTACGTATAGATTCAGGCGGCGGCAGTATGTTCGCATCTGAAGTTATTCGAGCTGAAGTTTTAGCTCTGAAGGCTGCTGGTAAACCGGTTATTGCTTCTATGAGCTCGGTGGCAGCATCGGGTGGTTACTGGATTGCCTCTGCCGCCAATGAAATTTGGGCTGCACCTAGCACAATTACAGGTTCAATTGGTGTGTTTGGTACGTTCATGACATTTGAAAATACTATGGCTGAACTGGGTATTTATTCAGATGGTGTTGCGACAACAGATCTTGCAGGCTTCTCAATTGCGCGACCGCTTGATGAGAAAATGGCAGATATTATCCAACTAAGTGTTGAAAATGCATATAAACGCTTTTTAGATGTTGTGGCTGAAGCGCGCAATATGACACCTGAACAAGTAGATAAAATTGCTCAAGGTCGTGTATGGATTGCAACACAAGCAAAAGAGCTTGGTTTAGTTGATAAACTGGGTGACAAGCAAGATGCAATTGAAGCTGCCGCTGAACTAGCTAAACTTAAGCATTATGATGTTAAAACCATCAAACAATCGCTTACACTGCAAGAGCAAATGCTTCAAGATATCTTTGGTACAGCAGCAGTTAAAAGCTTCTTTGCTAAGTCTGATTCATCACAATCAGTATTGGCTACACAAGCTAATTTACAGAGCCTGATCAAGCAACTAAGTAGTGAAATTGACAATCTTAAAGATTACAACGATCCACAAGGCGTATACGCTCGTTGTTTGGTGTGTAATGTAATTCAATAAGTTACTTAGCAATTCAATTTTAGGTATACTAGGCCCAGTTATTTAACTGGGCCTTTTTTATGAAACGTAAACGTATATATATCGCCTACACAGGTGGTACCATCGGGATGAAAAAATCGAGCCGAGGCTATGTACCGGCTGAAGGTTTTTTAACCGAAACTGTGGTCAATAATGCAGAATTTAATCGTGACGAAATGCCTTTGTTTGATATTCACGAATATTGTCCACTGATTGATTCTTCAGATATGTCACCTGCCCACTGGCAACTAATTGCTGACGATATTAAGAGTAAATACCAAGACTATGATGGCTTTGTGGTTCTGCACGGTACAGATACTATGGCTTATACCGCTTCTGCCCTGTCATTTATGTTTGAGAACCTGACAAAACCTGTAATTGTCACAGGCTCGCAAATTCCGCTTTCGCAGCTTCGTTCTGATGGCCAAGTCAACTTACTCAATGCAATGTATTTAGCAGCTAATTACCCAATTGCAGAAGTAAGCCTATTCTTTAATAACCAATTATTCCGTGGTAACCGTGCAACAAAAGCCCATGCTGATGGCTTTGATGCATTTGCCTCTCCGAATCTTGAACCTTTAGCATTGTCAGGAATTAATATTCAACTTATCAAAGGCCAGCTAAGTCCTTACGTTGATAATGCACTGCAAGTTTCCAATATTACACCACAGCCTATTGGTGTACTTTACTTATATCCGGGTATCAGCCCTGAAGTGGTAAAAAGTTTAGTAAACGACAATATAAAGGCCTTGGTACTCTTGAGTTTTGGTGTGGGTAATGCGCCACAAGACTCTGCATTTATAGATATTCTGAATGATGCAAGTAAGCGCGGTATGGTGATTGTTAATTTAACGCAATGTTTAAAAGGCCAAGTGAATATGGGCGGCTATGCCACAGGGAATGCTTTGCTTAATTGCGGTGTTATTAGCGGCTATGATATGACATTAGAAGCCTGTTTGACCAAGTTGCACTACTTATTTAGTCAAAAACTTGAAGTAGAAACAATTCGACACTTGATGCAAGATAACCTTCGCGGCGAGTTAAGCCGTTAAAAAAAGGCACCAATTGGTGCCTTTTTTCGTTTTTTGATGATTAACGAACTTTTTCGTCAATCTCAACTAAGTCAGTTAAATGGCATATTTCACCGCTGTGGGTTTTAATACCATGTTCACCAAAGTAATCTCGTTGTGCTTGCACAAGGTGACCATTGCTTGGTGTTGTTAACGTCGCAATGTAAGTTTGCGTTGCTGTTAATACAGGGAAAGCAAGACCAGAAGCAACCGCTGCACCTGTCACTTTACGTAAAGCTGCTGACTCACGCTGCATAGAATCAATAAATTCTACACCTTCAGCAACGTTGTCTAAGTAATCAGCACGGATAATACAGCCTGCGCGCCATGTTTGTAGCGTTTTAGAAAGATCAACTTTCCACTGATGAGCGCGTGATGCACCTTTGATAAGTGCTAAACCTTGACGATAAGCAAGTAAACTTGCCAGAGTGAATGCATCTTTTAGCTCAGCTAAGTCTAAATCAACTGTGTCAGTTGCTTTAGCAGCGTAAGTCATTTCTTTAGCAGCATGCGTATCACAAGTATTTGTTAAGTGACGTGCTTGAACAGCTGCCACTAATGATGGTACAGCAATACCAAGCTCTAGCGCATTTTGCGCAGTCCATAAACCAGTGCCTTTAGCGCCAACCTTGTTGTCGATTAAATCAACTAGCGGTTCACCTTCTGTTGTTTCGAGGCTCAAGATATGGCTTGAGATTGACAGTAAGTAGCTATTTAATGTGCCTTCAGACCATTCATTGAAAATGTCAGCCACTTCTTTTGGTGAACGATTAGTACCTAAACGTAATAGTTGATACATTTCTGCAATTAATTGCATTAACGCATATTCGATACCGTTATGAACCATTTTCACAAAGTGACCACTTGCAGATTGGCCAACACGGGCAAAGCATGACTCACCTTTATAGCTTGCAGCTACTTTTTCAAACCACGGCTCAACACGCTCCCAGCCGCCTTCTGAACCACTTGCCATCATAGCTGGGCCGTGACGAGCACCTTCGGCACCGCCAGAAATACCCATAGTGGCAAATTCAAATTTGTTTTGATATTTAAGTTTACGGCTTATGCCGTCTTTATAGTTACTATTGCCGCAATCTACGATAATGTCATCACAGTCAACGCCTGCTTCTGCAAGCTCTGTACATACTTTATCAACCAATTCACCAGCAGGAACTAAAAGTAGAATCGAACGAGGCGGCTCTAAGCGTCTAACCATATCATTTAAATCAGACACAATATGTAAACGGTCTGCCAAACCTAGTGCTTTCGCACAGCTTAGTAACTCGGCACCCGCATCTGGGTTTTTATCATAAGCTACTAATGTCAGCCCTTTTTCAATCAGGTTGAGGGCAAGATTTTTACCCATAACGCCTAACCCTACTAATGCAACTTGCATTTAGTGTCCTCCTCGGTAACAACTATTGGTTAGTTAATCAAAATAAATACGCGCGCATTATACCCAAGCAGCCCAAAAATGCGAGCTTCCGAGCTAACTTGCTATAAATCTATAAAAGGCACGCAGCAAGCTGGGGTTAGTATATCAAATTAATAAGGGCATCGGACCAGATTTTTATAATACCCTTTAAAAAGGTATGTGTATTGACGCTACCTGACACCGGTGTCATAATAGCGTCATTAATGCTTTGTAAACTCTGTATTTAATACTAAGAGCCAGATACTCATACGTAAAAACAATGATTTTTTACTTATGAATTCTGCATTAAGCTTAATTTGATTCATTTATATGCTATTAAATAAGCACAACATTTTAATAGATAACCATCAATTCGCTTAATATTTTTAAGCGCACAGGAGAATTTGATGCTAAGACGCACTAAAATTGTTGCGACACTTGGGCCGGCAACCGATCGCGATAACAACTTAGAAAAAATCATTCGTGCAGGTGCAAATGTGGTTCGTTTGAACTTCTCACACGGCGTAGCACAAGATCACAAAGACCGCGCACAAGCAGTTCGCGATATTGCAAAGCGTTTAGGCAAGCACATTGCAATTCTTGCTGATTTACAAGGTCCAAAAATCCGCGTATCTACGTTTAAAGACGGTAAAGTAAACTTAGCAGTTGGCGCTAAATTTACCTTAGATGCAAAAATGGAAAAAGGCCAAGGCGATGTAAATGCTGTAGGTATCGATTATAAAGAGTTACCAAACGATGTTAAATCAGGTGACTTACTGTTATTAAATGATGGCCTTATCCAACTGACTGTTGATAGCGTAGATGGTCATTTAGTTCACACCACAGTCACTGTGGGTGGTGTACTTTCTAACAATAAAGGTATCAACCGCTTAGGTGGTGGTCTTACGGCTCCGGCATTTACAGATAAAGACAAAGAAGATTTAATCACAGCCACAGAAATTGGTGTTGATTATATTGCAGTATCATTCCCACGTAGTGGCGATGACATGCGCTATGTTCGCTCATTAGCAGAAGCTGCTGGTTCTAACGCGCAGCTTCTTGCCAAAATCGAACGTGCAGAAGCTGTAGAAACAGTTGAAGCAGTTGATGATATCGTACTTGCTTCTGATGCTGTTATGGTTGCTCGTGGCGACCTTGGTGTTGAGATTGGTGATGCTGCCCTCGTTGGTAAACAAAAGCTAATTATTAGCCGCGCACGTTCACTAAACCGTACTGTGGTAACAGCAACGCAAATGATGGAATCAATGATTGATAACCCGATGCCAACACGCGCTGAGGTTATGGACGTTGCAAATGCAGTTCTAGATGGCACTGATGCAGTAATGTTATCTGCTGAAACAGCAGCTGGTGACTACCCTGAAGAAACCGTTGCTACTATGGCCCGCGTATGTTTAGGTGCTGAGTCTCAAAAAGAAACTCACGTTTCTAAGCACCGTTTAGACAGCCGCTTTTCATCTAATGCTGAATCAATTGCACTGTCTGCTATGTATGCAGCCAACCACCTTGATTCTGTAAAAGCGATTGTGACACTGACTGAATCAGGTAGCACAGCTAAGTTAATGTCGCGCATTAGCTCTGGCTTACCAATTTACTCATTATCACGTCACGCTAGCACTTTAGGTCAAACTGCATTGTATCGCGGTGTTTACCCTGTGTTTTTTGATTCAACTAAGTGTGAAGATGAAAATATGGTTCGCGAAGCACTCAATACATTAGTAGAACTTGGTTCTTTAAGCACCGGAGATACTGTGATTTTAACGCACGGTGATGCGATGGAAACTATTGGTGCTACCAATACAATGAAGATTGTGACAGTTTAAACTGTTGCAATCACTGATTAAAAAAAGGCGCATTGATTGCGCCTTTTTTTTCTTTAACTGATTATGAAAGCTTATTAACTTGCTAGTGCAGCTTTTACTTTGTCACGATAGCTGCGGCTAACTTTTAACTCTTGTCCATTATCGAGAACTAACAAGTACTCCCCACTCACCTGAGTGACGAGCTTACTAATTTGTTTGGTGTTAACAATGGCACTGCGGTGAACACGAACAAACAGTTGCGGATCTAACTCTTGCTCTAGCTCTTTCATGGTTTTACGTAAGATATGAGTTTGGCCATCTTGGCAATGTAAACACATATAGTCACCTGCAGCATCAACCCATTGAATTGTAACAACAGGAACACGAACAATTTCGCCCTGCTCTTTTACTGCCAGTGATTCAGGATAACGACGATCTGCAAGGCTATCGCCTGTCGCAAGCTTTTTCAAAATCTCTTCACAATTGTTGCCAGTAATACCAGCCACAAAGCTTGCTAGTTTCTTCTTATGGGCGTTATCTTGTTGTGTTTTTAAATAAGTATGCACTTTTTCTACCGCCTGTTTTAGTCTGTTGTCATCGACTGGTTTAAGAATATAATCCAATGCATGAATCTCGAATGCTTTTACCGCAAACTGATCAAACGCAGTTACAAACACAATGGCAGGCAATGGATTAACACTTTCGCTTAAAGCGCGGGCCACTTCAAAACCATTCATATTTGGCATTTGAATATCTAAGAATACCAGTTCTATATTCCCTGATAAGCACTCATCTATTGCTTCTTGACCATTGCTACATAAACGAATTACTTCTATGTCTTCAAATTCAGAAAGTCGAACGGCTAAGCCTTTCCTTGCAAGCGGTTCATCATCAACGATCAAAGTTCTAATTTTGCTCATTTCTTAACAGCCTTTTCAAACGGAACGCGCAGATTTACTTTTAATCCACTTGGCGTATTGTCAGAGAGAACAAACGAGTAGTTGTTCTCATAAAGTGTTTTTAATCGATCCTGAGTGTTAGCTATACCAACCCCTTGAGAATTAACAAGCTGACCATTTTTAAGCTCAGTGCCAGGACCATTATCGCCTACTTCCAATAATAATTCATTTGCAAAAACTTGTGCCTTAATATCAATGACCCCGCCCTCGTTGAGTTGTGCTATCGCATACTTAATGGCATTTTCTATCAACGGCTGGAGAATTAAACTTGGTACTAAGGCTTTTTTTGCTTGTTCGCTTACATCAACGTTAATTTGTAAACGCTCATCAAAGCGTACTTTTTCAATTTCTAAGTACAGCATTAATGCATGAATTTCTTGCTCTAATGGAACTTTTTTAATTGGATCTGTATTGAGTGTATAACGCAAGAAATCACTTAATTTAGACACCATTAAATTAGCATCTTTATTCTCTTTAACCAAAATAAGTGTAGAGATTGCATTAAGCGTATTAAATAAAAAGTGCGGATTAAGCTGATAGCGTAGCATCTTAAGTTGTGCTTCGTGAGCCATTGTTGTCGCTTTTAAAGCCTTTTGACGTTCACTTTGCAATAACTGGTAATACTTAATACCAAAATATAATCCACTCCAACAAAGGATAATATAAACTGAATCTAAACCTTGCTGAAAGTAATAAAACCACTCATTTGGGCGATAACCATGGCGGTATATCTCCCATAAATTAAATTTTTGTACTACAGCCCAAAGTGTGCCCGTTAAATAAGAGGCACCAAATACCACTAACATGAGTACCCAAGGCGAAGCATTCCACACTTTGCGATACATGTAGCGTAAAGGCACTGTCATTAAACAACCAGCATAAGCATTTAATACAATAACAAACACGTAAATATCACGCATTTCAAATACTTTAGAGCCGATGTAATTAACTAACGCATACCCTATCCAGCCTGCAATTTGCAAAACCCAGAAAAAACGTTGTCGATTATCAACTAATGATTGCCAATTCAAAATATCAAGTTACCTTACAAACTTATAGTTATTATACCGATAGACAGTTATACAAAGCACTGCCGCCTATCTTAATTTTTTATAGCCTTAACGCATAATTCAGGTATAAAAAAAGCGAAGACGACAGCCGCCTTCGCTTTTTAAACATTGTCTATTTAAGCTAACTTATCAGAAGCTACCTTATAATGCGGATCCTCAATCACGTTTACTTCAACTAAATCACGCGCATTATGTAGAAGTTGGATACAATCAGGACTCAAGTGGCGTAAGTGCAATTTCTTGCCCGTTTTAGCATATTTATCTGCTAAGTTATCAATTGCCTCAATCGCACTGTGATCTGCTACTCGGCTATGCTTAAATTCGATGATCACATCTTCAGGGTCATTTTTAACATCAAATAACTCAGCGAAGTTTTTCACTGAACCAAAGAATAATGGACCATGAAGTTCGTATACTTTTGAGCCTTGCTCATCAATATAATTGTTTGTGTAAATATGTTTTGCATGCTGCCAAGCAAATACCAGTGCCGATACAATAACACCAACACATACCGCAATAGCAAGGTCAGTAACTACCGTTACACCCGATACAAGAACAATCACAAAGGCATCAGACTTAGGCACACGCTTCATCATCTTAAAGCTTGCCCATTCAAACGTACCAAGAACAACCATAAACATAACACCGACAAGTGCAGCCAGTGGGATCATTTCAATTAGACTTGCAGCGAAAATAATAAACGCTAGCAGCAATAATGCAGCACTGATACCAGATAAACGTGAACGACCACCAGAGTTAATATTAATCATTGACTGACCGATCATCGCACAACCGCCCATCGCTCCAAAGAAACCGCAGGTAATATTCGCAGCACCTTGACCGATGCACTCTTTGTTACTGTGACCACGTGTTTCTGTTATTTCGTCAATTAAGGTTAATGTTAGTAATGACTCGATTAAACCAATTGCCGCAAGAACAAGCGCATAAGGGAAAATAATTTTTAATGTTTCTAGGTTAAATGGCACCATAGGGATGTGAAATTGTGGTAAACCACCGGCAATAGTTGCTTGCTCATTACCCGTCATACCTTTTAAGAAATCAAGAACGGTACGCGCTTCTAAGTCAAAACCAATTACCAATGCTGTAACTGTGACAATTGCAACTAATGAAGAAGGCACAGCCGTAGTCAGTTTAGGTAAAAAATGGATAATTGCCATTGTAAGTGCCACTAAGCCAAGCATAATATACAAGGCTTGACCTTCCATCCACTGCTGCCCTCCCATGCCATCAGGTACTTTGAACTGACCTAATTGTGCTAAGAAAATAACAATAGCTAGACCATTAACAAAGCCGAGCATAACGGGATGCGGAACCATGCGAATAAATTTACCAAGTTTAAAGACACCCGCTAAGACCTGCAGAATGCCCATTAAAAGCACGGTCGCAAATAAATATTCTACTCCGTGATCTAATACTAAACTTACCATTACAACGGCTAATGCGCCGGTAGCACCAGAAATCATACCTGGACGGCCACCAAAAATAGCGGTGATCAAACCAACAATAAAGGCAGCATACAAACCGACTAAAGGCTCTACATTAGCAACAAAAGCGAATGCAACAGCTTCAGGCACCAATGCCAGTGCGACCGTCAAGCCAGATAAAATATCATTTTTAGCAGAGCTTGGCGCTTTGCTGAGTAAGTTAAACATTAAGTTCCTCTTTGTAGTGAATACGTTTCGGCAAGGCGCGCAATTCTAGCAAAAAGCAGAAAAGTTAACAATTATTAACAACAAAACGGTCAGTACTGTTAAGTACTAACCGTTTTTAACTGTTATCAATCGTAGTAAATAAAAACTAAAGTGGTAAAGACGTACTACGTTTAACACACGTCATAGTGACATTAGAATGAACTTCTTGTACAAACTCTAGGTTTAACAGGTTATCGCGAACAAATTGCTCATAGCCTTCAATACCTTTAGAGATAATACGAAGCATAAAGTCCATTGTACCAGCCATACTGTAACACTCAGTGACTTCGTCGTAGCTCATAATTAATCGTTCAAACTCAGCTAAATTTGTTCTGCCGTGATTTGATAAACGAACATGGGCATAGACTAACATATCAAAGCCAAGCTTTTTCTCATCAAGCAAAGCAACTTTACCTTTGATGTAGCCATCTTGCTCAAGCTTAGCAATACGACGCCAACATGGCGATTGAGACAAACCAACTTTATCGGCAATCTCTGCCGTTGATAAGCTAGCATCTTGCTGTAATAATGCCAAAATTTGGCGATCTACTTGGTTAAGAGACATTTTATTTCTTTTTCTTTAAGATTATGGGTTAAATTATATAACTGATTTAAAAAACAGTCTGCTTATTTTCTACTACTTATGCAATGAAATTGCAATTTTAGCCATACTTACCACTGATAAAAGGGTTTGTTGTTCGCTCATGGCCTACCGTAGTGTTTGGACCATGCCCCGCTAAGATAACAACATCATCAGTCAGCGTAAGTATTTGTGACTGAATAGATTCAATTAACTGACTGCTATTACCCTTAGGGAAGTCAGTACGTCCAATTGAACCTTGAAAAATTACGTCGCCGACAACTACCTGCTGTGACTGTTCATGGTAAAACACAACATGGCCTGGTGTATGTCCTGGGCAGTGGCGAACAGAAAGCGATAGTTGACCCACCTCTATCGTATCGCCGTGGCATAACCACTTAGTAGGATAAAATGGTTCGATAGCATCAAAACCGAACATTTGTGCTTGCATAGGAAGTGCATCAAACCAAAATTGATCATCAATATGCGGGCCGATAATTTCAACATCATAATGCTCTGCTAGTTCTTTAGCGGCGCCAACATGGTCTAAATGCCCATGAGTAAGATATACCGCAACCAGTTTACATTTTAATTTCGTCAGCTCAGTGATAAGTTTTTCTTTATCACCGCCGGGATCAATTAATGCAGCTTGATTACTCTCGGTGCAAATTATAATACGACAATTTTGTGCAAAACCAGTCACCGGAACTGTCACTACTTTCATATTACTGTCCTTGTTCAGATTGCTCAAAGCTCATAAGAATTGGGTATTTTAAATAAGCTTGATCATAAAATGGCGTACGCTCATAAAGCCAATCTAGGCGCGCTTGTGGGTCATTTGCAAACTGCTTGTCCTCACGTATTTTTTGGTCAAACTCTAACGCCAAGGCAGGCTTTTCTTTAAGCATCTGTCTTGCGTAAGGCATCAATGCATAATTTTCAACATACTCAGTCCGCTGAAAAATAGTATTGAAGTCTCCCCAAGAAAAGAATGAATCTGGCGCTTCTGGGTGCAGTAAGTGAATAGCAAGTTCAGAATATGGTTGCTCAGTCGATACTTTATACCAACCTAACATATTTAGGCTGTCTACTTTGGTATAATCAAAGCTGGCATCAACCCTAAAACGTCCCTCAAAAGGCGCTTTGGCAAAGCTGTAATCTTTCACAATTGCTTGAGTTAACGGCACAGATACGTTTTCAGTAACTTTATCAACCTTAATACCATGCAACTTTAACTTTTCAATAATGTGACTGTACGCAGGTGGAATGTAAAACGCGCTTGGCACATTAACAGTCTTTTTAACTTCTTTTTGCCAAAAAATAGGTAACGCGTCATAGTCTTTAGGCTGACCTAAATACTTGACCTCAGATTGACCAGAAAGTGCACTTTCTGAACGACTGTACGCAATTCCTTTAAATTCAATAGTGTCTGGTTGTTTTGCATATCCACGTTCAACAACTAATTGCGTTGGTTTGAAATCAAGCTCTTTTCTAACCGCCTCATTTAGTGCTTTATCGTTTGCAGCTAAGGCATCAATTGCACCATCAATGAAAACATAAGTACCTAACACACGCTGCTTATAGGGCTTTAATGAATGGTTCTCAACTAAAATAGTAGGTAATGAACGCAAGTCACCCCAGCCGTTTGAAAAGCGTGGTGTGGCAACCCAGCCAGCTAGCCCTTTCTTAAATTCGCGCTTATCCATCACAAACACAAGAGGTCCTGGTATGTGCCCTGCCTTTTCAAGCTTCGCATCTATTACAGGCTTAAACAGATTATCTAATGCCTCAGATACACTTGGTGATTCACTTGAAAATACAGGGTTATAGCCATACGTGACATCGTATTGATAATCAGCACCATCGGTTACATGAACATCAACGTATAAATCTGGCTTAAACTGATTGATCACCTTCATCACACCACGAACTTCTGGGGTATCAAGCTTTGTGTAATCACGATTCAAGTTTAAATTTAGACCGTTTGTTCTAAAACCCATTTCTACTGGGCCACGCTGATTAATACGGTTAAATTGACTACTACGCTCGTGACCGTCTACGTTTAAAATCGGTATAAACAGAATATTAACTTTGCTCAAGATATCGCGACGTTTACCCGTGGCAATATCGCGTAGCAGCATAAACATGGCATCTTTGCCGTCAATCTCGCCACTATGAATGCCCGCTTGAATAAAAATCGTAGGTTTAGTGTCTGCAACTAGCTGCTCTGCATCAAATAACCCCTGCTCATTTGCGACTAACATTTTCACTGCACGACCTGCACTACTAGTAGCGATAGTCTTTAATTTAAATTGAGTTGGGTTAGCAGCAACTAAACGGTCAACAAATGCCATTGTCTCATCATAATTAGGAGACAAAGTACCATCACTTAACTCGAACTCTGTCGTTAATGGCCCTTTTTCTTGTAGTAATGACACACTGTTTCCGTGCCATGGCATTAATGGGGGTAAGTGGCTGTCTAACGTTACTACAGCAGATAAAAACACTAAACTCGCAAACATATCACTCTCAAGTGCAGAACTTATTCTAATACCTGAAATTATACCAACTAATTATTATGGATTGCGTAAACTGCGGTGATTCAACAAAAAAATGGAGCAAATGACATGCTAGCTAGCATCTATAATGAAGTAATGAGTGATTTTCAGGATCAAAAAAAGGAGCACTAGGCTCCTTTTTAAACTGTATTAAAAGCGAAATTAAGCCGCTAGGCCTTCTTTTGCTTTTGCAACAAGCGCTGCGAATGCAACTTGGTCGTAAACAGCGATATCTGCAAGGATCTTACGATCGATTTCTACAGATGTCTTTTTAAGACCATTGATAAAACGGCTGTATGAAAGACCGTTTTGACGAGCTGCTGCATTGATACGTGCAATCCAAAGTTGACGGAAAGTACGTTTCTTAGCACGACGGTCACGGTAAGCGTATTGACCCGCTTTAGTAACTGCCTGGAAAGCTACGCGGTAAACACGTGAACGTGCTCCGTAGTAACCTTTAGCTTGTTTTAAAACTTTTTTGTGACGTGCACGTGCGATAACACCGCGTTTAACTCTTGCCATTTCTGAAGACTCCTATTAAGCGAATGGTAACATACGTGAAACTAGACCATGGTCATTCTTATGAACCATCATCTTAGGACGTAAGTGTAATTTACGCTTAGAAGTTTTCTTAGTCAGAATGTGACGAAGATGCGCTTGTTTACGCTTGAAACCGCCTGAAGCAGTTTTCTTGAAACGCTTAGCCGCGCCTCTGTGAGTTTTTAGCTTATAAGCCATTGCAATAACTCCAAATGTATTGCTTAAAACATTAGCAAGCAGGCGAGAGATATATAAAATAGCTCTACTTTATAAGGCCTAACTTACTGCCATAATCCGGTGAAGGTTCATTGCTATTGCTTTGCAACCTTACTTTAAACCGGTTATTTCAGGTGAACAGTAAACTGTTACTTGCAGACCTGAAATAAAATCGGTGCGTAATATAACCTGTTTATTGCTTTTTAGCAATAGGGGCCATCATCATAACCATTTGACGACCTTCAACACGATTAGGGAATGATTCAACTTGTGAAACATCTTCTAAATCGGCTTTAACACGGTTTAATAATTCAATACCAATTTCTTGGTGAGCCATTTCACGACCACGGAAACGGATGGTGATTTTAGCTTTGTCACCCGCTTCTAAGAACTTACGCAAGTTGCGAAGCTTAACCTGGTAGTCACCTTCATCCGTACCTGGACGGAACTTGATTTCTTTAACCTGGATCTGCTTTTGCTTTTTCTTTTGTTCTTTTAGTTCTTTGCTTTTTTCAAAGATGAACTTACCGTAGTCCATAACCTTACAAACAGGTGGCTCAGCATTAGGACTGATTTCTACAAGATCTACACCCGCATCATCAGCGATAGCTTGCGCCTCTTTTAATGACACGATGCCAGCTTGCTCGCCGTCGATGCCAATTAAACGAACTTCTTTAGCTGTAATATCTTCGTTGATACGATTTTTTTGAGCTGTTTGTTGCCCTTTCTTGCCGCCTCTAATGGTACGATCCTCCAAGAATATAAAATAAAAAGCGTGTAGTTGGCTGTTTGTTTTGCCCTACACGCTCATGATTTATTGTCGATTTTTAATTTCTTCGCTTACTTTTGCAATGAAATCATCAACACTAAATTTGCCTAGGTCTTCACCTGTGCGAGTGCGTACTGCCACTTCTTGTTGTTCAACTTCTTTATCGCCAACAACAAGTAAATATGGAATACGTTTTAACGTATGTTCACGGATTTTAAAGCCAATCTTCTCATTTCTCAAGTCAGCAGCGGCTCTAATTCCAAGTTTATTTAATTTTTGTACAATTTCTTGCACATAATCAGCTTGTTTATCGGTGATGTTCATAATCACAACTTGCTTTGGTGCAAGCCATGTTGGGAACAATCCAGCGTATTCTTCAGTTAGAATGCCGATAAAACGCTCAATCGAGCCTAATATAGCACGGTGAATCATCACTGGTGTACGACGTTCGTTGTTTTCTGCAACATAAGTCGCACCTAAACGGCCTGGTAATGCAAAGTCTAGCTGTACAGTACCACATTGCCAAGCGCGGTCTAAGCAATCATAAAGCGTGAATTCGATTTTAGGGCCATAGAATGCGCCTTCACCTGGTAGGTAATCAAATTCAATGTTGTTCGCTTTTAATGCATCGGCTAACGCTAACTCAGCTTTATCCCACATTGCGTCTTCACCAATACGTTTTTCTGGACGAGTTGATAGTTTTACAACAATCTTCTCAAAACCAAACGTCTCGTATGTATCGTAAACCATTTTGATACATGATGATACTTCATCCATGATTTGCTCTTCTGTACAGAAGATATGTGCATCATCTTGGGTAAAGCCACGTACACGCATTAAACCGTGTAAAGCGCCTGATGGTTCATTACGATGACAACAACCAAACTCAGCCATACGTAATGGTAGATCACGGTACGATTTTAAACCTTGATTAAAGATTTGAACGTGACCTGGGCAGTTCATTGGTTTAATTGCATATTCACGCTTTTCAGATTCAGTTGTGAACATTGCATCTGCGTATTTATCCCAGTGGCCTGATTTTTCCCATAAACCACGGTCCATCATCAATGGGCCTTTTACTTCTTCGTAATCGTACTCACGTAGTTTTTCACGAACAAAGTCTTCTAGCTCACGGTAAATGCTCCAGCCATCGTTATGCCAAAACACCATACCTGGCGCTTCTTCTTGCCAGTGCCATAAGTCAAGTGCTTTACCAATACGTCGGTGGTCACGCTTTTCAGCTTCTTCTAAGCGTTTTAAATATGCTTTAAGTTGCTTTTTATCCGCCCATGCTGTGCCGTAAATACGTTGCAGCATTTTGTTTTCTGAATCACCGCGCCAATATGCACCTGCCACTTTCATAATTTTGAAATGTTGGCAGAACTTCATGTTTGGTACGTGTGGACCACGACACATGTCGATGTATTCTTCGTGATGGTATAAACCAGGACGGTCATCTTTTGCAATGTTCTCGTCTAGGATTTCCATCTTGTAAGTTTCACCGCGTGCTTCAAATGTATCACGCGCTTCTTGCCAGCTTACGGTCTTTTTAACCACATCGTAGTTTGTTTTAGCAAGTTCAAGCATACGCTTTTCAATTGCATCTAAATCATCTTGGCTTAAAGAATGATCCATATCGATATCGTAGTAAAAACCGTTATCAATGGTTGGACCGATAGCCATTTTCGCTTCAGGGAAAAGTTGCTTAACTGCATGACCAATAAGGTGCGCACAAGAGTGACGAATAATCTCTAAGCCGTCTTCATCTTTTGCTGTGATAATTTCTAAACGCGCATCTTCAGTAATTAAGTCACATGCATCTACACGTGTGCCATTAACACGTCCAGCGATGGTTGCTTTAGCTAAACCTGGACCGATATCGCTTGCAACATCATAAGTACTTACTGGGTTTTCAAAACTACGCTGACTGCCGTCAGGGAGGGTAATAACTGGCATTATAAATCCTTATACAGTGGTGATGCCTACAATGCATCACATGTAGTATTTTTTAAAAAAATTGAATAACTCTGCAACGCTTTTACGAATAAGCATTGCTAATTAAGCATGCATTTACTGAGTCTTCGCAAATACAAGCGGCCATTGTCGCTGCTCAAGCACTTAAATACAAGTAGTTATGCGAGCAAATTGACAATTACTTAACTCATTTCATAATTAGGAGGTCTGTACTTCGAAGGTTACCATAATGCCACACATGCATACGCTCAAGTTTGCTACGTTAAACTTGCTAAATTATACTGCGCCGCCCTATTCTTTTTATCAGTTACACGAGCGTTACAACAATACTCAATGGCAACAAAAACAACAATTTGTCGCTGACTTTTTATCAACTACAAACGCCGATGTTGTTGCTTTTCAAGAAGTGTTTAGTGCTCATGCTTTAGAGGTACAGTGCAAAGAAGCGGGCTACGACTATTTTAAAACTGTGGATTCTCCTTCTCAAGATGCCCTATACCCACAAGTTTTATTTAACCCAATTGTTGCAATCGCCAGTAAGTTTCCATTTAAAAAAGCTGAAGCATTAAGCCCATGCCCAGAGATGCTTGAGTACTTAAATAATCAAAATGAATTTAAATTTAACCGTACTCCAATAAAATGCTTGTTTTCATTCCCTGAGTTTGGCGATGTATGCTGTTATGTTGTGCATTTTAAATCACAACGTGTGCAGTCTATGGCACATATATTAAATATTCATAATCTTGAAGATCCACTTTTACAACTACTACACCAAACAGTTGGGGCTATGCAATCACAGATATCTCGTTCACTAGAGGCATCGATTGTTTACTATGATGCCTTAAAAACTCAACGAGAAAAGCAATGCGCCACGCTAGTAATGGGGGATTTTAATGATTCACTTACCAGCCCAACCCTTTCGTTTATGACACAAGGCTTTCACCCTACCCGCTGTGAACCTTGCATTGAGCACAATGAACCCGTTGTTGGGTTAACAGATAGCTATGAGTTCAGTGCATCATTTCATCAGCAACAAGAAAAACCGTTTAGTCATTACTTTCATGGTAAAGGGAATGTACTTGATTATATATTGGCCTCTGCTCACTTTAATCCTGACTGCCAGATGTCTAAGGTTAAACTGCTGGAATATGAAAGCTATGCAGCGCATTTAACCCCTACACAATCAACTGAAGACATCAGTGTCAGTGACCACAGCGCAATTGCTATAAAAATTCATTTTTAAAGCAACTGTTTTTCATGACGTTACTTGCTATAATTGCGCAAATTAAGTTATTTAGAGAATGACCATGAGAACATGCGGTGTAGAAATTACGGGTAGTGATGTACTACTGTGTATTTTAACCAAAGACAATGACGTATTTGATATCCGTGATGTCAGACAAACACGCTTCACTTTAGGTGATGGCAATGACACTGAAGTAATGCGTAAGTTTCAGTTTGATTTTAGGAAGTTGATGCAAGATTACCAAATTGACTCTGTTGCAATTAAAGAGCGTCAACCAAAAGGGAAATTTGCTGGCAGTGCTAAAGGGTTTAAAATGGAAACTGCTATTCAGCTTATTGACGAGTTAGATGTACAAATTTTTAGTGCAACGACAATTAAAGAGCAACTTAAACGTAATCCAATTCCTATTGATTTCGAAGATACTGGGTTAAAGAAATTTCAAGAAAATGCTTTTATTAGCGCCTACGTTTACCTTATGCGCAAAACCTACAAACAAGACGAACAATAACTTCCAATAAAACGTGCTACGGCACGTTTTTTATTGCCCATTAAGTATTACTCATAAAAAACCAACATATACATTAGTCTTAAAAAACTTTTCTTTGTCGACAATCTGTGTTTAGTTAGATACGAACGCACGTTTTGAGAATCAAGTTTTTGATTACCTCATTACGCATTGCATCAAGTCCATGACAACTAACTAGCCGGACACGGAGAAAACAATGCAGACAAAGAACACACCAAACAATAATCTTCCACTTTCGAAAAGCTATTTTAAAGGTTGCACCGATGTACCCTTAATCGAACAGACTATTGGTCAGTATCTTGATAATATTGTCGACAATTACCCTGACCACCCTGCTATTGTGGTTCATCATCAACATATTCGTCTTACCTACAAAGAATACCAACAACAAATTAACCAATTAGCAATGGGGTTATTATCATTAGGGGTTAAACCTGGAGACAGAGTTGGTATTTGGTCACCAAATAATATTGAGTGGTGTCTAACCCAATTCGCAACAGCGAAAATTGGTGCCATTATGGTCTGTATTAACCCCGCTTACCGTCCGAGTGAATTAGAGTACGCGTTAAATAGTGTTGAATGTTCAACGTTGATAACTGCAAGTCAATTTAAGTCTAGTAACTATATTGAAATGCTTAATGAACTTGCACCTGAATTAAGCCATTTACCTGCAGATGGATTAAACCTAAAAAAATTACCGCATTTAAAAAATATTATTCGAATTGGCGACAAAAAATCTCCTGGTATGTATAGCTTTACTGATGTAATGGAACGCCCTACAGAAGCCCATAAACTTGAGCTTGATGCTATCGCTGCCACTTTGCATTGCGATCAGGATATCAATATTCAATTTACTTCAGGTACCACGGGTAACCCCAAGGGAGCCACTTTATCCCATAAGAACATTCTAAATAATGGCTTTTTAATGGCCGAAGCGATGAAGCTTACTCATCAAGATAAGTTGTGTATCCCCGTGCCCTTGTACCATTGCTTTGGTATGGTACTAGGCAACTTGGTTTGTATAAGTAAAGGGGCTACAGCTGTTTTCCCAGGAGATTCTTTTGACCCTAAAACAACACTAGAGGTAGTAGAAAAAGAGCGCTGCACGGGTTTACATGGTGTTCCTACCATGTTTATCGCTGAACTTGAACTAAAAGAGTTTAGCAGTTATGACCTTTCAAGCTTACGAACAGGCGTCATGGCCGGTTCGACATGTCCAGAACAAGTGATGCGTAAAGTTCACTCATTAATGCATATGCAAGAAGTAGTAATAGGCTATGGTCAAACTGAGTGTAGCCCTATCAACAATGTAACTGAAACTGACTCACCTCTTGAAAAGCAAGTGACGACTGTAGGGCGTGCACTAGCACATACAGAAGTTAAAATTATTAATGAAGTTGGGGATATTCAACAAATCGGTGTTCCTGGTGAAGTTTGCAGCCGTGGTGCAGGCATTATGCGATGTTATTGGAATGATGAAGAGAAAACCAATGCCACCATAGATAACGAAGGTTGGTTACACTCCGGTGATTTAGGTGTAATGGATGAAGAAGGCTTTGTTGCTATTGTTGGTCGTATTAAAGATATGATCATCCGTGGCGGTGAGAATATATACCCTCGCGAAATAGAAGAAGTGCTTTATAGTTACCCGGGTATTCAAGATGCCGCTATTTTTGGTATAAGTGATGAAAAGTATGGAGAAGAAGTTTGTGCGTGGATCCAACCTAAAGATGACGCAGTGCTTGATGAAAATGCTATACGTGATTTCCTACAAGATAAGCTGGCCTATTTTAAAGTACCAAAGCACATTCGCTTCGTTGAAGAATACCCTATGACTGTAACTGGTAAATTGCAGAAATTTAAAATGCGCGAGCAAATGCAAGAGCTTCTTAAAGAAAACGCATTTTCGTAAGCATTCAGTATTAAAGCTCAGCCATGCTGAGCTTTAACTCGTTTAATTCAATTTAACTTATTTGCAGTACTATTGAGCTCTAACGCCCAATCAACTATTTGGTGGAGTTATGGTTAGCTATTTTAAGGTTTGCGCTAGCAGTGTGTGATATCAAACAGCGCCTTGTTTGATCATAGCCTGTGAAACACGTTCAAACCCTGAAACATTAGCCCCTAACAATAAATCACCTTCATGGTCGTATTGTTTTGCAGTTGATGATACTCGATCAAAAATTTCTTTCATAACTTGTTGAAGTTTTTCATCGACCTGCTGTGGGCGCCATTTCTGCATACTGGCATTCTGAGCCATTTCAAATTGGCTGGTCGCAACTCCACCAGCGTTTGCAGCCTTACTCGGCCCTAGGTAAACATCATGCTCTTTAAAGACAGCAAGTGCGTCTGCAGTCGTTGGCATGTTAGCGCCCTCACACACGGTCATACAGCCGTTTGAAACAAGTGCTTTTGCATCCTTTTGAGTTATTTCGTTCTGTGTTGCACATGGTAAAGCAATATCAGCCTCATATTGCCACACTTGATGGGCATCACTCGGGTACTGATTTACAGGGGTAAATTCAGCATCTGGGTGTTCATTTAAATAATCACGAAGCTTCGCACCTTTTTCTTGTTTTAGGTGTTTGACTAACTCAACATCTAATCCATCTTTGCAGTATAGGGTGCCTTGCGAATCACTACAGGTAAGCACAACCGCGTCATGCTGCGCTAGTTTTTCCATTAAATAGAGCGCCACATTACCAGCGCCTGATACTAAACAACGTTTACCACGTAATGAGTCATTTTTGGCATCAAGCATAGCACTTAAAAAATACGCTACTCCGTAGCCAGTCGCTTCTGTTCGCAAAGCAGATCCCGCCATTATTTCAGGTTTGCCTGTCAACACACCTTGAAACTGATTGGTGATTCGTTTGTACTGGCCAAATAAGTAACCAATCTCCCGACCAGCAACCCCGATATCACCGGCTGGTACATCTGTATTTTCGCCAATGTGACGGTAAAGCTCAGTCATAAATGACTGACAAAAGCGCATGATCTCATTGTCGCTTTTACCTTTAGGATCAAAGTCTGAGCCACCCTTCGCTCCACCTAAAGGTAACCCTGTTAGTGCATTTTTAAGAACTTGCTCAAAACCTAAGAACTTAATGACACTCAGATTCACGCTTGGATGAAATCGCAAACCGCCTTTGTAGGGGCCAAGTGATGAACTAAATTCGACTCGATACCCACGGTTTACTCTAAGGTTGCCCTTATCATCATGCCAAGGTACTCGAAAAATAATTTGCCTTTCAGGTTCAACTAATCGCTCTAATATTGCCTGTTTTTGAAAATCGGACCCGTCTTGCACAACCTGTTCTAGCGAGTGAAATACCTCTTCTACAGCTTGGAAAAACTCAGGTTCGTTTGCATTTGCTTCCTTTACTTGGTTAAGTACATCTTGTAGATATTGCATATTAACTCCTCAAGCTATTGAAAATATTGTATTCACTTAATTACTATTAAACTTCTAAACAGCCTTAAACGATCACTTAGTTTAACGAATCGCAAACCGTTGAGACTCTTGCGAAGCATCAAAGTGCCAAAAATAGCGCATTGGTTCATGCTGGCCATCGTAAAACCATATCTCAGCCACTAGCTCAACCGCTGAGTTTGCAAGCATAATATCCGAATTCAACTTACTCTCGACAAGTGAAGAGCGTAACAAACATTCGGAGTAATCCGCTTTGTTATCCTCACCTTTAAGGCAGATATTTATATACGCACGTGGATTGCCCATATTTATATCAACATCAACATAAAGTAACACTTTACTAGACAAATCAAACGTTGGAGAAATAGTTAAATCAGTCATTGTATCCGTTTGTACTGTTGTTTCAGTTGCTGTTTCGTTTTCTGTAGTGGCGGTTGTTGCCGATGTTGCCAAAGTATTTGAGTTTTCATTAACAGCATCACCTTCACCGCCTCCACCACACGCTGTAAGAATTAAACAAATCATTGTAATTAATAGATGTTTCATGGCTACTGTGCTCCCGAAATCACTTTAGATGTTGTTGCATTGTTAAACCACATTGGACTTTCTCTGCCATCAGATTCAGCAAATGTTTGGAACTCACTATAGGCTTGGGTTATATCAACACTTTCTTTTGGGTGCGCCCATGACGACCCCACTTCAATGGCCCAAGGTAATCCAGATGGCGTTTGGAAGTAATACCCAAACTGAGTATTAGTTGCATCATCACTGCCTACTAAAGAAAACAAGCTTTGATTAAATTTTTCTGTCGGCGGTTGGTTTTTAATATGCACTTCCCATCCGCGAGGATTCAAGCCATCTAAAAAAGTACCGTGGTAATGACCTTCTGCCGCAAAAATAAATGGGTCCAGTGTATATTTAGGTGCATCAACACTCGCTATATAAGTATTTAATGACACACTTAAAGTGAAGCTAACTTTATTATTAATGTTACAACCCGCTTCTGTTCTGAAAAAACTACAGCTAGAGTCTTTACTTGCATAGGCCCATGTGTCTGGCATCACAATAAAAATTGCGTCTTCTGTTCCTTCTTCAAGGATCGTATGTGTTTGCTGTTCGCCATTAATGATTAAACTGATTGATGCTTGGTCTATTTGACTGCGTAAAATGCGTTTGTTTATACCACTGGGGCTAGATTGATAAAGGCGAACTGCAAACCCGTTGTGAAAAGTGGCACCTATTCCTACAAGATCTCCTTCAATTTTATAACCAAGCGCTTGTCCATCTTTATCAATCAACTTTGTACGGTAATTCATAACCAAATCATTAAAGTCATAATCACCAGCGAAGGGCCATTGGTCTTCATAAGCCAGAGTTACCCAGCCATTCTCACTTGGGTAAGCAAGACTACCGTAGGTATTAATGGGATAGTCTTCAACTTCTCCGCCTGTAACCCCACCTGTTGCAGTTATTGGATTTGCTTCGCTACCGTCTGTAACCCGAAAACGTGCCCATGTTGCCCCCATAACAGCATTACTTGGTACATCAACAAGAACACTGTTATCCCCTTGATTAAGGCGGTATTTACTCACTGTGATTTCGTCTGCATCAAACTGGTAATTTTGGTCCCAATCAAACCAAGCATATAAATAGCCATTATCATTTGGTGATGTGACAATAATTTGGCTTGTTGAGCCGGCAACAAAATCAGTCACAAACTTGACCCCATCGTCAGAGCTATCTACTGATGACTGGAGAAGATCACTGGCAGTGTTTAGGTTTTCTCCATCAACACTTGCGCCGAGATAAACAAGGTTAGATTGGTCTTCATTAGGATCGAACAAGTGTCTTGCACCGCTATCTTCTAACGTTGTTTGATAAGGTCTAGGCGCATCACCAAAATCAATCGAGTTATCTGTAACTTTTACCTCTGCTATAGCACAACGTGCCCCATCATTTTGGTTAGATGTAGGGCCCAATGTAAACACATACGCAGTTGGTGTATAACCCGACACAGGGCTGATGTTTAAATTAACCCTATGGACTTTACCGCTTCGATTGTTACTAAAATAAAACTGCCCTTGCAAATCAAAGTAAGCTGCGCCATTGGCGCCTGTATCACCTGCAATATCGAGATTTGTAATAAAAACAGGGCCACCATTTTCAACGTTGATCTCATATAAGTCGCCGTTTGATTCAACAGCGTAAAGAAGAGTACTGTGCGGATGAAATGCAAAGTCATAAATAGTGAGATTCCAATTAGCAGAGCCTGGAATTAATTCAGCTTGGTATTGTTCATTTTGTGCTGTTAAATTAATGGCGTAAAGGCCAAAGCGCGGATGATATAAGTAATACACAGCCTTGTTTTGCTGCTCATCAACTAAAATATCACCCACATAAAAGTTCGTATCTGGTAAGCCGCTTACATTTAAACGCTCTAACATGTATTGGTTATTTATGCGTACCACACTTTTAGGGGCTTGCTTACTAAAACCATACATGTATTGGTCTTGGTAATTAAAGCCCACCGCATTAACACTGTCGTTATTAGCTTCGCTTGCAAAATCCATTGCTGCTGCAAGCACTGTCGTTTTCGCAGATACTAAATCAACACCATACATCTGTGCGGGCGAACCCTGAATTAAAAATGCTTTACTTGGACACTGCTCAAATGGTGCTGCACTTACCAAGCCGTTAGCAAGTGCCGCTGTTAAGTAAATGAACATGTTAATTTTCATAATTACACTCTCCTTTGGGTGTGTAATTACTTAAAGCAGCAACCATTCCAAAAAATAAATAGCCTTTTAACAATGCGTTATAAAAATCTAGCCAATATTATTCGCAAGTTGCGAGAAGAATAATTGCATAATGCAATTCCTTTTAGCTATAAAAGCAAATCATTCCCATTTAAAAGTATGACATGCTAGACTAGTTGGGATTTAAAAAAATAATAAACCCTACTATGAAACTTAAAGCCGCTGTTTTTCTGTATTTTGCCTTATCAATGAACTGTGCTTTTGCATCATCATTGCAAAACCATATTGACGAAGCCAGAGCAATCAGTGATTACCAAAAACGATATGAGTATTTATTAAGTATCGATAAACAACTTTTAGAATCGGCAAGCCTTGCAGAAAGAATCAGTTTTAACGTTAGATTAATTCACGTTCATATACAGCTGGGGCAGTTTCAGCAGGCGCAAACAATAATAGATGAGCTTGAAGCAGGCCCAAAATACAAAAACGACTCCCCTATATACAGCGAGTTGTATCTTGCTAAAGCACGACTGGCCTACAGAAAAAGTGACTTAGAAACCGCAATTTCGTTATCTCAACAAAATGTCGCGCTATTTCAGCGTTTGCAACTTAGCGATTATGAAATTGACGCCGTGGCGAGCCTTGTCAGTGCCTATCATAATGCTGGTGAGTATCAAGCCGCCTTGAACTTGCTTGAGGTTTATATTCACGACAACAATCGCGAATTAACCTTAAAGCAAAAAGAAATGCTCTACCATGGTTACTCACGTAATCTTGAGCAGTTAGACCGGTTAACGCTTGCTCTGGAGTATAAACTAAAACGCCGTGAGCTAGTTCAGCAGATGTCACCGTCTATTTCATTACAAGCAGGCATAACCTATTCGATTGCTCAAAGTTATTTAGATTTAGGCCAATACGAAAAAGCAAAGAGCGAGTTTATTACAGCGCTTAGTTTTGATAGACAAACGGGGTCACTTTCAGATATCGGACATAGCTTAGTTAAGTTATCACAATGCGAATATGGGCTACACAATTACACTAAAGCACTTGAATACGCACAAGATGCTCAGCAAGTATTTGCTAGTTATAACAGCACAAGAAATACCGCTTGGGCTAAGCATAATATTGCAATAAATTTGCTTGAAATTGATAAAGCTGATCAAGCATTAGCAATTGAAAAACAAGTAATCACTGAACTGAAAGAAGACGATCACTTATATACTGATGTGTTACTTACATTAGCAAAACTATACATTGGCTCGACTGAGCTTAAACAAGCTAAACATTATGCACAACAAGCCTTTCAATTAAGTAATCAAAAAAATAGGCTGCAAAAGCAGATCCTTGCCCTTGAACATCTAATTACAGTTGCACAACAGCAAGCTGATTATCAACAAGCATTGTCGTATCAACGCACTATCACGGAGCTTGAAAAAAACTTTGCCCATAACAACTACAATCAACGTTTAGCAGAGTTACAAAACTCAATTGCTATTCGCGACCGAGATTTGGCCATTCAAAATTTAAAACTGCAAGACCATGAAAAAAGCCAAGCCATAGCCTCACAGCGTCAAACAATCTTATACAGCATTTTATTATTTAGCTTGCTTTTAGCTGTAATGGGCATCGCATTATTAAGAGTAAAACAAAGAAAACAACTGATTGAACAACGCCGGAATTATCTAGATAAACAAATCAGCCAACGTAGTAAGTTATTATCACAAGTTGCCCACGAACTAAGTGGTCCATTAACAGGGTTGCGCTTACACCTTGAAACTCTGCAAGCTGGTCTTACTCAATTTAATGAGCTTACCTACGAAAAGCTCAACCAAAAAATCACCGACATGGCGACCTTAGTTGCTGATTTAAATAAAATCTCTCTTTTAGAACAAAGTAGTTTTCAGCTCAAGCTAACAGCAATTAATGCTGCTGAATATTTCCAAAGTTTACACGCAGATATGGTGATCCAGCTGGATCAATTTGAAGTGGGATTCACACAAAACATAGCCGATGAATTAACATTAGAGTGTGATGCAACAAGGCTTTCACAGTTATTTGCAAACTTAATCAGTAATTCGCTTAAGTACACGCATCAGCCCGGTAAGATTAATTTAACGATTAGCCAAAGCCAAACACAGCTATTGATCCGCTATGAAGATTCAGCCCCTGGCGTGAGCGATGAAAGTTTAACAAAGATTTTTGACCACCTTTATAGAGTGCCAGACTTAAATACAGTTAAACAATCAGGGTCAGGGATTGGGCTTGCGATAGTAAAACAAATTGTCGAAGCCCATAATTGGCGTATAACGGCAGCCCATAGCGAACTCGGTGGTGTCCGCTATGACTTAACGATTGCTATTTAGGTGATTTGTCTGGCCATTCAAATGCACCAACATCACCAGGAAATACAACCGGTGATTCAATTCCATCTTTGTTCACAGCAGCAACACCAAAATAGTAGTTATCGATAACAATATTTTTCAGTGTTGCTTCGGTGACTTTGCCAACATCACGACTAAATTGCCATTGTGGCTCACTGGTATAACGCCAATAGATTTTATAACTAACCACAGTTGGGTCATCACTTTCATGCCACGCCAAGGTTGTACTTGGCTTTACAGCACCTGAAATACTGACCCCTGTTGGTGGTGCAGGCGCCCATGCCATTGATGCCATCGTCACTGCATTTAGTGACGTTAATTTCGCTGCATAGGCAAAATCAACATGATCAATGGTGTCACCGTAGGTAATACCATTTTCAGCACGTAAGTCTTGGTGTTGTTGGTTATAATTTTCGTTGGTTTCCATTATACGCACAGCTGCAAAGCCAACATCGTTAAATGGACGGTGATGCCCTCCTCGACCAAAACGATCGAGTCGATATACCAACATGGTATCCAGATTTTCAATGTAGCGATCTGCGATTGTATCTATGTAACGCGCAAGGTTACGACTTGCAGAATCAACCTCACCACCGGTAAAACGGCGTTTATGGGCTTGCTCTTTGGTTTCAATAACGCGAGTGCCTTCAGAGAAGATACGTGCAGTTGTGTTATCTGTTACCCCATTAATGCCGGTTGAATTACCAATCATGTCGTTGTTTAAAACACCATGAACACGCCAATTATGCTCTTGTGCATATTTAGCTAAAATTTTACCGCCAAATAAGCCTTGCTCTTCACCAGATAAAGCTGCATAAACAATTGAGCCATTAAATTTATACTTTGATAAAACACGCGCAGATTCCAGCACGCCAGCCACACCAGATGCATTATCATTAGCCCCTGGCGCATCTGAGGTATAGTCCATTACATCAGACACTCTCGAGTCAATATCACCCGACATCATAACCATTCGGTTCGCATCAACTTGACCGCGCTGAATAGCCACAATATTGACAACCTCTACCGGGTTTGGAATACGCTTTTCACCGGAAATAGTGTCTTTTACTTCGATGATTTCTAGGCAATTTCCGCACGCTTTAGAAATCGCCTCAAATTCAGACTTGATCCAACGTCTTGCTGCACCAATACCACGTGTATCTGATTTCGTCTCAGAAAGAGTATGGCGAGTGCCAAAATCAACCAGCGTTTGTATATCTTGCTCTATACGCGTTTTTGAAACTGCATTTGCAATATCATGCAAAGCTTGTTGATCTTTATATTGAGGTGTTGTGGCTTGAGCTGCCGAGACCAAAAACAGCGATGAGCTAAACAAAGCACCCGTTGTTGTTATTATTTTACGCTTTAACATAGTTTCACTCCTTCAATGAATAATTCAAGGCTAACTAATATTTCATTTCACGCAATAGTTATGAGTTAGAAAACAAATTATTAGGTTGAATAATCTGAGTTTATCTTTTGTCTAGGTGCTGTGAAGTTTAAAATAAGTAAGAATCGTAGGAATTGAAGGTAACTGCTCAGTTGTAAGTGACACTATGATTTTGTACCTGGTAATGTCATCGTATCATTATAAAACACCACCTGATTGCCACCCGCGTACTTTGCGTTATACATGGCTTTGTCAGCGCACTGAATTAAATACTCTGCATCGCCATAATGTTCTGGAAATAACACAGCACCAATACTTGGCGAGTAAATAAGCTCTGCATCATTATAGATAAGTGGTTTACAGATTTCTGCTTTTAACTTATCAACGGCTTCTATCACGTCATTTTTATTCTTAACGCTTTTCAATACCACGACAAATTCATCTCCACCTAAACGGCCTACTGAGTCACCTTTTTTCAATACATGGCGAATACGCATGGCAATTGTTTTTAACAGCTTATCGCCCGCTCCATGACCATGGATATCATTAACTTGCTTAAAGCCATCAATATCAATAAATAACACGCCTATTACTGTTGAAATGGTATTCGCAATTGACAAAGATTCTTCTAATTGTGTGGTCAGATAATGACGGTTAGGTAAATCGGTAAGTGAGTCATGGCCTGCCATATAAATTAATTTTTGTTCTAATTTTTTTTGCTCAGTAATGTCATAAGCGATTGCCACTCTGACTTGTTTTTCTTTTGACCAATAAACTGACCACAAAACATGGACTATTCTGCCATCTTTTCTTACCCAACGATTTTCAAAACGTGGATCATCATTGCTAGACACTATTTTGTTGATAGCCTGAATTGTTTTTGCTCTGTCTTCTGGATAAACAAAGTCGAGCATCTGTCTATTAATAGCCTCTTCTGGTGCGTATCCGAAAATAGATTCAAAGGCTGGATTTGCAAAAAGCAAAGTACCTTTCGAGTCTACAACACAAACAGCATCTAATAAGAGAGTGATAATATCAGATAAATATTCCGATGTTTCTTGGTTCATACGCGACTAAATTGTTTGCTTTGCAATAAGTATAGACGAAACCAAGCAAGTGACTGAAAGTTTAGGGCTTAACTGGGTATAACTTTTTACTAAGCCAAAGTGATATTGCGCTAAATACAGCAATCCCTAAGAAATCTGCAATTAAATCGAAAACATCTAAAGTACGTGTTGCCACAAAATATTGACTAAATTCTTCTAATACAACGAACGTGGAAACAATGAGCACCGCTAAATAAATTTCATGTCCAACAAGTTTGATAGTTTTAAATTTAAACGCAAGGTTAATGAATAAAGTCAGCAAACCAAACAGGCAAAAATGGCCCAGTTTATCGCCATAAGGAATTGCAGCAACTAAATCAAAAAGCAGTGATTTTTGCCCCGTATTTGCTAAATAAATTACCCAACCAATAAATCCAAAAAAGCTAAGCGCCATTAAAAACAGCAGTCGTTGCAACATCATCTTATTGCCCCATATGTGTTGTTAAAAACAGAAACTGATAAGGGATTACTTTATTCCAGTAATGCCAATCGTGAGAACCCGGACGCTCTATGTAATCGTGACGAATTCGCAGCTTAAGCATAGCTTGGTGCAGCGCTCGGTTTTGCTCTACAAAGAAGTCATCTACACCTATATCGAGCATGATAGCGAGAGTATCAGCGCCTTTTTTCCACGCTGTGTTACCTGCAGCTATTTTATGTAAGTTATTAATAATGGCAATGTTATCCCACTTTTCTTGATTATCGGCATAGCCACCCAATACTTTTGCAAGGCCAAATTCAGCACTAAACGGTCTTACATCAACACCTGCCGAGATTCCCGATACTGCGGCAAAACGAGTTTGGTTATTAATGGCAATATGCAAAGCACCAAATCCCCCCATCGATAAACCTGTTATTGCACGGCCACTTTTAGACCGATTGGTCGAATAGGTTGTGTCTATATAATTGACTAAATCTTCAGCGATGTAAGTTTCGTATTGCGAACTTTTGTCGATGTCAGAATCGAGATACCAAGAGCCGAAGTTTCCATCAGGATTAACGATAATGACGTTATATTGATCGGCAAGTTTTTCGATATCTGTTAGTTTTGTCCAATCAGTATGGTTGCCGCTATAGCCATGTAATACATAAATAACATTGTAATTATTAGATTCTTGATAGCCATCCGGTAACGTTACCGTAACGGGTTTCTCAATGGCGGTTTGTTTACCCTTAAATGTATGGGTTTCGGTTTGATAAGCACAAAGTGGTAAGCTAATAACAAGCGAAAGTGTAAAGAGCAACTTTTTCATAATTAATTCCTTTTTCTTATTATATTTTCACTTCTCACAGAAGATGTAAATAACTGAATAGAGGATAGATTTTGATCGGAGTTTTTGAGCTAAATGAACTGCTAAAAAACCACTCAAATGATATAGTAGTACTACTTTGATTTTTAAAAAGCGTCGTCTATGTATCGTTTATTTGAACGGATGACTAATCCGTTTCCGAAAGAGCAACCATCTCAACCACCTAATAGCTTATTTGCATTTTGTCGTCATTATACCCGTGGCATGGAACTCTCATTGCTACTGATGTCTTTAAGCGCAGCTGCACTTGCTATTTTAGAAGTCTCGCTTTTTAGTTATATGGGGCAATTAGTTGATTGGCTCGGTCAATACACCCCTGATACCCTTTTTGTTGAGCAGCAGGCTGAGCTTACAAAAATGGCAATTGTGCTGCTGGTAGTATTGCCCATAGTTGTATTTTTTCACTCAGCAGTGTTACATCAAGCGCTACTGGGTAACTACCCTATGTCTATCCGTTGGCTAGCGCACCGTTATTTGCTTCGTCAAAGTGTTAGCTTTTATCAAAATGAATTTGCCGGTCGTATTGCGACAAAAGTCATGCAGACCTCATTAGCCGTTCGTGAGTCAGTGATGAAACTGCTCGATGTACTAATGTATATCGTAGTCTACTTTGGTGCCATGGTATTTTTAGTCGCTGAATCTGACTGGCGTTTGATGCTGCCATTGTTAGTTTGGTTAGTCCTTTATGCTGCAATTCAGATGTATTTTGTACCCAAACTCAAAAAAGTAGCCAGCTCGCAGGCAGATGCGCGTTCAGAAATGACCGGACGTGTGGTTGATAGTTATACTAACATTTCAACAATCAAATTATTCTCGTATACGCAGCGTGAAGAGCAATACGCAAAAGACAGCATGGATGTGTTTTTACAGCCGGTATATAAGCAGATGCGTTTAGTTACCAGCTTGAACTTTTCTATCAATACTCTTAATTATTTGCTGGTATTTAGCATTGCCGCTTTGTCATTGTATCTGTGGTCTATTAGTGCCATCAGTGTTGGGGCTATCGCTATTGCAGTGAGTTTATCTCTTAGATTAAACGGTATGGCACAATGGATCATGTGGGAGATCAGTAGCCTGTTTGAAAACATTGGTACTGTTGCTGATGGTATGAAAACCCTATCAACGCCGATTGAAGTAGATGATAAAACAGATGCGAGCACCCTTAACGTTGATAAAGGGTCGATAAGCTTTGAGAATGTACAATTTAACTATGGTAAAGCAGCTAACGAAACCCATCGCGGCCCTGTTATCAATGGCTTAAACCTTGATATAAAACCAGGTGAAAAAATTGGTTTAGTGGGTCGTTCTGGCGCTGGTAAGTCGACCTTAGTGAACTTATTACTGCGCTTTTATGATGTTGACTCGGGCACTATTCGTATTGATGGTCAAAACATCGCTGATGTAAGCCAAGAAAGTTTACGTAAACATATTGCGATGGTGACGCAAGATACCTCGCTGTTACATCGCTCTGTAAAAGACAACATTCTTTATGGCAGGCCAGATGCAACTGAAGAAGAAATGCTCGCTGCTGCAAAGCAAGCTAAGGCACTTGAGTTCATCGAAGACTTAGAAGATAGCAAAGGTAATAAAGGCTTTGCTGCACAAGTCGGTGAGCGAGGTGTGAAGCTTTCAGGTGGTCAGCGACAGCGTATTGCTATTGCACGAGTCCTTCTAAAAGATGCTCCAATTTTGATATTAGATGAAGCAACTAGTGCCCTTGATTCAGAGGTAGAAGCGGCAATTCAAACCAGCTTAGACGATTTAATGACGGGTAAAACGGTTATAGCAATTGCGCATCGCTTATCAACAATTGCACAAATGGATAGACTCATCGTACTTGATGAAGGTGGCGTGGTTGAACAAGGTTCTCACCAACAATTAATTTCACAAGGTGGCATCTACGCTGCCCTGTGGTCACATCAAACCGGTGGTTTTATTGGTGTTGAGTAACTTAGTTTTTGCTGTATTTAACTAGCGAACTGGTACTTGTATCTGCAAGCTAGTTATTTACAGTTTCAAATATAATTCAACCAGTTGTATGTAAATTAACAAGTACGCTGCTTGATTCCACTAATACTAAACGCTAGTATCGACCCTAATATAAACACAAGAAATTAAATTATGAAAAAGTATATTTTGCTTTTTATATTTGCAGCTAGTTTTCAGACTAAGGCAGATACGTACTATCTAGGTGCTGACTATATGCTCAGTGATATTGAAATTAGTAGTGAAAGTGCTAAACCAACTGCTACCTTCTTAAGAGCAGGCGCCAGCAACAATAATATGGCATTTGAGGCACAGTACTTAATATCAAGTGATGACGACAATATTTACAATTTAGAGTTTGAACTTGAAAAAAGCGCCGCACTCTTTTTTGTTATGCAATCTGATGTGGTTAAAGGCTTTGGACTTGATATCTCATTAGGCTATGCAAAAAACGAAATGATCGTTAATTCAGCATCAGAAAAGCTCCCCACAAATTATAATTATGATGGCTTTGCATGGGGAGTGGCAGTTCACCAGCAGATACCTTATATCAAAAATACACAAGTGAGATTAGCCTACCAATCTTTATTTAAAGGAGACGACGTAGAAATCAGTGGTGTAACACTTGGCCTTACTTACCATTTTTAAATAGCTAATCGCAAGGATTTTCATGAACACGCAGTTGAACGTATCAAAACTTTTCAGTATCTCTTTAATTGTTAGCGCTATTTTGGGTTGCGGATCTGAAACTGACTCAACTCAGTTAGCAAAAGAAGTTGAACTTGAAAAGTTACGCCAAGAAGGCACTATCATTGAGTCACTTAGTATTGAAAACTACCAAGTTCGTTTAAAAGAAGGTGACACCCATCAATTGAAAGTAACAGGTATAGATTCAAATGGTGAATCTAGAGACGTAACCAATGAAATAACCTGGAAAACAAGTGACGAGAGTATTGCTAAAATCAATAGTAATGGCTTGTTAACTGCTCTAAAAAATTCGCCATCTAGCCAAGGGTTAATTACTATATCCGCGACGACTATAAATGATATTAGTGATGAAAAACAAATATCTATTGCAGATGTGGCGGCAGAATCAATTAATTTAAAACAAGTCATTCCTGCAACAGGCTCTATCAATACATGCACGCCTGGGAGAGTATCGGCCGATATAACCTACGTTGATGGATATACTGCATTAAATAGCTTGAGAGATATAAACCTAAGTGTCGATGAAAATACAACTGCCAAAATCAATCAGCAAGGCTTTGTATATACATCTGCTGCAGCTGTTGAAAGCACTGTAATTACAGCTGCAATTGGCAATGTTACCGATCAATTATCTGTTGTTGCAGATCCTAGCAATTTAAAAGAAATTAATGTGTCGTTTAATTCTGAACAAGACAATGAGTTAAACATCAGTGTTGGAGATCGAATCCAACTTGCTGCCAAAGCGGTATATCAAAATGGCAATTCAGAGCAAACCGAAGACATTAGCTCAAGTATCAAGTGGTCAGCAATCAACAGTAACTTTATTGGTTTAACACCAAAAAGTATTGACGATAGTGATTCGACAGCTAGTTTTCTTGCACTTAAACCTGGTACCACGCAACTGTTAGCCGATTGTGGTACTAAGCAAAAGATTACAACAGTACAAATTGAAGGTGATGCTGAACTTGATTCTTTAGAAATTAATGATGGCTCTAGCGAGTATTCAATTTCTCCTTTAGGAACGATTGAACTCAAATTGTTCGCTAACTACAGCTCAAATCAATCATCTTTAAATGTAACTGAATTTGCTAATTGGAGTATTAATAACAGTAACCTAGTAACGACTAAATTAGTGAATGCGGGCACAGCTCAAGCCGGCTACAGAGTTACAAGTACCTCAAATACATTAGGAACGGTATTGATCACTGTTCAATATGACACAGAAATTAGCAGTGTTTTAATAAATATCGAATAGTGACTTTGTCAATTTAAATAAATCTCAGGTGAGGCATTGAATCACAATACCTCACCACACTTTTACAATAAACGTAAGCCTATTAATACCAACATCACCATGTTAGCCATTGCTGCAATCAAAAAGAAATAGCTGCGTGGACTTGGGTTCTTTTCTGTTGCTATCGCATAATACAGAATCATATGGATAAGCCTCGCAGCTACATAAATCCAGATACACAAAGCAAATGCCATGCTATTCAAGTTAAGAAAAAAACCTAAAAACACAGTGGCTAAAAATAATGGGCTATTCTCTAGGCTATTCATAAAGGTGCGATGCGCGCGAAACACAAAGCTATCATGACTTAAGGAACTGTCGAGTTTACCTGGCACCGCATTGGGTTGTTTTGCTTTAGTCACAGCCGCAACTATCCACTGAATAGTCAACATAATTAGATAAACATACACAGCCGCGTAAGCTGAAAAAGTGAGTTCAGGCATTTTATTTCCTTTTGCTGATAACAAATATACTTATACCTTGCAATAATCCAACCAATACTCCAGTTAATATAACTGCCTGATTTATAATAATTAAGCATATTTAAAAGCTAAACATGCTGTGCCATTACTACGTAAAGTGTATAAAAATTACAGTGTGGAATAGTTATAAGTTCAACACACTAACGCTAAACGACTCATCTCTTTTACTTTACCCTTGCAAATACTCTCTATACCCTTAAGATCTGCTTTGTTTAAACTGTTAATGCACTAAAAATAATAATAAAAGGTTTTGTCATGCGTTTAGGTCCCGGACTTCTTGTCACCGCCGCTTTTATTGGCCCAGGTACAATCACCACTGCAAGTGTTGCAGGTGCTAATTTTGGCTTTGCTCTTATTTGGACGTTATTATTCTCTGTTATAGCGACTATTTTGTTGCAATCAATGGCTGCTCGTCTTGGTGTGGCTACTGGTCAAGATTTAGCAACTGCACTTAGAACCACTATTCAAACACCGATCTTTAAAGCCCTTGCTGCGATATTAGTGATCAGTGCGATTGGTATTGGTAGTGCAGCTTACGAGGCGGGAAATTTGACTGGTGCAAGTATGGGGTTACAAGAAATTATCCCATCAATAAACCCATTGATCTGGACACCACTTATTGCGCTATTAAGTGCTGCATTATTATACACAGGTAAACATAAAGTAATTGAAACTGCACTGATTGTTTTAGTTGTTTTAATGAGCTTGGTGTTTATTTCAACACTGGTAATGGCGGCACCGCCTCTTGGCCAAGTTATGAAGGGTTTTATACCTAGTCTACCTGATGATTCTCTCACCACCGTGCTTGCCTTAATTGGTACAACTATCGTTCCCTATAACCTGTTTTTACATTCAGGGGTACTTGCTGAAAAACACGATAGCTCACAAGACATCGATAAAGTTATTAAAGAAACGAACCTTGATACCGGTATTTCAATTACTTTAGGTGGCATAATCACTTTAGCCATTTTATCAACGGCCTCAGTGGCATTTTACGGGACTGACGCAGGTAAAATATCAGCTGCTAATATGGCCGTGCAACTTGAGCCTCTGCTTGGGGGTATGGCTCATTATTTCTTTGCTATCGGTTTGTGTGCCGCAGGCCTTACAAGTGCCATCACCGCCCCACTCGCAGGTGCTTATGCGGTATGTGGTATGCTTGGCTGGTCAACACAAATGAGCGATACACGGTTTAAGCTTGTCGCTATTGTTATTTTGCTTTTTGGTGCTTTTGTCGCATCGCTAGGGCTTGATCCTGTTGCGGTGATCATCTTCGCGCA
The DNA here is from genome assembly GCF_024124645.1 of Pseudoalteromonas sp. Ps84H-4. Taxonomy (NCBI): domain Bacteria; kingdom Pseudomonadati; phylum Pseudomonadota; class Gammaproteobacteria; order Alteromonadales; family Pseudoalteromonadaceae; genus Pseudoalteromonas; species Pseudoalteromonas sp. Ps84H-4. The sequence goes on along the minus strand of NZ_JAMXSK010000006.1, from coordinate 131,701 downwards.
AGCTGCCAATGGTTTATTATTACCTATTGTTACTTGTTACCTTGTTTGGTTAGTGAATCAAAAATCTGTAATGAAAAAGCATACCAACTCGATGTTAGTTAACCTTGTGATTGTGCCTGTATTATTGCTGATATTCGGGCTAAGCCTCTATAAGCTTGTAAACTTGGTAATTTAAACACTTTAAATACAAAAAAGGCCGCAATCGCGGCCTTTTCTCTAAGTGCTCGTGCGCTTATTTTGTATAAGCACGTGGCATCGCTGAATCAGTTGTATAACGTTCACGTAGTTTATCTTGACGCGCTTCGGTTGAAACCTCTTCACCGTTGATCCACATTTTACTGACGTGTGAATTAAGCTCAAATGGATCTGCAGACCACATTACAAGATTGGCACGTTTACCCGTCGCAATTGCGCCTGAGTTTAAACCAAATACATCAGCAATGTTACTTGTAACAGCGCTTAGTGCACCTTGCTGGCTCATACCATAAGATACAGCATTACCCGCATCAAAGCGTAACTGGTATACATTGTGGCTAGAATCGCCCGCTACACCAATAATGACTTTTACACCGGCTTTTTCAAGCTTACCTGCGTTAGCAAGGTTTGCATGTAATGAATCAAAGCTACCCGGTAAGTTAGCCATTGAACTGATGATCACAGGTACATTAGCTTTAGCTAGCGTATCAGCCACAACAACCGCATCATCACCACCATGAATCACTAAATTAATGCCATAGCTTTGTTTTAACTTAACAAGTTCATAGATGTCTGATGCGCGCTGCACGCTTGCAATAAGAGGCATTTCGCCAGCTAGCACTGCATCTAACACTTTTTGTTCAGTCGAAGGCTCTTTTTTGTCGTCTTTTTTGTCATCCTTTTTGGCTGACTTTTGACCTTCTAACTTGTCGATAAGTGTTTTCATCGACATAGCACGGGAACCTTTGCTCTTTTCACCTAAGTGAACAACAAGTGCAACTTGCTTTTTATTTACGCTGTCAAAGCTACCAGATAAATCAACAACAGAGGCAAGACCTGCAAAGATACTTTCACCACCGTTTGGTACGATTAGATCCTGAGTAATGCCGCCTTTACGTGCATAAGGAATTAAGCTACTACGCGGGTTAAATGCAAGGCTAGGATCGAAATCAATTCCTGCTTTATCATCCCCACCATCACGAGAGCCAGCAACAGCACCCACTTCCACTAAACCTAATTGATTCATTGTGCCAATAAAACCAGCGGTTACAATTTGACCTTTTGCATCAATAGTTGTATCAGCATCAATAGATGCAGGGTTGATTGCAACAATTTTACCTTCGTCAATAACGACGCTCGCGCCTTCTAGAACGCCTTGTTCTGTTGACGTGTGCAGTGTTGCATTAACAATCGCTACAGATGCAGCACTCGCAGTTGCCGAGACCAGGCTAGCAGCAACGAGAGACAGTTTTAATGATTGAGTTAATTTTGTCATCAATGTTACTCCTATTTTTGACCTAGCATGAAATCGCTTTGTGCTTGATATTTATCATCATTACGATCATAAACTTTGGCACCATCAATAAACACTTGTTCAGCTTTCGCATAAACACTGAATGGGTTTTGATTCCAAATAACCACATCAGCTTGTTTACCCGCTTCTAGTGAACCTGTTTTGTCATCAATACCTAGTGATTTCGCAGCGTTTGATGTGATCCACTTGATTGCATGTTGTTCAGAAATGTTATAACCAACATCATTCGCACGGTACATAACTTTCCCTGCTTCTTGGTTTAGACGCTGAATTGTTGTGTCGGAATCTGAGTGAACCACTGCACATGAATTTTTAACTGCATCAACAATTGCTACGTTCTCTTGAACCATGTCGTAGGCTTCCATTTTAAAGCCCCACCAATCTGGCCAAAGTGCTGCACAGTTGCCATTTTCAGCTAATAGATCAGCAATCTTATAAGCTTCAACACCATGATGGAATGTACCTGAGTGATAGCCAAATTCTTTACCAAGATCGATCATCATAGCCATTTCCTCTGCCTTGTAGCAGTGGTTATGAATGAGTATCTCGCCATCAAGAACACCCGCTAAGGTATCAAGCTTGATATCACGATGCGGTACTTCGGGATTTTTACCCGCAGCATAATCGCTCTCGTATTTTTCCCATTGACGCTTATATTCTGCTGCTTCTATCCAAGCTGTACGATAGCCGGCCATATTACCCATACGCGTTGATGGTAAAACACCTTTACTACCATAAACACGTTTTGGGTTTTCACCACATGCCATTTTTAAACCATATGGTGCATCAGGAAACTTCATCCCTTGCATCGTATGAGAAGGAATATTTTTAAGCGTTACGCCACGACCACCAATCAGGTTTGCAGAACCTGGTAGAATTTGTAAAGACGTAATGCCCCCTTCACGAGCACGATTAAAACCTGGGTCCTGTGGCCAGACAGAGTGTTCAACCCACACTTCAGCTGTAACAGGGCTTGTCATTTCGTTACCATCTTGGTGAGATGCCACCGATGGTGTTGGATATGCTCCTAGATGTGAATGCACATCAATAATACCTGGTGTTACCCATTTGCCTTGTGCATCAATCGTTTTATCAGCTTGAACTGATAAATCTTTACCAACTTGCTGTACTTTGCCATCAACAAAGAAAACATCTGCATCATCTAAGCGCTCACCTGTGCCAGTTAGTACTGTTGCATTTGTGATCAATGTGCTTTGTGATGCAAGAGGCTTATAGGTGCTTGGGTATGGGTTTTTATTTATAGTTACTTTTGGATCTTGAGGGCCATTGTCTTGGCATCCCGCTAACGCGACACCAAGCGCCATGACCAATACGGATGGAGCAAATTTTTGCATTATGTTGTTTCTCCTTTTTATTATTGAACCACTTTAACCAAATGTTAATTTCAATGCGAACAAACGAGGCAAGTAGCAGTTTATTGGGACGAATTACCTGTTTTGTTTTGCTCTATTTTTTAATGTAATTGTTATATAGCTGCTCTAAAGCACCTTCGGTAGTTAAACTCGGATCTTTGTTAATAAAATGCTTCACAGTGCGAGTTACAAAGTCTGAATTTTGTTTATGCTGCTTCGCAAAACTTTTGATCAGTGAATCAGCATCGTTTGCTGCTGTTACCTTCTCGTGGCGATGGCGATATTGGCTTAAAGCACGATTAAAATCACCGTTATAATCTTCAACCACCAGCTTATAGAATTCTGTTCTGTCTACGTTCAAATCGTTAATGCAGTAATTTAGCGCGTCTTTAAAGTCATAAAAGACTTTGCCTTGCACATCAAATTCGGCACGCTTTTGACGAATAGTTACACTGGCCTCTTCTGTTGCATAACTATAACCTTGAAATGCAAGCCGCTCTGCAGCCTCTGCACCTAACTTCATACCTGCTTTAATGCTATGTACAAATTCATCACTCATATCGTGAAGCTCACTTTCATGCCACATGTGATAAATTCTCAACGCTTTAGCGTATTTTGCTGAAAGTTTCTTTTTAAGCTTTGTCACTCGCCCATCAATGGTCAGTATCCGTTCGTTATGTAGTAACGCAAAACATTCATAACATGCTGGAATAGATATAAATTCTGCGTCTTCACCTAAATCTATAATGCTTTGTAGCATATGTAGTGGTGGGCAAAAATCTCGCTCAGTGGCTTCACAACCGCAATAGAAGCATTGATTAAAATGTTTTGATTCAGATGCATAAGCTTGTTGATAATAGTCTGCTAATTTCGTGGCCACTGGTACTCCTTATACTTTAAATAGCGCGACTAAAAAATGTAGAGTTAAAACGTAAATGTAACCATTACGTAAAAACCAAACCTTTAATACTAGCCAATAAAGATTTTTTAATAATAAAAATAGAAAAATATTTCTCGAATTGTGTCAAAGTTCACACTTAAAAATATACCTTATCAAGCGGTTATTTTTTGTTGTTCACATCTACATACTTACTTACAACTTGTCGATTTTCATTAACAGCAATTACTCTCGGTTAGCGCATACTTTAACTGTGCCCAGCAAATAGGAAGTGTGCAGTATCCAAAGCGAGGTAGCACATATGACGTGTCACATGGACAAACAACTGGAGAGAAAGATGAATACGTTAACAACAGCACTCGGTACAGCATTAATTTTAGGTTCTTCATTAGTAGCAACAGAAACAAACGCCGCACAATTTGTAGCAGCAGATGACAATGTTGGTACTCAAGCGTGTATGGCAATTGCTTCGAACAAACCATTAAACGTAATAAACACAATGCGTGATTTACGCTTAAGCAAACGGGTTATGACAGAAAAGCTACAGTGTAACGAAATGAGCACTGAAAAGTTTGCTAGCACCTATGGGTTTAATAAATCAGCAAGTTATTTAAATTTTGAAACAACAACAAAAACCAGTATCCAAGATATTGCTAAAGTATCTGACGATACAGTCATTGTTATTGCTGGTTCTAAATAATTATGATGAATTATAAGTGGTAGGCCGATACCGGCCTGCTACACACCCTACCCCTATTATATTAACGCAGCGATAAGACCAAATAAGCCGCCAAACACCCCGCCCCAGATCACTAACCAACCTAAATGTTCTTTGATCATGGTTTGAATAATATCTTTTACCATAGTTGGCGTAAGTTCATTTAAACGCTCATCAACTAAACGCTCAACTGTACCATGTAATGACCCACCTAGATGAGAGTTGGCAAATAGCTTTTCATCAAGAATCGTTTTAAATTCGTCGCTCTTTGATATATCAATCACCGCCGCTTTCATTTTTTCAATGAAAGGTTCACGCATAGGCTCTAACGCATCTCGGCCACCAAACATAGACAGCATGCCACCAAATTGTGAGTTTTCAATGACCTCAATTAAAGAATCATAAGCCGGACTTAAATTAACTTCACTAATAACTGGCTCAAGATCAATATTAGGTTTCGCTAAAGCCATGACTTGATCAATTTTCTCTTCTGCAAAAAACTCGGTCATAACTAAGTTACGTATAGCAACTTTAAAAGAGGCAAATTTAAGAGTAATGACGCCTGATCCGTAAAGAAAAGGGACTTTTTCAAACAGCATATGAATTGCAAGCCAGTTTGTTACAGCCCCAGATAAGGCAAATAAACCAACCGTTAAGACAACTGTTTGATCAAATAAAAATCCGACTAATACTAAGGCAACTGCCACTAAATTAGTGATGAGACTTTTATTCATCTGAATCCTCGTAAATTAATTACTAAACTTTAATAATATTAACGCCATGGGTTTGTTAATTCACCGTCTTTTTGCCATAGTTTAATTATATGGTTAAAAGGTGAACAGAATTATGTGGAATTCGGTGAATGAGCAGATAAGCCAAGCGATGCATTTTGAGTTTAAGCATACTTTTAAACGCCAGTTACAATCACCCAATAACGATAAATACTTCCATATTGGTGATGATCTACACCACTTCTTTGTTAAGGTAGCTCACTTAAGTGATTTAGAGCGACTCGAATGTGAAGCTTTTAATTTAGAGCTGCTCACGCAAGAGAGTTTATTTATGATACCCGATTGCATCACTACAGGTTGTAACATTGAGTATTCATTCATCGTTCTAGAATGGTTAGAACTTGATAAGCAACCACATTCAAATTGGTATCAAATGGGTGAACATTTAGCCATGCTTCATCAAAAACATACTCAAGCCATGTTTGGATTTGATAATGATAACTTTTTAGGTCCAACTGTTCAGCCCAATCGATGGCACAGAAAGTGGGATGTTTTTTTTGCAGAGGAACGAATAGGCTGGCAACTGCAATTGTTACAAGAAAAAGGCATTGAGTTAGTAAACCAAGAAATGTTCATCGCCTTTATTAAAGATGCACTGCATAGCCATGTAGTGGAACCATCTCTACTCCATGGTGATTTTTGGCGAAGAAATATGGGGTTTTATAACACCGTACCCAGTATTTTCGATCCAGCTTGTTATTATGGTGATCGGGAATGTGATATCGCAATGAGCGAATTATTTGCTCCACTGCCAGACGCCTTTTACGAGGCATACAACGCCTTATACCCATTACAATCTGGATATGAGCAACGAAAACTCATCTATCAACTTTACCCTGTTCTTAACCATGCAAACATTTTTGCAGGACACTATCTTACTGAAGCAAAACAACAAATCGAATTACTCCTTAAATAACATTAAAATCGTTGTAAAACGAATGTCATAAACCGTTAATCGTGGCTATAGTTTACTTATAACGCGTTCAGATACAGGTGCTAGCCGCTTGTTTAGCGGTTAGTAAGTTATACCAATCTGATTAAATCTAGATTCATTTTTCATGGGTTAAGGTTTAATTCTGATTGCAATTTAACGAACTCAGGCATGCCTGATTAAGGTAAAAGCTGATGAAAGAACATTTCACACAACGTATTTCATGCCCTCATTGTGGCCACCATATACATGTTGCTCTTGATGCAAGCGACGGTGACCAGGATTACTACGAAGATTGCAGCGCATGCTGTAACCCGATCCACTTAAATATGCATATTGATTACGCACACAACAAACTAGAACTTTTCGTTGACAGCGACGACGAGCAAATTTTTTAATTTGCTCGTTTGCTATGTTCTTGTTGGGATAGGTAATTTTCTACGGTGTTTATAATGGTATAGGTTTGTTGATCAACTTCGATATTAAGCTTATCACCAACACTGTACTTATCTAAATTTGTGATTGCGAGTGTTTCAGGGATTAGGTGCAACCAAAAGCCCTGTTCATCAACTTCGCCAACGGTCAAACTTGCGCCATTCACACTAACAAAACCTTTGTAGAGTACGTATTTTTGCCAATCAGCTGCTAGTGATAAGTGCATTTTACAATTATTTTGATCATGATTAATTGCAATAATTTCTGCCATACAATGAATATGACCAGAAACAATATGCCCTCCTAATTCTGTGCCAAAGGTAACTGAACGCTCAAAATTTACTGTGTCATGCTCAGTTAATGCGCCTAAATTAGTTAGTCTTAGTGTTTCATCTATTACATCAAAATCAATAAAACTGCACTCTGCTGATTGTTTTTCAAAACTCACGACTGTCAAACAACAGCCATTAATAGCAATACTCGCCCCCACAGTTAAGTTAGCAGCATAGTCATTAGCTACCTGTAAAGTGAGTCGTAAAATTCCACCTTCGTGAATCGCTTTTTTTACAATAGCTTGGGTTTGTACAATTCCGGTAAACATAGCAACACTTCTTTTCTTCACTAAATAGATAACTGCGATTTTTATTGATCTATGAATAGATTACAATGTTTGTCTGTTTTTTTAGTTGTGTGTTTTTTATGCTTTTTTGTAGTTGGGAAGCCAAGCGCTTAATTTCTTTAGCCATCCCTGTGTTTTTGGCGCAAGTTACACTTATTTTAATGACTGTGGTTGATACAGTAATGGCAGGTCAAGTAAGCGCAACTGACTTAGCTGCTTTATCAATTGCAACTGGTATCTGGAACCCATTAATGCTTGCCCTTCAAGGGATTTTACTTGCGCTTACAGGAATTATTGCGCAATTTTCAGGTTCAAATGATAAACAAGGAATTAGTCATTATTTTCAACAAGGCTTATATTTATCACTGATACTCAGTTTCATAGGTGTCTTAGTAGCAGGTTTTGCTGATAGCGTATTAAATCAACTGGACACCAGCGCTGCGATTACTTCTCTGGCTGAGCAATATATTTACTTTGTTAAATGGGGAATGCTGGGCTTTTTGCTATTTAGCGTGTATCGCAATATTACTGAGGGTATGGGTATGACAAAGCCAGCCTTCTATATCAGTCTAATCGGTTTAGCTGTAAATGTTCCTGCAAACTATGTGTTTATCCACGGTAAATTAGGGTTTGATGCCTACGGTGGTGCCGGATGCGGTATAGCCACAGCACTTGTATTTACTTCTATGGCACTAACTCAAGTCATTTACTGTCATTTCAGTAAAAAAGTGAACGCTAGAGAACTCCTCGCTAATTTTGCATTACCAAAATTCTCAACAATGTGGATCATTACCAAAGTAGGTATTCCTATCTCACTTGCTACCTTTTTTGAAGTAACCTTATTTGCTTGTATTCCTTTATTTATAGCTCATTTAGGTGCTGTCGCAGTCGCTGGCCATCAGATTGCAGCCAGTGTAACCACCTTGCTATTTATGATGCCACTAAGTCTCTCAATTGCGATAAGTATACGTATTGGCAATTTATTTGGTCAGCAGCACTTTGAGCAATTAAGAAATGCAGTAAGAACTAGCTATATTCTGGCAGCTGTAATTGCATTTATGCTAGCCAGTATTACTTTCTTTGCACGTGATATCATCAGCCAATTGTATTCAGATAATCCTGAGGTATTAGCACTTGCCTCTTCAATTATGGTATTGGCTTGCATCTATCAATTGCCAGACGCTTTGCAGGTCTCAGCTAACGGCATTTTACGTGGATTAAAGCACACAGCCCCTATTGGCTACATAACATTTGTTTCATATTGGCTGATCGGATTTGCGCTTGGATTCGTACTTGCTCGTACAGATTTAATTGTTCCAGCAATGGGCCCTCATGGCTTTTGGATAGGCATTATTGTGGGGTTAAGTGCCGCAGCGATTATGTTGATGTTCACTGTTCATAGGCGATTTAAACATGCACCATTTTTGCAAAACCAATAGCCTTCTAAACTCTATTATTGCTCTAGTGTGTGTGGCACTTATTGCCTGCACACCCTCTTCTGGTGATGTAAATCACACCTATGCGCAAAGACTAAATAACGTGCTTAAAACCGAAGGTTTTAAGCTATCTAAACCGAGTACACTAACTGTTAAGCACTTCTCTTATGACGATGAAGACAAAACAACGATCGGCATGCTTGAACTTGCCCAGTTACGTCAGTGTAAGCTTGCAACTCTGATTGCTGAGCACAATAACCAGCTTGGCAAAACGGCAACACCCGCTAATGTTTTGAGTTATCAAATTAAGTTTATACAAAGCGCAAATAAATGCTTAGAAAGCATTGATGAACAAGATGAACTTTCTGAAAAAATAAAACTCACCGCAGCAAAAAAACAAGCAAACTTAGCCAACTACTTTAAAGCTATGCTGTTCAACGAAACCGAGTTTAAACAAAGCTGGCAACTAAGTTCGACTTATATTGATGAAAATACGTCAGGTTTTAGCGAAACCGTGAGCGCATTGGAGCAGATTGCTAAATTAAACAATCAAATTACTACCAGCAAAATAAACGATATGGAGCCCGATAAAATCATCAGCCAACTTGAAGTGTTAAACCGTTTTAAATACAACAAGCTGTTAATTTCGGCGGCTCGAGCCCAAACACATTACAATCAACAATTAACAGAGCTGCTTATGCAGTACACAAATGATGAACTCTGTCCTGCCAACAAGAATAAACAAAAAGCACAAACGCTAAGTAATGTGTTTAAAAAGTTTTATTTGGAGCAGTTACAACCTTATCAATCATTCTTGGTGGGAAGATTAGAAACCCTACAACCACTTTATCATCAAATATGGCGTGACACTGAAATGAGCCCATTAGTAGATAGCGAAAGTAATGAGGCAATTTTACGTAATCTTAAGCGCTCTGCTAAAAGCCATGTAACTTGGTGGCAAGGTTTTTATCGAGCGTGCGAAATTAGTCCGTTATGAGTAAAAAACCAGCACTTAACATAAAAATAGCTAAAGCTGCTTGATTCACACAAGCAGTCGCTATATATTAGCCTCCGTTGTTTAGCCAAGCTGACAACTTTTTAAATCAAAATACAACCGTAGCTCAGTTGGTTAGAGCACTACCTTGACATGGTAGGGGTCGGTGGTTCGAATCCACTCGGTTGTACCATGATTTAGGTATAACCAAAGGAAAGAGCACTACCACTCTTAATGGCCCGGTCCAAAGGTCGGTGGTTCGAATCCACTCGGTTGTACCACGATTTAGGTATAACCAAAGGAAAGAGCACTACCACTCTTAATGGCCCGGTCCAAAGGTCGGTGGTTCGAATCCACTCGGTTGTACCACTATTGATTTTGACACTTCTGTACGACCGTAGCTCAGTTGGTTAGAGCACTACCTTGACATGGTAGGGGTCGGTGGTTCGAATCCACTCGGTCGTACCAATTCTAAATATCCTATAGCATAAAGCTCAGTCGCTTAGCGCACTACCACTCTTGATGGCCCGCTCCAAAGGTCTGTGGTTCGAATCTACTCGGTCGTACCAAATTTATTCCAACCTTTACTAAGATATTACCCGAAAATCTGAATTGTACAGTTGTAGCTAAGTCGGTTAGCGCACTACCACTCTTAATGGCCCGGTCCAAAGGTCGGTGGTTCGAATCCACTCGGTTGTACCACTATTGATTTTGACACTTCTGTACGACCGTAGCTCAGTTGGTTAGAGCACTACCTTGACATGGTAGGGGTCGGTGGTTCGAATCCACTCGGTCGAAGCAAGTTTATTCCAACCTTTCAAAGATATTACCCGATAATCTGAATTGTAAAGTTGTAGCTCAGTCGGTTAGCGCACTACCACTCTTTATGACCCGCTCCAAAGGTCGGTGGTTCGAATCCACTCGGTCGTACCAATTCTAAATATCCTATAGCATAAAGCTCAGTCGCTTAGCGCACTACCACTCTTTATGACCCGCTCCAAAGCTCGGTGGTTCGAATCCACTCAGTCGTACCAATTCTAAATATTCTAATTTGATAATTGGGATCACTCATACCCTAATAGCTTCGACAACTCTAAAGCTGTTACCTGCATATTTTCGTGGATCATTGCCATATCAGTTGTATGAGAGCCATCAGTGAAATCAATAAATGGCACAACTAACGCCGCTGCGATTTGACCTGTGGCATCAAACACTGGATAACCAATATCATTTACTCCATGAGCTTGCGCACTAATTACACTCTCATAACCCTGACTTTTAACGCGATTGATTATATCCTCGAGTTGTTCAGAATTTGCTTGTGGGTGGTCACTTGGCACACGACTTAGCATTAAATCACGCTTTTCTCGTTCAGAAAACGCCAACAATAAATGCCCTGAACAGGTATTTACTAAGGGTGCTTCAGCGCCAAGTCTAACGCTAAAGATACGCGCCGAAGGTGAATCTTGCTGCACTACAACATGACCTTTACCTTCGTAGTAGATCACTAAATGGCAAGATTGCTCTATGGTATAAGATAATCTGTGCATCAAAGGGTTAGCTAGCGATGTTAAACGCTTAATAGGTGGAAACCGATTGGCTAGCCCAAAGAGCTTTAAGGTTAATCTATGCCTATCACTTCCCGCTGGCGTTTCAATATAGCCGCGTTGCTCTAATACCGCCAACATTCTAAACAACTCGCCGACCGAACGATCGAGTCGTGCTGTGATATCCGTGATATTGAGACCGTCTACTTCACTTGACAGCAATTCAAGCAAATCCAATCCTTTTTCAAGCGCAGGAGCTGAATACACTTTTTTCCGTGATTTAGAATCCGTTTCTTTTTCCACTGATATTCACCTTAATATAACTCACTAGTTTTTTGAGACTAGTTATAAAATTTCCTCAGATTACAAAAGTATACATTAGTTTCATTTATGAGAAAAAGCGCCATACCCATTTAATAAGCTGCTATTTGTTCATCCAGTGAAAAAATCCTCTCAACAAGCTTCCACTTAGCAGATTTACTGGATGACGTATCAACCTTTTGAAACTTTTCCATTAATGCTTCCCATTCTTGAACTTTACTATTTTGAGCATCGAATCTGGCTTTGTGTTCAAAACTAAAATCATCGCTGGTATCAAGTATCATAATTAATTGTGTGCCTAGCCGATGAATCACCATGTTCGTTATACCCACTTCTTTGATTGCCGCAACAACTTCAGGCCATACATTTCCCGGGGCATGGTATTTCTCATATTCGGCTATTAAATCATCGTTGTTTTCTAGCTCTAATGTTAAGCAATATTGCATTTCATTTCTCCACTGATGTTTTATGTATATAGATAACGCGATAAGCAAAAACAGCTATCACCATAAAACTAATTAAAGGTAGTAAAAAAGAGGTTTGTACTGCACTTAGTGACTTTATCAGTGGTCCTGCATCAATCATCTGCCCTTGTAGAGGTGGCATTAGCGCTCCTCCAACAATCGCCATGACCAACCCTGAGGATGCGATACTTGCATCGGCTTTTAAACCGCCTAAACTGATAGCATAAATTGTTGGGAACATTAAAGACATACACCCCGAAACAGCAATAAGACAATACAATCCGAGCATGCCCCCGGTAAAAATGACAGCAAACGTCAAGCTCGCTGCAGCAATTGCAAAGATCATCAGCAGTAATGCGGCGTTAACCCAATTAAGTAAAAACGTACAAATAAAGCGACTGGCCAGAAAAACACACATAGCAACAATGTTGTAATTCTGCGCTTCAGAAGCGGTTAAGCCTACTTCAGTCATCCCGTAATGGATAATGAAAGTCCAGCACATAATTTGTGCACCAACATAAAAAACTTGAGCAATCACACCTTCAACATAGCGCTTATTTTTAATAAGTTTTACAAAAACCTCCTTCGCGCTATTGTCACTTTGATTTACTTTAACAGCCTGTGTATTAGGCAAGCGATAAAATAAATAGATAAAAAATAAGACAATGACAATCATAGCAATTACCACATAAGGGTCTCGTATTGTCGCCAAATCAGCTGCCTGCATCGCCATATGATTAAATGGTTCTTCTTTTGAAAAGGTATAAAGTGCTTCGGTAAGCTTTTCATCAACAACTGCGGGGAGCCAATGTGCATATTCTGGATGTTGTAATTTTTCTTCAGCTCTAAACTGTTCTATTTCAAGCTTATTTAGAATCATAGTTGAGGCAACAAACATGCCCATCAACGAACCAACAGGGTTGAATGCTTGCGCTAAATTTAACCGCTTTGTGGCTGTCCGCTCATCTCCCATCGATAAAATATAAGGATTTGCAGTTGTCTCTAAGAGTGCCAATCCACAGGTTAAAATACACAAAGAAGCCAAAAAATAATTAAATTCCATGTAATAACTGGCAGGAATAAATAGTAATGCACCCAGTGCATATAGCCCAAGTCCAAGTAGTATCCCAGATTTATAAGAATAACGCCGAATATACAATGCGGCAGGAATAGCCATCACTCCATACCCTAAGTAAAAAGCAAATTGCACAAGAGAACTCTGTGCATTTGAAATTAGAAAAATATCTTTGAACGCTTTTACCAGCGGGTTGGTAATGTCATTTGCAAAGCCCCAAAGAGGAAAAAGTGCTGCAACCAGAATAAAAGGTATCAGCATATCCGTTGCGATTAATGGTGCAGTTTCCCCTCCCTCTTTTGTACCTAATTGATATGTGTTCATTGTTAATTACGCTCTTAGTTAGATGCTGTTAATACGAACTGCTTAGTACAGTTCATGTTTAAAAGATTGCACGATAAATTCATATATACAATTAAATTTCATATAAGAAAAATATTATTTTGAATATGTCTATTAAAAACAATTGGTTATTTACTATTTTTTTAAAGGTTCCTGGCTGTAGCAACAAATGACAGTGGCTAGAGACAAAAGAAAGATGTTGACTTGTTAAATCATTACAAATATTTTAAATATGAAAAAATAATTCATACTTAAAATAAATTACTAATGTACCAACAAACTTTAATTGTGAGGATTGAATGTCTGGAAATAAATTTGTGTTACTGCATGAACAAGACAACGTCATTGTTTGTTGTCAGGCTGCATACCTTGGTGAAGCGATCACCATTGCAAATGATGAGCTAACGCTAAATACAGATGTCACTGTTGGTCATAAAGTTGCCTGCCGTGCAATTCAAAAAGGCGAACAAATTTTAAAATACGGTGTGCCTATCGGATCTGCCACTGACGATATTGAAAAAGGACAGCATGTGCACCTTCACAATATGAAGAGTGACTATATAGCAAGCCACACTAGGCACTCAGTTAGTGGAGATTAATATGCAGGGCTATTTAAGAAGTAATGGTAAAAAAGGTATTCGTAACACTGTGGTTGTAGCCTACTTAGTTGAATGTGCACACCATGTGGCAAGAACAATCGTTAATAAGTCAAATAACCAAGACATCCAACTTATTGGCTTTCCTGGCTGCTATCCAAACAATTATGCACTTTCTATGATGACTAAACTGTGTACCCACCCTAATGTTGGCGGTGTGTTACTCGTTTCTTTGGGATGTGAAGGGTTCAACCGTGAACACTTAAGTGAAGCTATCAGTCAGTCTGGTCGCCCCGTTAGTACGCTTGTTATTCAAAATAACGGCGGAACAAAAAACACCATTGATAAAGGGGTTCAAGAAGCTGCGGCTATGCTAGAACAAATTTCTTCATGCCCTGTTGTTGATATGACAGTTGATGAATTAGTTATTGGCACAATTTGTGGTGGTTCAGATGGCACCAGTGGTATCAGCGCAAACCCTGCTGTTGGTAAGTGTTTCGACCGTTTAATTACGCAAAATGCAACCTGCATTTTTGAAGAAACCGGCGAACTTGTGGGCTGCGAGCAAATAATGGCGCAAAGGGCCGAATCGAAAGACCTTGCAGACAAGCTTGTATCTTGTGTAATTAAGGCTGAGAAATATTACACGAAAATGGGCTATGGCAGCTTTGCTCCGGGTAATGCAGAGGGTGGCTTAACAACACAAGAAGAAAAATCAATGGGAGCTTATGCTAAGTCAGGTGGCTCGTTAATTAATGGCATTATTAAACCGGGTGAAGAGCCTCACAAAAAAGGCTTATTCTTGATGGATGTAGTCCCTGATGGAGACCCTAAATTTGGATTTCCAAACATTTCTGATAATCAAGAAATCATCGAAATGATTGCATCAGGTGCCCACATCACATTATTTACAACCGGTCGTGGCTCCGTTGTTGGTTCAGCTATTTCGCCAGTAATTAAAATCTGCGCAAACCCTGAAACATACAAAAACTTAAGTGATGACATGGATATAAATGCTGGAAGTATTATCGAAGGTCAGAAAACGGTAGAGCAAGTGGGAGATGAAATCTTTGATCTTATTGTCCGCATTGCAAGTGGTGAACAAAGTAAATCTGAACAAATGGGACATCAGGAATTTTTGTTAACTTATAAAACATTCGACAGCATAGGACCTGCTTGCTTGAATTAATGTGAGCAGAGGACATCATCATGAATAATTACTTTAATCATAAATACCCTGATATATCGGACCTCAAGAAAAAAGCCAAACAACGCATACCACGCTTTGCATTTGACTACCTTGAAGGTGGCTGTATGGAAGAGCGAAGTGTTCAGAGAAATCGAGACGAGATCAATGCTGTACAATTGCGTAGTACATTATTAAAGCCTTTTTCTGGCAGCGATCAATCAGTTGAACTATTTGGCCACACCTACTCTGCTCCTTTTGGAATTGCACCCGTTGGTTTGCAAGGCCTAATGTGGCCAAAAGCGCCTGAGATACTGGCTAAAGCTGCCGCTGAAAAAAACATCCCTTATGTATTAAGTACTGTTTCGTCATCTAGCCTTGAGCGTATTGCAGAAGTGTCTGAGGGTCATGCTTGGTTCCAATTATACAACCCAACAGATGAGAGCATTCGTAAAGATCTATTAAGTCGCATAAAAGCAGCACACTACCCTGTATTGGTTGTCACAGTTGATGTGCCAACATTTGGCTATCGCCCAAGAGATATCCGCAATGGTTTGGCGATGCCACCTAAAATGACACTCTCAAACATCATGCAAATGCTAAGTAGACCCCGTTGGTTTTACGAAACATCGCTTGCTGGCAAGCCTGAAATGCAAACCCTAAAACCCTATATGCCTAAAGACATGCCAACCGATGAACTTGCAGCATTTATGAATAAAACAGTTATGGGCCGTGTAGATATTGAGGGACTAAAGCCTATACGAGATATGTGGCAAGGGCCATTAGTAATAAAAGGATTAATTAGTGAACAAGATGTGAAATCGGCTATAGAACTTGGCGCTGATGCTGTCGTAATTTCTAATCATGGTGGTCGACAACTTGATGCAGGTGAATCACCAGTAAAACCACTACAAACTATCGCATCTAAGTATTCAAAAGACATAAAGATATTTATGGATAGCGGTTTACGAAGCGGCACTAATATTGTGAGTGCCCTAGCAAGTGGAGCAGATTTTACTTTTCTGGGTAGACCTTTTGTATATGGCGTTGGCGCATTAGGTGATAAAGGAGGCATTCATACCATTAATGCATTGATGATGCAGGTAACGCAGATAATGAACCAATTAGGCTGTGAAAAAGTAACGGACTTACCAAGCTTCCTAGTTAAATAGCTGAACAATATGGTAGGAGTATTATGAAAAACGTTTTCAACACTCGTCAACTTGGTAACACAAACCTAAATATATCAACGTTAGGTTTTGGGGCTGCGTCTATGGGTAATTTATATCAACCAGTCAGTGATGAAGAAGCTAAAAAAACTTTATCATCGGCTATTGATATAGGTATCAACTATTTTGATACAGCTCCGCGTTATGGTGCAGGACTAAGTGAACGTCGAGTGGGAGATGCACTAAGGGAACTTCCAAAACAGGATTATATATTATCCACAAAAGTTGGAAGACTCATTAAACCAGACGCGAAAGCGGATGTAACGCAGCTTCGCCATGGTTTTGCTACTCCGATGCCTTTTGATGCTCAATATGACTACAGCTACGATGGCATTATGCGCTCATTTGAGGATAGTCAGCAACGTTTAGGGCTCGCTGAAATTGATATTCTTCTGGTTCATGATCTTGGCAGAGATACTCATGGAGATAGAGATTCATTTTATTTTATGCAGTTCGAGCAAGGTGGTTATAGAGCACTTGATGAACTTAAAAGTAGCGGACAAATCAAAGCGATTGGTTTAGGTGTAAACGAAGTCGAAATTTGTAAGCGAGCCATGAATATTGGCCAGTTTGATTGTTTTTTATTAGCCGGCCGATACTCATTACTTGAACAAGAACCAGTCAACGAGTTTCTTCCTCAATGCATTACAAATGGTACGTCGATAATTCTCGGCGGTCCTTACAACTCGGGCATATTAGCAACTGGCGTTCGCACTAACAAAACGCCCTTTTATAACTACAACCCTGCCCCTAAAGAAGTAATTTTAAAAGTAGATAAAATTGAGCAAATTTGTATAGACCATAATGTCACTCTCGCAGCTGCTGCACTGCAATTTCCGCTTGCACACCCGGCAGTTGCATCGGTTATTCCAGGCCTTGGCAATGCAAAGCGAGTTGCAAAAACTGTACAGCTATTTAATGAAGTGATCCCTTGTGCATTTTGGCAAGATTTAAAATCTGAACAGTTACTTGCTGAAAATGCCCCAGTACCGATGTAATGAGCGTAATTATGAAATCAACATCTAGCTCAATAATAGAAAAAGTAGATAGCCATCAACACTTTTGGCAATTAAGCCGAGGAGACTATAACTGGCTAACTTCTGACTTTACTTGTCTCTATAAAGATCATTTGCCTGAATTACTAGCTCCAGCATTAGAGTTATATGGCATAACGAGCACAATTGTGGTTCAAGCTGCAGATTCAATAGATGAGACATACTTCTTGCTCGAACTAGCTAATAAAACTGATTTCATAGCAGGTGTCGTCGGTTGGGTTGATTTTCAAGCCAACGATGTCATTTCTTATTTAGCGTCATTAAGTAAAAATCCCTATTTCAAAGGTATTCGTCCAATGTTGCAAGATATTGACGACCCTGACTGGATACTCAATGACGATTTTGCTGCTATTTTTGATTTTTTAGCAACCAACAGCCTTACATTTGATGCACTCATACTTGATATACATCTTGAGCAGATAACATCAATTGCAAAGCGCTATCCACAATTAAATATTGTAGTTAACCACCTTGCTAAACCTGACTTAACAAAACCTATGTCAACGAAATGGCAACGCCAGTTAACCTGCTTGGCAGAGTTAGAAAATGTTTCTATTAAGTTTTCAGGACTAATGACACAAGCTGCAACAGATTGTGTTGATGTTGCTATTTATCGTCAATATTTTCAGCTCATTTATCAATTGTTTGGTCCGAAAAGAATTCTTTGGGGAAGTGATTGGCCTGTTGTCAACATGAATGGCAGTTATGATTTGTGGCATGACATTAGTCAGGCATTGATCAATGAATTGCCCAAAGCAGAACGGCAGTTGATATGGTCAGAAAATGCGCGAAATTTTTATAAGTTACTCTAATCACACCTTTTAAGGACACATTATGAATCAGCAAAGCTCAAAAAAAATTGCCTTAGTAACAGGAGGTGGTAGCGGAATAGGTCGAAGTATCTGTTTACGTTTAGCGAAACGGAATATGCATATTCTTGTTGTTGATTTAAATATCGATGCTGCAAACACAGTGATGCAAGAAATAAATGAAAACGGTGGATCTGCACAAGCATTTGCAGTGGATGTAGCTAACCATCAACAAGTAGCTGAGTTGTTTGCAACTATAAAAAAACACTATGCCATTGATATTCTGATAAACAATGCAGGTATAGCCCACATTGGCAATATCGAAAATACCACAGAGTCAGACTTAGACAGACTCTATAACATCAATGTTAAAGGTGTTTATAACTGTATGCATGCAGCTATTGCAAGCATGAAAGAAAAACAAAGCGGCGTCATCATTAATCTAGCATCTGTTGCTTCATCCGTAGGAATTGCCGATAGGTTTGCCTATTCAATGACTAAAGGTGCCGTTTTAACCATGACCTACTCTGTAGCAAAAGATTATTTATCATACGGTATTCGTTGTAACTGTATTGCCCCTGGTCGTGTTCATACCCCTTTTGTTGATAACTTTTTAGCACAAAGCTACCCAGATAATCAGGCTGAGATGTTTGAAAAGCTCTCAAAAAGCCAACCTATTGGTCGCATGGGTAAACCTGAAGAAATCGCAGGACTTGTTGATTACTTATGCTCAGACGACGCTGCATTTATAACAGGCAGTAATTTCCCGATTGATGGCGGTTTCGTCACACTTAATAATTAACTGAAGTAAAGAGAATCATTATGAAACTACTCAGATATGGCCCTGAAGGCCAAGAAAAACCCGGTATTATAGATGGTGACGGTAAAATTCGTTGCTTAAGTGGCATTATTAATGATGTTAATGGAGCCGCTCTTTCAGTTGAGAGCCTAGAAAAAATAAAACGCTTAGACCTTACATCACTGCCTATTGTAGATGAGTCAGTAAGAATCGGCGCATGCGTTGCTAACGTTGGTAAGTTCATTTGCATTGGTTTGAACTACGCAGATCATGCTGCAGAATCTGGCATGGCAATCCCAAAGGAGCCTGAAGTATTCAGTAAAGCCACCAGCGCCATCAGTGGACCTAACGATAATATTATCAAACCTAAAAACAGCGAAAAATTAGACTGGGAAGTTGAACTTGCCATCGTCATTGGTAAGCACGCCTCTTATGTCAATGTTGAAAATGCCAATGACTACATAGCTGGTTATTGTGTTTGTAATGATGTATCTGAGCGTAACTTTCAACTAGAGCGTGGCTGCCAATGGGATAAGGGTAAAGGCTGTGACACATTTGGTCCACTTGGTCCTTGGCTAGTAACCAAAGATGAGATTGCTGATCCACTTAATTTAGATATGTGGTTAAAAGTAAACGATACCCAATTCCAAAATGGTAATACTAAAACCATGGTGTTTGATCCTGCGTTTATTGTTAGCTATCTCAGCCAATTTATGAGCCTACAACCAGGCGATGTTATCTCTACAGGTACTCCACCGGGAGTTGGTTTAGGGCAAACTCCGCCAATTTATTTGAACGATGGTGATGTTGTAACCCTAGGCATTGAAGGCTTAGGTGTACAACAGCAACGGGTCGTTGATTATAAGAAATTACACTAAGTAATAAATCCCAAATTACATTTGATCAGGACCAAAATCCGATAGAGCGACAGCCTATCGGATTTTTATTTAATACCAATCCGAAATATTACTTAATTATTTTCAGAGATAAAAAATCTAACTGGCTAATTTCAAACCAATAATTCCAAGGGCAATCAGCAGTAAGCTGGCTATTTTTAATAGACTCACGCCTTCTGCTAGTAGCGTCATACCTAGTATTGCAGACCCAATTACACCAATACCTACCCAAACGGCATAAGCCAAACTAAGTGGTAATGATTTAAGCGTCACACTTAAGCAATAAAAGCTCGCAGCCATAGTTAAAATTGTAAAGAATGAAATGAGTGGTTTAGTAAAACCGTTTGATTGTTTTAGGCCATAAGCCCAAGCGACTTCAAGTAAGCCGGCAGTAATAAGTAAGATCCAATTCATGGTCGACCTCTTTATGGGGTCGTCCCCGAATTAAAATCACAACTTTAAGGTCGTCCTTAAAGCGGTGTAACACTTCGCCACACCCGACGAAATCTACTATGTTGCGAATACCCTGTCAACGATATGAATTAGATTTAAGCCACAGCTTAGAGGTATATTGTTCAAGTGATTAGGTTGTATATTTACAGCAAAAGACTAAGCTATATGTAAATAACAAAACTTAAATACTATATGAAACTGTTTGCAGCGTTATTTTTATTTTTTTCATATCAAGCTATTGCTAACCTTACTCCTGTTACTTATGAAATGGATGGCGAATTTATTACAGAGCAAGCGGTACGCTTTAATGGCGGGTACGGTTATAACCTAGATGCCAAACACGTTCTAAAGCTCGTTACCCTCGATTGGCCCCCTTATATAGACGAAAACTTATGTAATAAAGGTTGGCTTTTCCAATTTACGGTCAGTGCTCTTCTTGAAAAAGGCTACGGCGTTCATATTAGTTTTTACCCTTGGGCTCGTGCAGTTAGAGAAGCTGAATTAGGCCGAGCCGATATTCTCTTTCCTGAGTACTTCATTGAAAGTAATGTGATTTCTGATAACTTTTTAGATAAAACCCGTAACGATTTACTCGCTTTAAGTCATGCAATCCCGGGAGGAGATCTATCTTTCGTGGCGTTAAAAGGAAACCAAATCCCTTTCAATGGTGACTTAAACTCAGTAAAAGACCTGCCTATTGGAGTGGTACGCTCATATAAAAACACCAAAGAATTAGATGCCATGATCGATAACAAAGAAATTGATACAATCGTGGCAAATAATGAGTATCAATTAATACACCTTTTATTAAGTAATCGTGTAAGCCTCATTGTGGCAGATCTTGAAGTGTTAAAAGCCAGCGTTCATAAATCTGAGTTATCAATTAAGGGTAAGCGACAAATATTAGAATCACTGGTCGCACTAGAACCAAAACTTGAATACAAAGCACTTTATTACTCTGTCAGTAAATCAACACCGCATTGGCAAAAAGTTTTACAAGATTTGAATGATGAAATAGAAATGATGCAACAAAGCGGCAAGTTTGATGAGTTTATTGAAGGCATGAAACAACAGTGCTACGGATTAGAAAAAGCGACGTAACCGCCGCTTTATTTTGATCATATCAGTACGCTATAGAGTACTACTCGGGCACTCTAACCCAGCCTTCCATTAACACACGAGCACTCCGGCTCATACTTGCTTTTGTTACTTGCCATTTATCATCAACAAGAGTTGCAGCGGCACCCACTTTTAAAGTACCAGAAGGATGACCAAAGTTTACCTCCTGACGCTCACCACCGCCTGCAGCAAGGTTAACCAAGGTGCCAGGAATAGCAGCTGCAGTACCAATAGCAACCGCAGCTGTGCCCATCATCGCATGATGTAATTTACCCATCGACATAGCACGTACCACTAAATCAATATCAGTATCACTAACAACTTTACCGCTTGACGCATGATAAGTTTTAGCTGGTGCAACCCAAGCTACTTTTGGCGTATGTTGACGTGCTTTTGCTTCATCAATATGAGAAATTAGCCCCATTTTCAATGCTCCGTAAGCACGAATCGTTTCTAATTTTTCAAGCGCAGATACATCACCGTTAATGGCTTCTTGCAGCTCTGTACCATCATAGCCAACTTCACTGGCGTTAATGAAAACCGTTGGAATACCCGCATTGATCATGGTCGCAGACAACATACCAATGCCTGGCACGTCTAGTTCATCGACTAAATTACCTGTTGGGAATAAGGCCCCTTCGCCATCTGCAGGGTCCATAAATTCAAGTTTCACTTCAGCGGCAGGGAATGTCACACCATCAAGCTCAAAATCACCAGTTTCTTGTACTTCACCATTTGTAATTGGCACATGCACTATGATGGTTTTACTAATATTGACTTGCCAAACTTTAACTTCAACAACGCCGTTATCTGGAATTTTGCTGGCTTCAACAAGGCCGTTTGACACAGCAAAGGCCCCGACTGCTGAAGTTAAATTGCCGCAATTACCACTCCAATCAACAAACGCTTTATCGATAGCCACTTGACCAAACAGATAATCAACATCGTGATCAGCTTTAGCGCTTTTCGATAAAATCACCGTTTTACTGGTGCTTGACGTTGCGCCGCCCATGCCATCAGTTTGTTTTTGATAAGGATCGGGGCTGCCAATTACACGCAATAACAAGTTATCGCGCGCCTCACCTGCCACTTGGGCAGGCTCAGGTAAGTCAGTTAGGTTAAAGAACACACCTTTACTGGTGCCGCCACGCATATAGGTCGCTGGCACCTTAATTTGTGGTTTAAACGCCATTACTTAGTGCTCCTCAGATTCTAAGAAATCTTGCGCGAAACGTTGTAGTACACCACCTGCTGAATAAATTGACACTTCTTCAGCGGTATCTAAACGACACGTCATTGGTACTTCAACGGTTTCACCATTGGCACGGGTGATCACTAAAGTCAGGGTTGCACCTGGTGTTGGCTCACCTTTCACGCTAAAGGTTTCACTGCCATCAATACCTAATGTAGTTCGCGTAGTACCGGCTTTAAATTCTAGCGGTAGTACGCCCATACCAATTAAGTTAGTGCGGTGAATACGCTCAAAGCCCTCGGCTGCAATCACTTCAACACCTGCAAGGCGTACACCTTTTGCAGCCCAGTCACGTGATGAGCCTTGACCATAATCGGCACCTGCCACAATGATAAGCGGTTGTTTACGCTGCATGTAGGTTTCGATTGCTTCCCACATACGTGTCACTTTGCCTTCTGGTTCAATACGAGCATATGAACCTTGCTTCACTTCACCATTTTCTTTAACCATTTCATTCAATAACTTAGGGTTAGCAAATGTAGCACGCTGTGCAGTTAAATGGTCGCCTCGGTGCGTAGCATACGAGTTAAAATCTTCTTCTGGAAGACCCATTTTAGCTAAGTACTCGCCAGCTGCACTTGACGCTAAAATCGCATTTGAAGGCGATAAGTGGTCAGTGGTGATGTTGTCACCCAGTACCGCTAATGCACGCATATTACTAAGCGAACGTTCACCCGCTAATGCACCTTCCCAATAAGGAGGACGGCGAATATAAGTACTTTGTGGACGCCATTGGTAAAGCGGATCGTTGTCTTCACCGTAATCAACACTTAAATCAAACATTGGCTCGTAAACCTTTTTAAATTGTTCAGGTTTAACACTTTGTTTGATCACTGCATCAATTTCTTCATCTGATGGCCATAAATCCATTAAGCGAATTTCGTTGCCTTGTTGATCGTACCCTAATACATCTTTTTCGATATCAAAGCGAATAGTACCAGCAATGGCATAAGCAACAACCAGTGGTGGTGAAGCTAAGAATGCTTGTTTAGCATAAGGGTGAATACGGCCATCAAAATTACGGTTACCCGAAAGTACAGCTGTTGCATATAAGTCACGGTCAATCACTTCTTGCTGAATCTTTGGATCAAGCGCACCACTCATGCCATTACAGGTCGTACATGCAAAGCCAACGATACCAAAGCCAAGTTGCTCGAGTTCAGGTAATAAATTTGCTTCTTCTAAGTAAGATTTAACCGCTTTAGAACCCGGTGCCAGTGATGTTTTAACCCATGGCTTACGGGTTAACCCTTTAGCGTTAGCATTGCGCGCAAGTAAACCAGCAGCAATTACGTTGCGTGGGTTACTGGTATTAGTACAACTTGTGATTGCTGCAATGATACAGGCGCCATCTGGCATTAAGCCTTCTTGATTTTCAACGATGCCAGTGATACCCGCTTTATCAAGGTCCTTTGTTGCAACACGGCGATGTGGATTCGATGGGCCCGCAATATTGCGCCCAACTGATGACAGATCAAAGGTTAACACACGCTCATATTCTGCCGTTTTAAGGCTATCGCTCCAAAGACCGGTTTCTTTTGCGTAAGTTTCTACTAGTTTAACCTGCTCTTCTTCGCGACCTGTTAAGCGTAGGTAATCAAGTGTGTTGTCATCAATGTAGAACATCGCAGCTGTTGCGCCAAACTCTGGCGTCATATTAGAAATAGTTGCTCTGTCACCCAAGGTAAGTGCATCGGCACCTTCACCATAAAACTCAAGGTAGGTCGACACAACTTTTTCATTGCGTAAAAACTCGGTGATCGCTAATACGATATCAGTTGCAGTAATACCTGGTTGTGGTTTGCCTGTTAGCTCAACCCCAACAATGTCAGGTAAACGCATGTAAGACGCTCGGCCAAGCATCACGCTTTCAGCTTCAAGACCACCCACGCCTACAGCAATAACACCTAATGCATCGACCATAGGTGTATGGCTATCAGTACCAACTAGTGTATCTGGGAATGCCACGCCATCGCGGTTTTGGATCACCGGTGACATTTTCTCTAAATTGATTTGATGCATAATGCCGTTACCCGGCGGGATCACATCAATATTTTTAAATGCTGTTTTCGTCCAATTGATAAAATGAAAACGGTCATCATTACGACGATCTTCAATAGCACGGTTTTTTTCAAAAGCATCCGGTTCAAAACCTGCGTGTTCAACCGCTAATGAATGGTCAACAATTAACTGTGTTGGTACCACAGGGTTTACTTTTGCAGGATCGCCGCCTTTTGAAGCAATAGCATCACGTAGGCCCGCTAAATCAACTAACGCTGTTTGACCTAAGATATCGTGGCACACAACACGAGCAGGAAACCATGGAAAATCTAAATCACGCTTACGGTCAATCAATTGCGACAGCGCATCATTTAGCATTTCAGGTTCACAACGACGAACTAAGTTTTCGGCAAGTACTCGCGATGTGTAAGGAAGTGTGGCATAGCTGCCCGGTTTAATTGCATCAACAGCAGCGCGAGTATCAAAGTAATCGACTCCTGTGCCTGCTAATGGTTTTCTAAAATTTGTATTCATGATGATTCTACTTGTACTTGGTGACGGTGAACAAAGGTGGGCTGATTGTTTTTGTATTTATTTCGCCCCTTCATAAAGGGGCAGCTAAGCTACCCCTATCACTGATTTAATTAACGATTAACGCTCAGAAATTGGCGTATAGCTGCGTGCTTCTGGGCCCGTATAATCTGCACTTGGGCGAATGATACGGTTGTTAGCACGTTGCTCTTTCACGTGTGCTGTCCAACCCGTAACACGGCTCATCACGAAAATTGGCGTGAATAACTTAGTTGGAATACCCATGAAGTGATACGCAGATGCATGGAAGAAATCAGCATTACAGAATAATTTCTTTTCACGCCACATAACTTCTTCACAGCGAACAGACACTGGATAAAGAACATCGTCACCCACTTCTGCAGCCAGTTTTTCTGACCATTTTTTGATGATCACGTTACGTGGATCTGATTCGCGGTAGATAGCGTGACCAAAGCCCATGATCTTGTCTTTACGCTCAAGCATACCCATCAGTGCATCTTCAGCTTGATCTGGGCTTGTGAAGCCTTCAATCATATCCATAGCGGCTTCGTTTGCACCGCCATGCAGTGGACCACGTAAGCTACCGATAGCACCCGTTACACAAGAATGAATATCCGACAATGTCGATGCACACACACGCGCAGTGAATGTCGATGCATTAAACTCATGCTCAGCATAAAGAATTAAAGACACATTCATTACTTGCTCAAACAGTGCTGATGGTGCTTTGTCATGTAATAAACGTAAAAAGTGTGCACCTACCGAATCATCATCAGTTTCAGTGTCGATACGAACGCCGTCATGACTAAAACGATACCAGTAACAAATAATGCTTGGGAATACGGCAACTAGGCGGTCAATCGCATCATTCGCTTGTGAGAAATCTTGCTCCATTTCTAGGTTACCTAGCATAGAACAACCGGTGCGCATTACATCCATTGGGTGTGCGTCTTTAGGGATGTTTTCAAGCACTGTTTTTAGTGCTTCAGGTAAACCACGTAGTGATTTTAGCTTTGCTTTATATTCAGTAAGCTCAGATTCTGTTGGTAATTCACCACGCGACAGTAAAAAAGACACTTCTTCAAACTGCGCTTTATCTGCTAATTCACTAATATCATAACCACAATAAGTTAAACCTGAACCTGACTTACCTACTGTACACAGTGCTGTTTCACCTGCTACTTGACCACGTAAACCTGCGCCGCCTAATGCTTTATCTACCATGAGTGTTCTCCTTATATGTTGTCGTTATGATTTTTTAGCTGAGAAAAGGTTATCGAGTGTGTTTTCATATGAGTGGTAATCTAAAAACTCATATAATTCTGCACGTGTTTGCATGTTGTCTAATTGGCTTTGTTGTGAGCCTTCGTTAAGAATAGACGAATACACATTAAGCGCTGCTTTGTTCATCGCTCTAAATGCACTTAATGGATAAAGTACAATTTCAACACCAACTTCGCTTAACTGCTCTTTTGTATAGAGCGGTGTTTGACCAAATTCAGTGATATTCGCAAGAATTGGCACATTTAACGCTTTAGCAAACGCTTGGTAATCTGCTAAATCATGCACAGCTTCTGCAAAGATAGCGTCTGCGCCAGCTTCAACACACGCTGCTGCGCGGTCAATCGCTGCATTTAAGCCTTCTTTTTGGAATGCATCAGTACGCGCCATAATGTAAAAATCACTGTCTGTTTTGGCATCAACCGCAGCTTTAATACGGTCAACCATTTCATCTTTAGACACGATCTCTTTATTAGGACGGTGACCACAACGTTTTTGTGCTACTTGGTCTTCAATATGGAAGCCCGCAGCACCCGCTTTAGTCATTTCTTTAACGGTACGAGCAATATTAAATGCACCGCCCCAACCTGTGTCAGCATCAACAAGAAGCGGTAAGTCGGTAGCGCTGGTAATTCGACGAATATCTTCAAGTACGTTATCTAGGCTAGTCATACCTAAATCTGGCATGCCGTATGACGCGTTAGCAACACCTGCACCTGAGAGGTAAAGTGCTTGGTGACCTGTTTTCTCTGCCATCATTGCGCAGTACGCATTGACGGTGCCAACCACTTGCAATGGCTTGTTGTTGGCAATTGCCTGTTTGAACTTTAATCCTGCTGACATTGGATAACTCCTATCTTTGAACGGTTTCAGCTCTTTGGCTGACTCTATTTTTAAATCTAAATTGTGACTGTTTAACTACGGTGCTACTGATTTTTTGCTGCGAGTAAGTCAAACTTAGTCTGAATATTTGCCTGAGACGCGCTGATATGGCGTTTCATAAGCATTTCGGCTAATTCACCGTCATGGTTTTCAATGGCATTAATAATAGCCAAGTGTTCATCAAATGCTTTTGATACACGTGGCCCAACCATACCCATTTGTACACGGTACATACGAATTAACTGGTACAACTCATTGCATAAAAGATGAATTAAATGTGCGTTTTTCGACCCTTTTATAATGCGATAATGAAAATCAAGGTCGCCCGCTTCTTGGTAGTATGATTCACCTTCTTTTACACGCTGTGTTTGTAAGTGCTGGTTCAATAACTGCTTTAAACCCTGCACTTCTTCAGGTTCCATGTTGTCGGCAGCTAACCGACAAGCGAGCCCCTCAAGGGCACTACGTACCTGATAGACTTCGATTAAACGCTCAGCGGTCAGTGCGACTACACGGCAACCAACATTGGCTTTACGCTCGACCAAATAACAGCTCTCTAAACGATTTAGCGCCTCGCGAAGGGTGGCACGGCTTACACCATAGCGTTTAGCAAGTTCTGGCTCAGAAATTTTGCTACCCTGCTCAATGGTGCCTTGTACAATTTCACGACGCATGTCGACAAACACTTGGTCTGATGCCGTTGTTATCGTGATATCGTTGTAGTTATCGTTGGCTTTTTGCTCTGTCATAAATAGGTCTATTTAAGTACTAAATTAAGATTGTCGACAATTTGTGAGTTCACTATGCGCCCTATCATCGAATGTGTCAACCTTGAGATCGGAAAAACAGACTAAAAAACCAGCAAAATGTCGACATAAAATGATACTTATCAAAAATAATGACTATAAAAGACATTTATACCGGCAGTTTGTCGACACTTTAATATCGCCCGTAAAAAGCTAAAAATATCCCCTGACAGCGCTATAAATGGTATGATCCGCCTATTATTACGTGACGTGAGAGCCATTTAGTGGACGCTAATACATATATTCCAGATTCATTTATTGATGATGTAAAAAGCTACCTTCCTGAACATTTATCATTAGACGACTTTATTGCAGCCTGTCGTCGCCCACTTAGACGCTCAGTTCGCGTAAATACATTAAAAATGTCAGTCTCAGAATTTCAGCGTCAATGCGCCAAAAAAGGATGGGAGTTAACAGCAATTCCATGGTGCGAAGAAGGATTCTGGTTAACACGTCCAAGTGAGGAAGAAGAAGCCCTTGCAATCGGTAATACCGATTTACACTTAAGTGGCGCTATGTATGTGCAAGAAGCCAGCTCAATGCTGCCGCCGGTTGCACTGAGAGCCGAGGTTGAGCAAAGCAATACGGTATTAGATATGGCATCGGCACCAGGTTCAAAAACATCACAAATCGCTGCCATGATGGATAATAGTGGCGTGTTAGTTGCCAATGAATTGTCCTCGTCACGCTTAAAAGTATTGGCAGCAACCCTCAAACGTATGGGTGTTGGTAACTGTGCGTTATCACATTTTGATGGTGTGATCTTTGGAGATTACATGTATGAGTGCTTCGACAGTATTTTACTAGACGCCCCGTGCTCAGGTGAAGGCACAGTTCGTAAAGATGCAGACGCCCTAAAGAATTGGTCAATCGAATCTAATATTGATATTGCTGCTGTGCAAAAAGCACTCATCAAAAGTGCCTTTTATGCCCTAAAACCCGGCGGCACATTAGTTTATTCGACTTGTACTTTAACACCCCTTGAAAACCAACAAGTGTGCGAATACCTATTAGCTGAGTTCCCTGATTGCATCGAAGTACAATCACTCGATAGCCTGTTCGATGGCGCAGATAAAGCGACAACCAGCGAAGGTTATTTGCACGTTTGGCCGCAAACTTACGATAGTGAAGGTTTCTTCATCGCTAAATTTAAGAAAATAGCGTCAAGCGATAACCCCAATCAAAAAGTTAAGAAAGGCGCATTTCCGTTTGCTAAGTTTGATAAAAAGCAAAGCGAAGCGTTTATGCAAACAATTAAAAAACAGTTCGGTCTAAAATCACTTAAAGGCACCTTAATGCAGCGTGATAAAGAGCTTTGGTTGTTTCCTGATGGCTTTGATGAACTGCAAGATAAAATTAAATACTCACGTTTAGGTATTCAACTTGGTGTAATTCACAAAGGTGGGGTTCGCTTAGCGCATGAATTTGCCACCGTATTTGGTCAAGATTGCGATAAAAATACCTTTGAGATGTCTGCTTGCCAAGCAAACGATTACTTTAACGGTAAAGATATTCGGCTCGAAAAACCAACTCAAGATAATGGTGAAGTAGTGTTAATGTTATGTGGCTGTCCTGTAGGCCTTGGTAAGTGGCAAAAGAATAAAATTAAGAACTCATTACCACGTGATTTAGTACAAAATGCCCAGTTGATAACTTGGGTATAACTTGCGCATAAGGCTTGTATAAAGTAGGCACCTTTTTAGGTAAAAAGCCGTAACAGGCTGATTTTAAACTAGTATAAAATTTGTACATTTACCGTGCAATTTCCTGCTTATTAACTACACTTAAAAGTACTTTCTACTTCTCCCTACTGAATTTAGAAGGTGTTTTTTTATAGTTAGCGCAGGCTCGCACGAGCCACCCCTAAGCCCAGAACAATGCGGATTCGTTCTGGGCGTTTTTTTATTCTGAGTATTCGATTAATGTGTGTTTAAATCGAATTCTGTAATTTGGTTGTCAGCATGAATTAGTTCATATTTTGCGAGCAAACCATCATTGAGCTCTATCAAACTGATAGCTGCATTACTAACCAAATACTTTTGCCCTTCACCCATGGTTTGGTGTTTATCAACTTCCATCTGCCAACGTTTAGTAAAAAAGTTAAGTGGGCTTTTTGGGGCATATAAAATCGAATCTAGCTTATCGAGTACATTAATGAGCTTGCGAGGAAACTCATTTTTAATACCACTGGCGGTTAACTGCCAAATACGGTTTTTATGTTTGCCAAACCGCTTTTGCACTGAAAAACAAAATGAATAATGTACATCACCAGAGAGTATCAAGGTTTCTTTTGGTGTATCTTCACGGCGGAAAGTATCAAGTAGCTTTTTAGCGGAACCTTCGTGGGCCATCCAGTTTTCAACATCAACTAGTAAAGGTTGCCCACAAAAATTAAAAATAGCTTGGATTGCTTCAATTGATTTAACACCAAACACTGGGGCTGGAGATACAATAATCACTTTATCGTGAGACAATAAGCTTTCTTCTAATTCCGTTAGCCTCTCCCAATCAAGTAAGCCAGATGGTTCATTGAAGTTTTGTTCATTACGCCAGCGATGGGTTCGGGTATCGAGCACCACAACTTTGGGTATGGTATTAAGCTCATAATGCCAATGGTTAAAATTGAGTATTAGCTTATCAAAGTCTTTAAAATGCCAACTCTGCTGCTTTAAACTCTGCTTAAAACTTGGCAATAAAGACAATGAGTTAGTACCCGCATCATTACCAATCCCTTGCATTAACCAATAACTAATCAGGCCATTATTTACTATGCGTCGGCTAGCTGGGTGCTGATAAATAGCCTGCTCCCATCCTGCGGTTAAGTTCCAATCATCGGTGACATCATGATCATCAAACATCATCAATGTCGATACATTGGCAAATAATCTTTCGACACTACCAAGGCCTTTTGCGAAACCAAGTAAAGCGTCTTTTTCAAGTTTGAATAAATTAGCGTATTTAGGAGCTAATGCTGGGCATTCAATTGTTTCAAACTCGATTAACTGCCAAGTAATAGTGCTAAAGTTTAGTAAATAAAGCGCTATAAATTCTTGAAAATGGATTAAGTGGTTTTCAGCTTTTAAACTTGAGAAGTGCGGCTCATCTTTTTTGAGCCAATAACCAACACCAAATTTACTGCGTTTTTGCCAAGGCACTTTAGGTAAGTGTAAATGGCGCTTATAAAGTTGTTGTTCAAACCCTGCTGGTAAATCTAAATCAAGTTCGGGCTCTACAAACACACCAAATAAACTAATCACTTTTTCAATCGCAAGTAACATGGGTCCTGCGACATCATCTGCATATATTTGATCGCCAGATAACAATAATAAGTCAGCACCTGCATTAAGAGATTGACGCTGGTCATTTTGCCATTTGTCAGCAGCAACGAGACTATCTTTTGCTGGGTGATGAGGGTTACGACAGGAACCATGAAGAATTCTATCGAGCCTATTGGGGATCACAAATGCAGGAGATTCAGCTCGCTCGTAGCAATAAGACAACAGATCAATGCTTTTATCTTCATCATGTAACGAATAATAGATCAGTGAATCTACTGTAAACTGGCCACTGACTGGCATGACATTGATGAAATTTAAGTAAAGATGTTGCCCTAATTGAATTGACTCTAAGTTAGAGTAAGTATCAACACCTTTAAACTCAATTCGGTATTGGCAAGGCACAGTTGTAACAAATTGAAAGCACACTCGCCCTGCATCTGCTCGGCGTACCATTGGCCCCATTACTAACTGAGGTAAATTTGATACGCCTTGCACCACTACGCCCTTTTAGCTTGATTGAACAACGAGTAAAAGTTGTTAGTTGTTGCTTCGGCTAACTCGTTAAAAGTAAGTCCTTTTAACTCAGCGATGTAGTAAGCTACATCTTCAACGTAGGCTGGTTGATTTGTTTTACCACGATAAGGAACAGGCGCTAAATAGGGTGAGTCTGTTTCAATTAATAAGCGATCAAGCGGGATTTGCTTTACAACATCTTTTAGCTCAACGGCATTTTTAAACGTAACGATACCCGAAATCGAAATATAAAAGCCCATATCAATGGCTTTTTTGGCCATTTCCCAATTTTCTGTAAAGCAGTGTAATACACCACCACAATTCTCTGCATTATGCGCACGCATTAGATTAATGGTGTCTTCTCTGGCATCACGAGTATGAATAATTAGCGGCTTATTGAGCTCATTAGCAACCTCGATATGACCAACAAAACTTTCTTGCTGAACTATATGGGTGTCTTTTGAGTAATAGTAATCTAGACCGGTTTCACCTATCGCAACCACTTTATCGTGGCTAGCAAGTGAAATAAGTTTTTGCTTATCGAGTGCGTCTTTTTGATCAAGTGGGTGAACGCCGCATGATGCAGAAACATCTGGATAGTGTTTGATTTTATCCAGCATCGTTGGGAATTGATCTAAAGTGACACTCACGCACAAGAAATGTTCAACTTTCTTTGCGCGAGCATTTTCAAGTACTTGGTCTAAATTAAGGTCGAGTTTATCGAAATCGAGCCTGTCTAAATGGCAATGAGAATCTACAATCATGGTACTACTTTTATTACATGGTATAGGTCGGATTGCCAGAGTTTAACATAGTACCCAAAAGTTTTTCGATCTTCGCATTCAAATTCGTTTTGTCATCAATAAAATTCACACCGATACCCGGTGGATTTGAACTTTGAGCACCTTGCGGGGTGATCCAAGCAACTTTACCTGTCACTACATCGTCTTCCAATGCATCAGGTAAAGTAACTTTTAATGCAAGTGAATGGCCCATTTCAAAACGCATATTAGTGCGAACAAATAAACCACCATTTTTTAAGTACGGCATGTAACAGCGATATAATTCTTCTAAGTCTTCAATATCTACTAATAATTCTTGCACGATGTATCCTAATTTTGGCTTTCACGTAATGAAAACGCTAACTTCGAAATGGCCAGCGACATATTTAAACCTAGCACATGCGAGCTATTATACAGAAATTCTGCTATGGCTTGTTGCGCTTTTTGGTAGCTGAAAAAATCCATCCCTAATACTAATTTTTCCTTTAAATGTTCTGTTAAAAACAGAACAAATACATTAATCAAGGTGCTATCTTTGCTAAGGATCTCGACTAAAGCACTGAAATTATCGCTGTCTTTTAACTCAGTTGCAAATTTATAGAGGGAATCTATTGAGTCTAATTGCTTTTCATTATACCAATGCTCAATAAGCATTGGCTGCTCTACAAATAGTTCTAACCAAGAATAATGAGGTATATTAAATTCACCCAACCATTTTTTAGCTAGGCTAGGATTTACCTTTACCTCATGAACTGCACAGCGGCTTAAAATTGTGGCTGGCAATAAAGCCAGTTGTTCACAGGTTAAAAGCAGGTATCGATTTAAACTGGGTTCTTCAAGAGTTTTTAACAAGGCATTTGCAGCTGCGGTAGTCATTTTATGACTGTGTTCAAGTACCACCACTTTATTACCATTTTGAGCTGATGAATGATTAATAAAATCTGTAATTTCACGCACTTCATCAACACCAATAGTTTGGCCTTCAGCCTTTACAACGCGCTTGTCGGGATGTGTGTTTGCTCGGTTTAATTGACAGCTTTTACATTTTCCACAGGCAATTAGGTTATGGGCATTAGAGCACAGTAACGCATCAGCTAACATATCAACTAGCTCACGTTTTCCTACACCGATATCGCCATTAAATAACTGTGCATGATGGAAACGTTGCTGCGAATAGCTTTGAGCTAATTGCTGATATAAAGGTTCAAGCCATGGCAAAGGCATGCTAATTCACACCTTTGAAGAATTCATCAAGCACACTGGTAATAGCTGCATGCACTGCAGGCATGGTTTGATTAGCATCTACTGTTTTGATGCTGTTGTCAGTGCTTGCAATTTCAAGATAACGTTCTCGAGTGCGCTCAAAAAAGCCTAAAGCTTCTTGCTCTATACGGTCTAGTTCACCACGTCCTTTTGCACGTTCAAGACCCACTGCAGGTTCAATATCTAAATATATCGTTAAGTCTGGTTTTAAACCCTTTAGCACCATATCAGCTAAAAAAGAAAGTTGCTCTTGTGCAATCCCACGACCACCCCCTTGATACGCTTGCGATGAGAGATCATGACGATCACCTAACACCCAAGTGCCCTTTTTAAGTGCTGGTTCAATGACATTAGCAACCAATTGCGAACGTGCCGCATACATAATTAACAGCTCAGTTTCAGAAGTGACTGTTTCTTGATGAGCCTGTTTTACGATACTACGTAGTTCTTCTGCCATGGGTGTTCCACCTGGCTCACGTACATTGATAAATTCGATCTGCTTATTTTCTAAATAAGCTTGGCACACGGCAATTGCCGTTGATTTTCCAGCCCCTTCAAGGCCTTCAATCACTATAAATTTCGCTGTCATATGACTCTATTCTGGTTGTTAATTCAATTGATACTGTTTAACTGCGCGATTATGTTCTTGTAACGTTTTCGAAAATTGATGGCTGCCATCTCCCTTCGAGACAAAATACACGTACTCAGACTCAGGCGGATTAACTGCCGCAAGTAGCGCTGCTTTCGATGGCATGGCTATTGGTGTTGGCGGTAAGCCTTTTATTTTATATGTATTATACGGTGTATACGTTGTTAAATCTTTGCGCTTAATATCACCATCAAAATCCGCACCTATACCATAGATAACTGTCGGATCGGTTTGCAAACGCATATTGGTTTTTAAACGATTAGTAAATACCGCCGAAATTAATGGTCGCTCAGAAGCAAGGCCGGTTTCTTTTTCAATAATCGACGCGAGAATTAAAGCTTCATAGGGTGAGTTTAAAACTAAATCTGGCGCTCTTTTTTGCCATGCAGCCTCTAATTCTTGCTGCATTTTGCTGTATGCGCGTTTTAATAAGCCACTGGCACTATCTTCACTATGGTAATGATAGGTGTCTGGGAACAACCAGCCTTCTAAATTTTCTTGCGTGTTACTAATCTGAGTCGCTAAATTTTCTGGATCTAAATCTTGTGTTAAATGAGGTTGTTTTGCTATGTTTGCCACTACTTCACGAAGAGGTTGCCCTTCAATAATAGTGAAACTAAAGCTTACTTGTGCACCTTCATTGATACGGCGAATATTATCAATCACAGCGCTTGTATCAAGTTTATACAGACCCGCTTTTAAATCAGTAAGAGTCGGATCTAATTTAGCGAGTACCTGAAATTTAAAGCAGCTATCAACCCATTGTTTTGCTTGCCATGCTTGGCAGAGTTGATTAAAGCCAGTGCCGCGCTCTACTTTGAATAAAGTACTGTTTTCAACTTTTAACGGCATTTTTAGTGCTGATTGAAGCTGTTGATAGCCAATACCACAACATAGCAATGCTAATAACAGCACGCTAACAATGACTTTTATCACGTATTCTCCTTGGCAAACTGCGCCGCTAATAGCGCGTTACTGCGTACAATATCAAACTGTGTATCAGCAATACTTGTAACCGGAACCACACCCATTAAACTGTTGCACATAAATACGGCATCCATAGCTAGCAACTCATCCAGTTGGATTGCTTTAAACTCAATGGCTAACTTACCACATAAAGCGTTTAGATAAACCCCTGTAATACCGCAGCCATCTAACTTGGGTGAAACGATTTTACCGTTTTTAATGGCGAATATATTTGCAGCTGAGCACTCAATCACATTATTTTTATAGTCAAGCACCACAACGTCATCACATTCAACAGTATGCATGTGCTTTTTTATAAGTACTTGCTCTAAACGATTTAGGGTTTTTAGTCCAGCAAGTAACGGTTGGTATGCAAGTCTCACGTCACTTATTGCTAATTTAACACCCTGCTGTTGCCAGGATTGATAGTGTGAAACCGCAGGTAATACAGTGATAAGTACTTGGATATTGGGCGTATCTGGTAAACCATAACCACGACCACCTGCGCCACGAGTGACGACTATTTTTAAAATACCCGTTTGTGTATCACTAATTGCTTGGTTAACTTCACACTCAATTGCGGTTAAATCTAACTCTGGGAAAAATAGCCTTTGCGCGCATTCTTCTAAACGCGCTTTATGTAAATCCCAGTGCTCAACCTCTGAGTCCACCACTGAGGCAGTCGTGAAAAAGCCATCACCGTAATTTAAGCCACGATCTTGTGTGCTTATTGTGGTGTCTGGTGTGATTATTTTTATTGTTTGTTTTAATTTACTCATACAAAAAAGCCCAGTTAAACAACTGGGCTCTTCTTTTAGTCCGTTGTTAAAAAGAATTATACCTTTTTAAACAGCAACGAGCCATTAGTACCACCAAAACCAAATGAATTACATAGTGCGTAATCCAATTTAGCGTCACGTGCAGTGTGCGGTACATAGTCTAAATCACAACCTTCATCAGGGTTATCAAGGTTAATTGTAGGGCTTACTTTCTGGTCAACAAGTGACAAGATAGTAATAATTGACTCTACTGAGCCTGCTGCACCTAACAAGTGGCCCATCATTGATTTAGATGAACTTACCATCACATCTTTCGCTGCATCACCAAAAATAGTTTTAACGGCTGATGTTTCGGCTTTATCGCCTGCATTAGTCGATGTACCGTGAGCATTAATGTAACCAACTTGGTCTGCATTAACTTGTGCATCGTTTAATGCATTTTCCATTGCCAGTGCTGCGCCTGCACCGTCTTCAGGTGGAGAAGTCATGTGATATGCATCACCACTCATACCAAAACCTACCAGTTCAGCGTAGATTTTCGCACCACGTGCTTTTGCATGCTCATATTCTTCAAGTACGATAACACCGGCACCATCAGCAAGAACAAAACCGTCACGGTCTTTATCCCAAGGGCGTGATGCTGCTTGTGGATCGTCGTTACGTGTTGATAGTGCACGTGCCGCATTAAAACCACCCATACCAATTGGTGTAGAGGCTTTTTCTGCACCACCGGCTACCATTGCGTCTGCATCACCGTATGCAATCATACGCGCAGCATGACCAATGTTATGTAAGCCTGTTGTACATGCCGTAACAATTGAAATGTTTGGGCCACGTAAACCATGCATAATCGATAAATGGCCCGAGATCATATTGATAATAGTCGAAGGCACATAAAATGGTGAAAGCTTACGCGGACCACTATTTAGTAGTTTAATGTGGTTTTCTTCGATTAACGTCAAACCACCAATGCCAGAACCCACTGCAACACCAACGCGCGTGGCGTTTTGTTCAGTGATCTCTAGACCAGAATCTTGTAGTGCTTGTACACCCGCTGCAATGCCATATTGGATAAACAAATCCATTTTCTTTGCATCTTTCGGTGACATGTAAGCTGATGCATCAAAGTCATTCAGCAAACCTGCGAATTTGGTGCCGAAACTTGAGGTATCGAAATGTGTGATAGTTTGAATACCACTTTTACCGTTTAACAAACCTTGCCAAGTAGATTCAACATCATTACCTAGCGGTGTCAACATTCCTAAGCCAGTTACGACGACTCGACGTTTAGCCACGGGTTGCCTCCAATAAGGAAATTATTTTAGGTAGGTGTAAACCAAATTATACCAATAACGTTATATCGCGTCATTTGAAGAAAAAGCTAAATTAGTAATATGGCAAAAGCTTCATTGTTAGTGATTTTGAATCAGAAACTTCCACTACATTGTTGCTAGGCTTCACCTTCATAATTAGCAATTTTTACTGCTAATTGGTAATAATTAGTATCATTCTATAGATAGACTAAGGGCAGCTAAACGCTGCCCTTAAAAATCAAAATGCGTAAAATTACTCAGCGTGAGCTGTAACGTAATCGATTGCAGCTTGAACTGTAGTGATCTTTTCAGCTTCTTCGTCTGGGATCTCAGTGTCGAACTCTTCTTCAAGAGCCATTACTAGTTCTACAGTATCAAGTGAGTCAGCACCTAAGTCGTCAACGAAAGAAGCTTCATGTTTTACTTCTTCTTCTTTAACACCTAGTTGCTCAATGATAATTTTCTTTACGCGTTCTTGGATGTCGCTCATTCTTCTTTCCTTTATTAAAAACGCCAATGCGTTATTTTCAGATTGCGGCGTAGTTTACGCCGCATAATTCTGTGATTCAAGGATTTGCTGATAATTACTTATCTGGTCAAACCTCTTGATTGGTATTTGTTCATTTATCGCTTATTTTCATAGCGAATTCAAGTATGTTTAAAGCAAGATCACAAAAAATTCAACAATTTTCGATAATCTTTCGTTAGCAAGTTTTTGCCAACTTTCATTAAACCATGTACATCGCGCCATTTACGTGCAATGTTTCGCCTGATACATACGCAGCAGCGTCAGATGCTAAATAACACACTGCAGCAGCAATTTCTTCAGGTTGACCTAAACGACCAGCAGGTACATTTGCAAGCGTAGCTGCTTTTTGCTCATCAGTCAGCTCATCTGTCATGTCTGTTTGGATAAAACCAGGCGCTACTACATTAACTGTAATACCACGTGAGGCAACTTCGCGTGCTAATGACTTAGTAAAACCAATAACACCCGCTTTCGCCGCGGCGTAGTTTGCCTGACCCGCGTTACCCATAGTGCCCACTACAGAACCAATATTAATGATACGGCCATTTTTCTTTTTCATCATAGGGCGTAATACAGCCTTTGATAAACGGAAAATTGAGCTTAAGTTAGTGTCGATGATGTCATCCCACTCACCGTCTTTCATACGCATTAATAAGTTATCACGGGTGATACCCGCATTGTTAACTAATACGTCAATATCACCTAAATCAGCCTTAATTGCAGCAAGTGTTGCCTCAATCGACTCAGGATCGGTTACGTTAAGAGCATAACCTTTACCGTTGTCACCTAAGTATTCACTGATTTTAGCAGCACCTGATTCGCTTGTTGCAGTACCCGCTACTTTTGCACCTTGTGCAACTAACGTGTTTGCAATTGCTTTACCAATACCACGGCTTGCACCAGTGATTAGGACAACCTTGCCCTCAAGAGAAAATAAATTTGTCATTCTATTCCTACTTATTTCGCTTCATCAATCGTAGCTTGCGTATTAACCGCAGCGCATACCATTGCTTTATCAATTCGTTTCGCAAGACCCGTTAAAACTTTACCAGGGCCAAACTCATAGCTTTGTGTAATACCTTGTGCAACCAATACTTGTACTGTTTCAGTCCAGCGTACTGGGCTGTATAGTTGACGTACTAATGCATCTTTAATTGCTTCGCTTGATTGCTCAGCTTTTACATCAACATTGTTGATTACATCACACTTAGGTATATTAAATGTTAAAGCAGCTAAATCAGCAGCTAATTTTTCAGCGGCTGGTTTCATTAGTTCACAGTGAGAAGGTACGCTAACTGCAAGTGGCAAAGCACGTTTAGCGCCGGCTTCTTTACATGCTTCTGATGCACGCTCAACCGCCGCTTTGTGACCTGCAATTACAACTTGACCTGGAGAGTTGTAGTTTACTGGTGAAACAACGTCACCATTTGCTGACGCTTCACAGGCAGCTTTAATTTCATCATCACCTAAACCGATGATTGCAGCCATAGAACCAACACCCGCAGGTACTGCTTCTTGCATGTATAAACCACGGTTCTCAACAAGTTTAACGGCTTCGCTTAAGCTTACAACGCCAGCACAAACAAGCGCTGAATATTCGCCTAAACTGTGACCGGCCATAACAACATCAGCTTCAGGGTTTGCGTCTAACCATTGACGGTAAATAGCAACACTGGCAGTAAGAAGTGCTGGTTGTGTACGATGGGTTTGATTTAATTCTTCTTCTGGACCATTAAGTACAAGTGCAGCGAGATCATAGCCAAGTGCTTCAGATGCTTCAGCGAATGTTGCTTTAGCAATTTGTGAATCAGCTAATAGTTCAGATAACATGCCCACAGCTTGTGAGCCTTGACCTGGAAATACGAGTGCAATTTTATGTGCCATACTTTGCTCTTATAATTAAACAAAAAAATATTCATCAGTAGGCAGCATAACAAGTTTTAACTATGCTGCACTACTTTGTTGTTGGATGTGTTTGCTCAAAAATCGCAGCGATTTTTTCAGGGAGTTGGCGTTCGACTTCCCGCGCGGCTTCATCAATAGCAGCATGAAACGCCTTCGCAGAGGCATTACCATGGCTTTTAACAACAATACCGCGCAATCCTACCAGACTTGCGCCGTTATACTGGTCGGGGTTCACCCGCTTGTAGAGTTTTTTTATCACTGGACGTAATAAAAATGCTAAACACTTGTATAAGAAATGTTTGTGTAAGGCTTTGGTGAGTTTATGCATGATGAGTTTGGCAATACCCTCACAGGTTTTTAATGCCACATTACCTACAAATCCT
Source organism: Pseudoalteromonas sp. Ps84H-4 (assembly GCF_024124645.1). Taxonomy (NCBI): domain Bacteria; kingdom Pseudomonadati; phylum Pseudomonadota; class Gammaproteobacteria; order Alteromonadales; family Pseudoalteromonadaceae; genus Pseudoalteromonas; species Pseudoalteromonas sp. Ps84H-4. Next base: position 90,971 of record NZ_JAMXSK010000006.1, on the reverse strand, counting down.
TCGCAAACTATAACATCGGCTTTGCCACTGAAAATATCACTACCTTCACTATAACCTGTGTAATTAAGATATTTACACTGCTGCATTAACTGTGCAGCCTGTTTTATTCCTTCGTGCCCTTTTATGTCTTCAGAGCCAATATTCAATAAACTAACTCTAGGATTTTCACAACCTAGAGCTTGCCCTGCTACCACAGACCCCATAATGCCAAATTGATAAAGTGTTTGTGCATCACAATGCACATTGGCACCTAAATCTAACAAATAGACAGGGTTTTTACGTTCAGTTGGAACAGCAGAAATTAATGCAGGGCGTTTTACGCCTGGAAGCATCTTTAATACATAATGCGCCATAAAAAATAATGCGCCCGTATTACCAGAGCTTACACATGCTTGCGCTTCACCCGATTTAACTAAATCAAGGGCAACTCGCATTGAAGAGTCTTTTTTAGAACGAACTGCTAAAGCGGGTTCACACGCATTAGTAACGACTTCGCTACAATGACGAATAATTAAACGAGGGTGTGAAACAGAATCGAGTGCTTCGAGTTCTTTTAGAATAACCTGCTGATTACCACATAAGATGAGTCTTAAGTTGGTATTCGCATTAACTGCGTTTACTGCAGCGGGGATAGATGAACGGGGGCCGTAATCGCCCCCCATCATATCTAACGCTATGGTTAGATTGGTCAGCATATAGCAATCTCTTAGTTAGAAATTACTTTAACGCCTTTATAGTAACCGTCAGCAGTTACGTGGTGACGACGGTGAGTCTCACCAGAAACTTGATCTACAGTTAAAGTTGGACCACTGATCGCATCGTGTGAACGGCGCATGCCGCGTCTTGCACGAGACTTTTTGCTTTTTTGTACAGCCATTAGTCTTCTCCTAAGAATCTTTCTTAAGTTGTTTCAAAATATCAAATGGATTTGGTTTGTCATCTTTTGCTGCTAATTTACCAAAGCTGGCAGGCTCTGATGAATAACTGCACGAGGTTTCGTTGTGTGTAGGCACTATTGGAATAGCCAAAATCAATTCGTCTTCGATTAACTCAAATACGTTGATTTCACCGTTTTCGTCCAGTTCTACTTCATCGTAACCTGCAGGTAGATGATCTGACTCTGCATCCAAACCAACTGGCGAATACACAAAGTCTTGTTCCAAATCCAACCCTAATTCACCATTGCAGCGTTGACAAGTTACAGTTACATGTGTTGATAAGTTTCCACTTATTACCACTAAACCTTGCTCATCAATTTTGCAATGAATCTTTACCGCTATTTCACCTGCTTCTTCCTGCACAACTTGCTCTAAACGAGAAAGTTTTTCAAGCGGTACAATACCGTCATACGTTAAACGATGTTGTGCTGCTTTGCTGGGATGAAGAGTGATGGGAATTTTCACCTTTTGCATAGGGGCTGCATCATATAGATAGTTAGTAAGTTAGTCAAAGTAAAAAACCATTTTTAGCCGGTTTTTAACGATCTTCTGCTTTGTTTTCGGATTCAATGTGGCTTATCCTTGGCAAAATACAATTTTCATCCAGAATTTATTATGAAACCAACACTTATATTAGCGTCAAGCTCACCATTTAGACAGCAATTATTAACTAAATTCAATCTACCTTTTGAAAGTTTCTCTCCAGATATTGACGAAACCCCTTTTACAACTGAAACACCCGAGCAATTGGTAGCGCGTTTAAGTGAACAAAAAGCCCGTGAAGCAATAAAGCATTTTGATGAAGGTTTAGTCATAGGCTCTGATCAGGTTGCGCTATTCAGCAATACAATTTTAGGTAAGCCGCATACTAAAGAGAATGCTATTAAGCAACTATCGGCATTTAGTGGCCATACAGTGACATTTTTAACGGGTTTGAGTGTATTTGATATAAAAAGTGGTAAAGCAATTACCACCGTAGTGCCTTTTGATGTGACATTTAAAACACTCACATTTGAGCAAATTAATGCCTATTGTGATGCTGAACAACCATACAATTGTGCTGGAAGCTTCAAAAGTGAAGGGTTAGGTATTTGCCTATTTGAAAAACTCAGTGGCGATGACCCAAATACACTTATAGGCCTGCCACTGATCACATTAACTAAACTACTGGCTGAGTTTGGTGTTGACGTATTGACATGCCGCAATACTTAGTAAAATCTATTAAATAACATAGATTAAAATTCAAGCTAAAAAGGAAAGGCTTTATGACTCGACAAGGATTGTTAAAAACTTTTTTTCTATCAGGGTTAAGTTTGTTTACGGGCAAAATACATGCCTCACAAGAATTAATAGAAGTTTACTCATGCAATACGTGTAATTATGAAAAAGCCAAAACAATTGCTAAAGAACACCTCGCCCAGCCTGACTGCCAATGGGAACCTTCATCTAATGAAAGGTTAAACCTTAGTCAGCCTATTTTAAAATGCGATACTTCATCGAAAAACTTGATAATAGCAAATCCATTAGATAAAAGAGCTTTTAAATTTAATGTTAAAGCGACAAACAACTCATCAACTCCTCAAGAAAAGGAGATTATCTCAACGATCGAAAGCTTGTCATTAACCACCTCAGAAAAAGATTTATTAAAAGCTTTTTACAATATAGACAGAGGTTTCAGAACCGCAGTATCGAAAAGTTCTTACATAATATCCTCTAAAATACAAAGTCCGCTTGAGCTTAAATCAACGAGTTCAAATAACGAAGATAGTTGTGCCTCACACCCAATTAGTTATTTTGGCAATCAACAATATCAAGCTAACCTCCATGAAGATTTAACAAAACTCATAGAAAAAGAACTTTTTGATGCAAATTGGTTTGATAACTTTAAAGTCTCTGATGTGACTGAAAGTGTGCTAAAACTCAGTAAAGGCGACTTTGGATTTCAAATAAGTCTTCAACACAATGAAATAGGCTCTTATATTAGTAAGGTTTATGGAAGTTCGGATAACCTTTTAAACTTTGAAGTGAAATATAATGGTGAATTTAATATTGGTGGTACTCGTAAATTAAACTTAACTTACAAGTTAAACCGTGGCGCATCGACTATAGATGGTATTAGAATGAACTTATTATTCAGTCCTGTAGTAGATTTAACCGATGTTGCTATTTCAAATTGTTTAAGTGATTTTATTGAGGAAAATAGTAAAGTAATTGAAACGATTGATAGCCACACACGTAGTAATAAGCATTTAGCAAGAAGTTGTAGCCGAAAAATTAAAAAGGAATTGTGCTCTACTGAACACAATGGCCAAAAATGTACAAACTCGATTATTAGCTTGCGTTGTTAGTGTTTAAATTGGCTAAGCAGTTAAAGCAAATATTGCTTTAACTGCTGGTATGAATCAACAACACATATCGGCGTATGTTTTTGTAACTGCGCCGGGCTATGAGCGCCAAAACTAACACCAATACAGGCAATACCTGCAGCGTTAGCCATTGCCATATCGAGTTGGCTATCGCCAATCATTACGGCATCACGTTTAGCTATGCCCTGCTCGTGCAAAATTTGCTCAAGCATATCCGGTGATGGCTTCGACTTAGCATCATCTGAGCATTTTACATTTACAAAGTACTGACCAAGACCTGACTCATTAAGTAATCTGTCGATGCCTTCACGCCCTTTACCGGTAGCCACAGCGAGTTGCATGCCAGCCTCGCTTAGCTGCTTTAGCACAGTTTCTACATCTGCAAATAGCGGCGTAGGTGTTACATCCAACTCACGATACTGCGCTTTATAACCTGCCACTAGCTCATCGTTTAAATGTGCATGGGCAGGAAAAAGCACTTCAGCGGCTTTTGTCAGCGACAAACCGATAACATCCTTGGCTTGCTGTTCAGATGGAATATCAATTCCTAATTCACGAGCCGTATTACGCAAACAGTTGACGATTTTTGGCACTGAGTCCATTACAGTGCCATCCCAATCAAAAATAACTAACTTAAACTTGTTCATTATCTGCACGTAGCTTTTTGATACAGTTTTGAAGTGCATTATCTAATGGCGCTTCAACATGCATAGTCGTTTCATTTTTAGGGTGCATAAAACGCAAATCATGGGCATGTAAGAATAAACGATTCAACCCAGTTAACTTATTCACGTACTGATCAAACTCTGCCACACCGTATTTATCATCACACGCAATTGGGTGGCCTTTGCATTGTGTATGCACACGAATTTGGTGTGTACGGCCAGTAACTGGCGATGCTTGTACTAATGAGCATTCAGCATAACGCTCAAGGACACGAAAACGTGTATGCGATGGTTTACCCTCGGTATTATCTACACGCACTACTCGCTCACCTGATTTTAAGGTGTTTTTACGAAGCCCTTCAGTAACGTTTTTAGTTTTCGCATCCCATTGACCATCAACAAGTGCCCAATAGTTTTTTTCCATGGTTTTTTCGCGCAACTGCTTATGTAAATCAGTAAGCACTGAACGACGTTTTGAGATAAGTAAACAGCCTGATGTGTCGCGGTCTAATCGATGGACAAGCTCTAAGCTGCGCTCTTCAGGACGAAGCACACGTAGTGCTTCGATTAAGCCATAGCTTAAGCCACTGCCACCGTGAACAGCCATTCCTGAAGGTTTGTTGATAACCATTAAATACTTGTCTTCAAACAAAATCGCATCTTCAAGTTGTTTAACTTTATCAAGTTTCTTCGGAACGAACTCTTCCTTTTCAGCGACTTTAATAGGTGGAATGCGAACAACATCGTTAAGTTGTAATTTGTAAACAGGTTTAATGCGTTTTTTATTTACTCGCACTTCGCCTTTACGAAGGATTTTGTAAACTGCACTTTTAGGCACACCTTTTAGGTGGGTAATAAGAAAGTTATCAATACGTTGACCTAGATGGTCTTCACTGATGGTAACAAACGAAACTTGTAAGCCGGTTTTTTCTGACATTGCCTAATCACTGATTTAAGTAAATAATTTAGTTGCTAACCCGGTTGTATTAGTGGGATAATCACCGCTGCGAACATAAGTTTGCAAGTAACAACGGTGCTTTTATCACATTAATACATTCGTGATGCATATTCTGGGTTGCCGATCATACAGATCCGCGCTAAGTTTTCCAAAGCTTTTATAATTACCCAGCCAACACGAGCGTTCAATTATCGGCGGTGCGCGTAATATATCGCCTGAATAATTTGAGCACGAATGTTGATTAATGAACATAAAAAGCAATTGAACAAGATAAATTGACTGATAGTGACAACGTAACATCGTCATTCAGAAGCAGCTGTTGTAGCAAGACATTGAATAAAAATTGAAATCTGGTCGACTTCAGGACAAAACTCGTAAATTAAAACCGCAAAAAATGCGGCAGTTTTGGCACCAAATAGAATCTAATAACATGACAGCATGTTATTGTCTGCCACACTATACTGATGCTCAATGTAAGCAAACAACCTAGGGTTTTGACTTTACCCAGTCGTGAGACTGCACAAGAATAACCGTCAAATACCACTGAACAGACGATTTTACTTCGTCATGTCAGCGACAAAATTAGTAGAGTAACAATATGAAACGTATGCTAATCAATGCGACGCAGCAAGAAGAAATGCGCGTTGCACTGGTTGATGGCCAGCGCCTGTATGATTTAGACATAGAGAGCCCGGGTCACGAACAAAAAAAAGCAAATATTTACAAGGGTAAAATTACCCGTATCGAACCATCACTAGAAGCTGCCTTTGTAGATTATGGCGCTGAAAGACATGGTTTCCTTCCACTTAAAGAAATAGCTCGCACCTACTTCCCACAAGGCTATACGTTCCAAGGCCGTCCGAACATTCGTGACGTGATCAAAGAAGGCCAGGAAGTTATCGTGCAAGTTGATAAAGAAGAGCGTGGCCAAAAAGGTGCTGCGTTAACAACCTTTATCAGTGTTGCTGGTAGCTATTTAGTACTTATGCCGAACAACCCACGTGCAGGTGGTATTTCTCGCCGTATCGAAGGTGATGAGCGTACTGAACTTAAAGAAGCACTAAGCCGTTTAGAACTTCCTAAAGGTATGGGCTTAATTGTTCGTACTGCAGGTGTTGGTAAGTCTTTTGAAGAACTAGAGTACGACTTAAAAGCATTATTGGTGCATTGGCAAGCTATTCAGCAAGCAGCTGACAGTGGCCCTGCTCCGTTCTTAATTCACCAAGAAAGCAACGTAATATTCCGCGCGATTCGTGACTATTTACGTCGTGATATTGGCGAAATATTAATTGATAAAGCACGTGTATTCGAAGAAGCGAAAGCGCACATTGAGCGTTTCCGCCCAGACTTCATGAGCCGCGTTAAGCTTTATCAAGGTGATGTGCCGCTATTTACTCATTACCAGATAGAAAGCCAAATCGAATCAGCTTTCCAACGTGAAGTTCGCTTACCATCAGGTGGCTCAATTGTAATTGATCCAACTGAAGCGTTAACATCTATCGATATTAACTCGTCAAAAGCCACTAAAGGCGGTGATATCGAAGAAACTGCGCTTAATACAAACTTAGAAGCAGCAGACGAAATTGCGCGTCAATTACGTTTACGTGATTTAGGTGGTCTTATTGTTATCGATTTCATCGATATGACCCCACCACGTCACCAACGTGAAGTTGAGAACCGTTTAAAAGATGCCGCTCGCCCTGATAGAGCACGTGTTCAAATCGGTAAGATCTCACGCTTTGGTCTACTTGAAATGTCGCGTCAACGCTTACGCCCTTCATTAGGCGAAGCGAGCCAAGGCCCATGCCCTCGTTGTAATGGTCAAGGTACTATTCGCTCAAACGAATCAATTGCTCTGTCTATCCTTCGCTTAATCGAAGAAGAAGCAATTAAAGACAACACATCACAAGTTAATGCACAAGTGCCTGTTGCTGTTGCCGCTTACTTGTTAAACGAAAAGCGTCGTAGTGTTCAGCGCATCGAAAAGCGCCACAACGTTGATGTAGTGATCATTCCTAATCAACACATGGAAACGCCACATTACGAAGTAATTCGCTTACGTAAAGACGAAACAATCGAAACAGTGAGCTACGAGCAAGTTGTTGCGCCTGAGCCAGAAGCATTTGAAATGGCTAAAGCGCCTACAGCACCAGTTCGTGAAGAGCCAGTTTTAAAAGGTGTCGTTATGCCGACTACACCGGCTCCTCAAGCAGCACCTAAAGCTGAGCAAGCAACTCCTGCAGCTAAAAAGTCTGAAGGTGGTTTATTTGCTGCAATTGGTAAGTTCTTCAAATCGTTATTTAGTACTACTGAAGACGAAACAGAGAAAGAGCAAGAAGAGAAAAAGGCAGCACAAAGACGAAGCAATAATCGTCGCAACAACGATAACCGTCGTCGTAGCAACAATCAGCGCCGTCGTAACTCTCGTAACAAACGCCCTGAAGACGCACAGGCTAAAGAAGAAAATACAAATACTTCAACACCTGAGCAAAAAGAAGGTAACGAAAATCGTAACAAGCGTCGTCGTAATTCTAACAACAGAAAGCGTAATGAAAAACGCACTGATGATGTAGAGCAAACGACAAAAGAAACGGCACAAGAAACACAGTCTGAGCAACCAAAGGAAACTAAACCTAAGGTTCGTCGTCAACGCCGTAACTTGCGCAAGAAAGTTCGCGTTAAAGACGAAAATGCAGATGATGCGAATTCAGTACAAACTAATGAACCGGTAGAGCAAGCACCAAAAGCTGAAAAACCAGCTAAGCCTGCAAAAGAATCGGTTGCAGTTGAGACTGAACAAGCAGAGCAACCAGTTGCTGAATCACAAGTAAAAGCTGAACCAGTGAAAGCTGACGCTGAGCCAAAACAAACAGAGCAAGTTGAATCTGTAGTTGAAGCATCAACTGATGAAGAACAAGCTCAACCTCGTACTCGCTCTCGTCGTTCACCGCGTCATTTACGTGCCGCTGGTCAACGTCGTCGTCGCCCAGAGCAAGACGAAAAATCAAGTGATGCGAAAAGTGACGCTCCTGCGTTTATTCCAGTCGCTGATCAAGCCGCTGCAGAGTATGAAGCTGAGTTAAAAGCAAAGCAGTCACAAACTGAACAGCCAGTACAAGCTGAAGAATCAGTTAAAGCTGAAGAACCAGTAAAAGCTGAAGAACCAGTAAAAGCTGAAGAACCAGTTAAAGCTGAAGAACCAGTTAAAGCTGAAGAGCCAGTAAAAGCTGAAGAGCCAGTAAAAGCTGACGAACCAGTAAAAGCTGACGAACCAGTAAAAGCTGACGAACCAGCACAAGCTGAAGAGCCAGTTAAAGCTGAAGAACTAGTAAAAGCTGAAGAGCCAGTTATAGCTGACGAACCAGTACAAGCTGATGAGCCAGTACAAGCTGACGAACCAGTACAAGCTGAAGAGCCAGCACAATCTGACGAACCAGCACAAGCTGAAGAGCCAGTACAGGCTGAAGAGCCAGTTAAAGCTGACGAACCAGTACAGGCTGAAGAGCCAGTACAAGCTGACGAACCAGTACAAGCTGAAGAGCCAGTTAAAGCTGAAGAGCCAGTACAAGCTGAAGAAGCTAAACCAACACCTAACAATGAAAAAACAATGTTAGTTAAAGGTTCAGCAAGCGCAGCAATGGCAAAACCAGCGCCAGTTGCAGACAGCGAGCCACAACCTACTCCGGCGGCTATGGCACATGATAAACGTGACGCTATTCCTGATAGTGGTCTACGCCCAGGTTCAGTAAAACCTGCAGGTAGAGCGCGAGCAGAAATGACGAAAACATTATCTGCCGACTAGTTGATAGCTATATAAAAAAGCCGCGTTATGAAACGCGGCTTTTTTGTTTTAGATGTTCACTAAATCTCGATTTTTTGTGTGCCGATGGCACTGGCGTATCCGCCCACTAACACTTTTCTCACGCCCTGCTCATCCGAGTAAACACTTGTAGAAATATGTGAGCGACAGCCCATTGCTCGACCTTGTTCAAACTGAAAATGGTTTTCTTGCTGAACAAATACATGTTTAGTTAAATAGCAAGCAAGCGCACCATTGGCACTCCCCGTTGCTGATTCTTCAGGTATACCAACCAAAGGAGCAAAATTACGACAACTTGCTGTTAGCCCACTTTCGCTCTCTAAAAGCTCAAATGCGTGAACACCGATCACTTTATGTTGTTGACAAAATTCGCTCAGCGCTGCTTCATCAATAGTCATTTTATCTAAGTAGCCATTAGGCACAGCAACGATAATATCAGGCAAGCCTGTGGTTATTATGTCAATTGGTAAACCTGTTGCTGCAAGTATAGTTTCATCAAGCCCTAATAAGCCTGCAAGGTCACTATAAGAAAAGCCACCAAGATATTTTGGTAAAGCTTGCTCCATAGTAATTTTGCCGTCTTCGGCAATTGTGACGCCTAACAAACCCGCTTTTGTTCGCTGAGTATAATAACCTGGTTTTAATAAACCCTTTTCATAAAACGTAGCGAACACCGCAAGTGTTGCATGGCCGCAAAAATCAACTTCTTCTGTTGTCGTGAAAAATGATACTGCAAAGTCAACTTCATGATCTTGGGCTACAAATGCCGTTTCTGAAAAGCCAACTTCTTTTGCAATCTTCAATTTTTCTGTATCTGAAAGATTGTCAGCATTTAATACCACACCTGCAGGGTTGCCACCTGTTCCCTCTGCGGTAAATGAATTAACTAAAAATGCAGTTATTGTCATTACTTTTTCCATACTTAAGTTAAAAACTAGGATCACCGCACAAGCTTAAGATATATCGTTATGTCACTAGTGCCTTGTTAGTTGAGATCCAAATTGGCTGATTTTTTATATATTAGCTGAATTAAAAACACGAGTATAAGCCAAATAGTAAAAGCACAAAAACACTAAGATGTGTTGGTTATTTAAGGTTTAATTCTTACTGTTCTGAATCTGACATCGACATTATCGCTACACCCATACATCATTTGTTGCAGTCAATTGCCCACCCGCATTACCTGTATTTACCACCCCTTTGGGTTCAACAAGCATTATTTTGCATTCGCTGTTTGCTTTTGGTTTATGCTCAACGCCCTTAGGAATTACAAATAACTCACCAGCTTCCAAAGTCACAGCGCCATCCCTAAACTCAATTTCAAGCATCCCTTCAATAACTATGAATACTTCATCAGTATCAGGATGATCATGCCAAACAAACTCTCCTTCAACTTTAGCGAGTTTGAATTGATAGTCATTCATTTCGGCAATGACCCGTGGCGACCAATGTTCAGTGAATTTAGAAAACTTATCTTTAAAGTTAACTGCTTGGTAAGTCATCGTTACTCTTCTCCAAAAGGCTCTTTGCGTAAGTCAAATTCATAAAACAACATATCATTTATCACTTCATCTTGCTGAATAAATGAAAGTTTATTTAAAAGCTTAACTGACGCGGTATTTGATTTATCAACACCAGCGATAAGCTTATGCCATTGTGGGTGGGTATAAGCCAAGTCGATAAAGCCATGCAGTAATTCAAATGCAAGGCCCTTCCCCCAATATTGCTCAGCTAATAAGTAACCAATGTGGGCATTTGGGTTATCGCTATATATGAACAAGAACCCTATAATTTCACTTTCTGAAGACTGCAGCATTAATAAATGGCATTCTTTAAGCATTTTATTAAGCCACTCCTCAGCCGCTAATTTAGATTCTATGCCTTGAAAATAACTCGGTAAATTTGCAACTACAGCGGGGGTTAATATCGAAGGTAAAGCTTTAACTAGAGCAGTACGCTCTGATTTAGCTGCATTAGAATTTACTTCAATGACATTTAATCTTGCAGTGTTAAATGAAAGTGTCATTTACCCTCTTTTTAAATTTTAGCTTAAAAGAATACCCTAATGGATTTACCAGCATTGAGCCAGATAAATCATAGTTAGATAAAAATTTCGACTAAATAGCACATGTTTAAGAAGCTTATAAATGTCAAAGCAAGAATTGATTTTCGTAAGAATTAAAGCCTGTGTATTTGCTTTTTTAGGGGGCACCATGACCAAAAGCCACTGTGAAACATACATTAGAAATACATAAGAGCTGGCACATACTGATATTGATAAACATATTATCGATATAAAAAATTAAATTTAGTTAATTAGCTGCCAAGTTTAAAGCGACTCATCTGATTTAAAAATGACCCACCCTTTACTAAACCATATTAAAGAAAACACAGCACTAATCAGGCTAACAATAAACACTATTGTTGCGCTAAATTGCATATGCGCTAACCCTTGTTCTAAATGTGATGCTCCCTCTTGATTGTTCGGAACATAGTTGAAATACCAAATCAAACTAATAAATAAGCTTATGATATGTAGGCCTATAATTGTATAAAAAAATGGCTTAGATACTTTTACTTTTGGATAGAGCGAGTTTAATAACGCGAAAACAACAGGCCAAAGCATCGTCATAATATAACGCTGAACTTCAACATGAAAATACATTAAAATATCTTGTGGTTGCTCTTGTGCAGTAAGAATTGTCACACCATATTCTGGGCGTGTTGTAGCCAAGCTTCTCCCTAACAGCACAATACCTAGCAAAAATAACAAGACTCGAATATTTTCAGGTTTTAATAATCTAAGGATTCTATCCATATATCCCCCAAATAGCGCTAAAGTTAAGAGACCTAGCCAAGGCACTGTTAAACCAAATTTACAGTTTTAACTTATAATCTCTCCAGCTTTTCCTTTATTTATTCTCTAACAACCTCGTATAAAGCAGGCTGCCCGACTAAACCTTCTACTCTTTCGCTGTTAAGTGCTAATTGCATCTTTTGCACTGCAGAATTAAAGGCGTCTTGGCTTTCCCACTCAGCTACATTGATTAGTTTATATTTGGCTTCACCCAAAAATGATTGTGTTTCTAATGAACGGTGTAACTTAGTTGATATATACCCCGGTTGCGTTTTTAAAAAATCTCGATGGGATTCCCAATATTTGATTGATTCTTCTAACTTGCCTTCAGGAACAATAAATGGATTGATTAGTACAATACTTGATGACATTCCTTTACCCTCGATATTTAAAATGCAACTCAATTAGATACTAAGCAGCTATTGTGAGCTCATACTCAAAAATACGACTTATTCTTGAATATCCATTTCTATTGTTATCACTTTATTTACGGCTTTAGAATACTAAAAAACAACGTATCTCAATTTAAAACCAACCATAAAGGACCAGCTCACACTCTTCTTATTTGAGATAATTGCAAAAATTTTCAACGTGAGTCCAAATAGTAAAAAAAGCCCAGCTAAAGCTGGGCTAAATAAGAAAGGTTGCGGTAGCTAAGAAAGTTAACTTTCTTCTTGCTCCATAAAGCGCTGTAACTGGTCTTTAAGATTAGGTGGAATACCTTTAATAACAAGTGTGTCTGTTGCTTCGTTGTAGGTAACTCGCTCACCTAAATGTTTGCGTTCGAAGCTCACACTAACACCACCGCCCATACCTGAAAACTTAACCATGCTGGTAACTGTTTTCTTATCAACAGGGAACGACTCTTCTAAGTCATAATTTTGTTCTTGGCAAAAGCTTTCAAATGGGCTGTCGTCACTTTTTGATAATGTCGCCGAAAGTTCTTTAACATTGGCATCTTCACCTGTAGTCACACAATCATTACAGTAATCAAAAACTTGTTTGCGTAGCTCGTCTTTTTCTGACTTATCGTATTGTTGCTCAGATAAGTAATCTTCTACGGCATTAAGCATAACTTGGCTTTGCTGTTTCGGATCAATGCCCTCTTCACAACCTAAAAAGTCTAAGAAGAAGTCTGCTACTTTACGACCGGCACGACCTTTAATAAACGACACATAGCGATTATCTTCTGGTTGCGCATCCCACGCTGTTAAATCTACACGTGCAGCTAATTGCATACGCGAAATATCTAAATGACGTGATGACGCTAGATCAAGCTCAGAAGTAATTGAGTAGTGCTCTTTAATATTAATCATGGCAATTAACAAAAAGTCACTCGCAACATACTGATAATGGCAAAAAACTAAATAACCCGTTTCGTTGAAGGCATACTTATTTAGCTCTTCTTTTAGCACATTTGTCGCTTGCTCTGTCATGTGCCAAAAACCAAGCTCGTTATTACGGTAGCTTTGCATAGCTGAAGCAACAATACTGTTTTTCTCGCCACTGAATGCGCAATAACCTTTACCCGGCTTACCATTGTATGCATGGTGTAGCTGTTCAATAAAAACGGCTACTTTATCGTTAACAACCATCTCATCATTGCGTAAATGAATATCTGTGTCGTCATCTTTTTTGTCTACATAATGAACGACTAATTTTTTAACATCTATTGTCATCTTTGTTTTTCACGCCTCTGGTGTTAAAATACGGGAATATAACTCTTTTTACCGAACCAACTGATGCCTATCATATCAAAATATTCTAATGAGCAAGTAGAACAAATCGTTGATCAGCTGATCGATGTACTAACAGAGCACAAAGCGCCTGTTGATTTAAGCCTTATGTGTTTAGGAAATTCTATCACGCATATTTTAAAAGAGCATGTACCATCAGAGAAAAGACAAGCGGTTGCCGACAATTTCGCCAAAGCATTAGCGCAGTCGGTTAAATAAGATTTATGAATTTATCGCAACAAAGTCAATTCTCATCAAAAGTAAGTCAGCTTCTAAGTTGGGGACATTGGTTCACCTTTGCAAACATAGGCTTAGTACTATTTATTAGCGTAAGCTACTTAGTTGCAGACAGTGCACCAACCACCTTTATGGGCTATTTATACATGCTCGTAACTTGGTTAAGCCACACCAGCTTTATTACTTTTATTGCCTTTGTTTTGACGATATTTCCATTAAGCTTAGTGTTTCCATACCCTCGGCATATCCGAGGGATGGCGGCTATTATCGCAACGCTTGGTGCTTCATTATTGACACTTGATGCCTATGTGTATTTCAACTTGGGTTATCACTTAAATACATCTGCACTACCCGAAATTGTGTCTTTGCTTTGGCACCGCTTAACAAGCTCACCTGCTCTTACCACGATTCTAGCGGGTGGTATTGTACTTTTAATTTTAGCGTTTCAGTTATTAGTAAGTAACTATACATGGCACCACTTAGCACGCTTAAAGCAATATAAATTTCCGCGTTATGCGACAAGCACGATTCTAGTGTGTTTTGCACTGAGCCATAGCATTCATATTTGGGCTGATGCCAACTTAAAGTTCGACATCACTAAACAAGATAATGTATTGCCATTGTCTTATCCAACAACGGCAAAAAGCTTATTAGCTAAAAATGATTTACTAGATATCGAAAGCTATAAAGAAGCGCATGATGTTAGATTAGACCCACACAACATAGATTACTTAGCACCTACTCCACTTGCTGAATGTAAGGCTGACTCAAGTGCCACAATTGATATTTTGGTATTTGAAAACAATAACGCTCTTGAGCAATTTGTTAGCACTGAACCTGCACTGCGTAAGACAGACTTATTCTTACAACCTATCGAAGCTGAAGACACGTTATTTAGTTTAGTGTACGGCCTACCAGCATTTTACAAAGCCCCGATTCTAGACAAACAGCAACTCCCTGTTTGGCTTGCAGATAATCGCTCAATACAAATTAATGGTTTTGAACAATTCGAATTTATTAACAACGAAGATATAAATCCGGCTATTCGTCTTATTCGCGCGGACGAATCTACACGCCCACGTGAAGCAGCAAATGCCGTTTTTGCCTTTAGTTTAGCTAATAACAGCAATGGTATTGTCACTGCCTCACGCTTATACAGCTCAGACAAAAAAGTGGTGCAAACTGATGGTCTTATCCAACCAAGCGATATCATTGCCACAAGTGTTGGCCATTATTTCAGCTGTAATACGCTCGCAAAGCAAACTATGCTGGGAAGCAATTTATATAAACGCCATGATGATACCGGTGTTAACTATTCTCAAGATGTTTTCATTGCCTTTAAGAAAGACCGAATTACTCTGATTGACTCTGATGGTAATTTTAAAAATATTTCTGCTGCACAAGGTTTTGCGATTGAGCAAAGACTTGATGTTCCGTTTTTGGTGCAAAGTATTAAAAAACTAAAACGTTATACGCCTTAGTGATTATTGATAAATCATTATTACGAGCTAGTTTTAAATATACCCACACAGAGCCCTATTACTGATTTAGGAGACATGGATGTCATGAAAACTATAATCACTTTTTCAATAATAGTTTGTTTGTTGACCTGCTCCCTTTCATCACTTGCTGCAACAACTGAATACTATAAGTGCGTCACAGACAGAGGCACCGTTTTTAGTGAATACCCCTGCGGTAACCGTGCAACCAAGCACAAAATCCACGTTACCGATCCCGACATTAAAGCACCTAATAATTATGTTAAAGAGCTGAATGAATTAGAGCGCCAGCAAATTATTAGAGATCTCGAAGCAGAGATCCGTAGTTATAAGTATCGTTTAGATATTTTGAGCCGCGATCGAGATAGAGCGCAATATCAACAAGAACAACGCTTAAATAAAAGGTTGTCAGATAAAAAAGCGAAAGAAATTAACAAAGACATAAATAAACAGCTTAAAGCAATTAATAAGCAATACGTGCGAGACGTGAAAAACATTAACAAAAAAATCGCAAACTTAGAGAAAAAACTCGCTCGATATAATTAAATACACTTTACTATTGGGTTTAAAGAATAAATAACATATTCTTAACACCTATAGAGTTATTGCTCTATATTGGTATAAGTAAGGAGTTTATATGCAGCCACAACACATTGCAGAGTTAATTTTATCTGGGTTTCGCAATCACTATAAACTCTTTCAAGCAATTACTGCTAAAGCGCCACTCGCGTTTGCACAGCGTGATTGGCAAAAAATAAATGAAATAAGCAAACTCAGAATTAGCCATTACGATGATCGGGTTAACGAAACCATTGCTAAGCTCAAATCGCTTAATGAACAGCAAATTATTACCTTAGACCAAACCTGCTGGCTTGAAACCAAACAACTTTATCAGCAATTTTTGCGCTTTCATCCTCAAGCAGAACTCGCCGAAACCTTTTACAACTCAGTTTTTTGTCGTTTATTCCATCGCCGTTATTTTAATAATGACTTTATATTTGTAAAAGCAACTCTAGCAGATGCCCCAGCTTTGCCAATGGAAGCCGAATACCGTAGTTACCACCCGGTTGTTGATGGTTTAAGACCTACTATTCGCAAAATTATTAACCAGTTTGATTTTAAAGCCCCCTTTGTTGATTTAGAACGCGATATTCGCTTGCTGGTAAAAGCCTTTTATAAACAAGCGCCCGATACACATCATCAAGCATGGCAAATGCGCTTTGATATACTGCAAGCCCCTTTTTACCGTAACAAAGCCGCTTATATTGTTGGCCGGGTCGTTTCAGAAAGTGGCGTACAGCCATTTATTATTGCGGTATTGCACCACGAAGACAAAGGCCTATACCTCGACGCCCTACTTACCAAATCATCGCAAATGCGGGTTATCTTTGGTTTTGCCCGTGCTTATTTTATGGTTGAAACCCATGCACCATCTGCGTTAGTGCGCTTTTTAAATCAGCTTATGCCTAATAAAACACTGGCAGAGCTTTACAACGCCATAGGTTTTCATAAACAAGGTAAGACCGAATTTTATCGTGAGTTTTTAAGTC
This sequence comes from Pseudoalteromonas sp. Ps84H-4, assembly GCF_024124645.1. NCBI lineage: Bacteria > Pseudomonadati > Pseudomonadota > Gammaproteobacteria > Alteromonadales > Pseudoalteromonadaceae > Pseudoalteromonas > Pseudoalteromonas sp. Ps84H-4. The sequence continues at coordinate 74,345 of NZ_JAMXSK010000006.1, read as the reverse complement.
ATTTAGATCATTCAAATGACCAGCTCGTTATAGCCCCCGGTACACCAGGTATGGTAATGATGGTATTTACCCTACCCTCGTTTGGCTATGTATTTAAAGTCATTAAAGACACCTTTGGTGAAAGCAAACCCTTTGGCCGCGATACCGTATTAAAACGCTACCAATTAGTAAAAAGTCATGATCGTGTCGGTCGCATGGCCGATACCATAGAGTATTCGAACGTCGTATTTCCACTAGCCCGATTTGATAGTAAATTACTTGAAGAGTTACATAAAACCATTGGTTCTTCGATGATTATTGAAGGCGAATGGCTAATCATCAAGCATTTATATATTGAAAGACGGATGACACCGTTAAATCTTTATCTTGAAAATGCCAGTGAGCAACAAGCTTTTGAGGCAATAGAAGAATATGGCCAAGCCTTAAAAGAAATGATCGCCGTTAATATTTTCCCAGGCGACATGCTGTTGAAAAACTTTGGGGTGAGTAAACATAATCGCGTTATTTTTTATGACTACGATGAAGTTCAGTATCTAACCGATATGAATTTTCGTGCTTTGCCTAAAGCCAAAACGTACGATGATTACCTAACTAATGAGCAAAGCTACTCTGTAGCACCACAAGATGTGTTTCCAGAGCAATTATGTACCTTTGTGACAGCAAACCCGGTGTATAAGCAATACTTATTGAGTACACACCCAGAGCTTGAAGATCCAGCCTATTGGCGACAAGCACAATACAACTTTAAGCAAGGTGTAGTAAGCCATATTTACCCATACCCTGCTGCACAACGATTTATCCATTATTGGTAAACACCAAGGACACAGAATGAATATTAGTAAAATAGATTTAAACTTACTTGTTTACCTAGATACTCTTCTCAGGGAATGTAATGTAACCAAAGCAGCTAACCAGCTTAGCATTACCCAGCCAGCAATGAGTAATGGCTTAAAACGCTTACGTAATTTATTTAACGACCCAATTTTGGTGCGTACCAGTGAGGGTATGGTACCGACAGAGCGTGCAAAAGAGTTACAGCCAGTGATCCGCGGCATATTAATGACCCTTGAGGAAACACTTGCACCAAACCGCGAGTTTGAAGCATCGCAAAGTAAACGTGTTTTTCGCATCATGGCCAGTGACTATGCAGCAAGTACCCTTGCCCCACGCTTATTAAGTAAATTACACGAAGAAGCCCCTGATACCACGCTCGATATTTTGACCCCAAGTGATGTAACCTTCCACGATGTTGAAAACGGTAAGGTAGATATGGCTATCAACCGTTTTGAAAACTTACCGCAATCGTTTCACTATAAACAAATTTGGAAAGACAGCTTTTGTTGCCTAGTAAAAGCAGATAACCCGATTATTAAAGACTTCAGCCTCGACAGCTATTTAAAAGCGCGTCATATCTGGGTAAGTAAAACAGGCTTTGGTGTAGGTGTTGGTATGGACCCTAAAGATGTGCAAAAGCTAGGTTGGGTCGATGAAGCGCTCGCTCACTTTGGTAAACACCGTAATATTGCCACCTTTACCCGTAATTACCACGTTGCTATTCACTTAGCGAAAGAACAAAACTTGGTTGCAACGTTGCCTTCAAAAGCCGCAAATATTTATTTAGACGATCCGGGCCTTAAAATTCTTGAGCCACCATTCCCTATTCCGCCATTTGAGCTCGATATGATTTGGAGCCCGTTATTACACCGTGATGCAAGCCATATTTGGTTACGCCAAAAGGTTGCAGAAGTGGCCGACGAGCTTAAGTAAGATTTTACCCACCAAATTGTAATTATTGCTGATAAGCCAAGTATTAGCTTAGCTTATCAGCAGTACCCCTCCTATTAAAAAACAACAACCACCTGAAATACAATAACTTTATATTTAAGTAATGAACTGGAATATGCTTTGCAAGTATCTAATTGCATTGTTTTTAATATTCAAAAAGAGGTCATTATGAATACTCATCAAGGACAAGACGTTCATCATATTGCAGATATCATCCAAGTTATGAATAGCGGTATCGATTTTTATGAAAAAGCACAGGAAAAAGTAACCGACCCAAGCATAATTGCCTTATTTCAACGCATGATAGATGCGCGTAAAGTAAGTGTCGAGCGCTTACAACCTTATGCTATTAACGAAAATGGCGAGCGCGAAAATGGCTCTGATTTTGCTGTAGAAGCACGTAAAGCCTATACATCACTAATTACTAAACTAGGTGCCGACAAAAACGCCACCTATGTTAGCGAACTTGAAGAAGTTGAAGATAAAACACTAGCTGAAATCAAACATGCGCTTAAAAAACCACAACCACATGATTGTGAAGCCGCGTTATCAAAAACCCTGCTGACAATTCAAAGTTGTCATGCTGAAATGAGTAAAATGAAAAAGCATTAAATTGTGAGAGTGCAAAGCCCAGTTAAGCTGGGCTTTTATCTGTTTAGATATAGATGTTACTTCAAACTTTTGGCGCTCAAGCCTCCAATAACAAGTAACGCCCTATTAAAGTGTTGGAATAGCAATACCGGTTTGCCGAACACCAAATTAGTTATTAAAATCAGCGCATGGTAAAAATGTCACGAATTGCGAATAGTTTTTTAGGTTAACGTCGTTCACATAGAAGACCATTGCTTATTTAACCCTATTAAATGAACTATGCCTAAAGATAGGCAAATTATCGAACTCCAAACCCAAAACTCAGGTGAGCGTCCCATAGGTGAGTTTATAAAGAAAAAGCCTGCTATCCCACGAACAAAATAAATTAACGTTATTAATATAAGAACAGTCCGAATTAAAGGGAGTTTAAATATTACTCCAGCAGCTGAAAACGCATACATTGACCAGATGGAGAGTACAAAGAAAATTCCAGTAGTAATCAAAGTTGGTTCTAAGCTCCCCTGCTCAGAAAGTAACGCCATTCTCTCACCCGCACCAAAAAAGCGATACCATGGTGCACCAAAATAAATACAACCTAAATGAAGAATGGCAGCTAAAGCATTTAATGCACCCGCAATAATTAGATAAATATTCATACCTTATGGAACCTCCATTTAAACCTCTTTTACCAATGCCATAACCGACAGAAAGAATAGCAGGCTAAAAAATTAAATACGTAGGAGGGCAAGCCCGCTGTTTTATATCCTTTGCAGCTAAAGCATTTATGATGCTTACAATACTCCAACCAGACCTAAAAGCCCAATGGGTAACAATAAAGTCCATTGCGGCAACTTTACGAATGTATGATACTTAAAAAAATACCAACCCACAGTTATAAAGACACAAGAAAAAATAACAAAGCTTATCGATATTCCAATGACAATGTTTTGATATAACCCTAAATTGAACCAACCAATATATGATAAAACAAAACCTGAGATAACGAGGATAGTTGATACAATGTGCCAACACCCTAATAGAGTTGCTTTAGGAATGTCAGGAAGATTAGACTTTAGAAAAGGTTTAACTGGATCAACTTGACCTGCGAAGATATGCACAATCGAAGTAAATATACATACGATTCCTGCTGCAAATACCCAAGTATTCATCGTACACTCCTTGTAAAAATAATCCCACATTAAATCGTGAGCAATACATTACAATATTTAAGCACACTCTAAATAACTCAACTAAAAAAAGATAAAACATCACGCATTATATTTCTTTTAAAAAATTTATGTGCACTTATTTACTGTAGCCAAACCTAAATCTATATTCGCAACAATATATCCATATTCTTTTTTATTTAAATTTTTAGTCTGATATTGTCGCTTAGCTAGTTCGTGTGTCCAAGCCTTTTCACACGGAGCTAAGGGAATAGCTGTATCAATCGATAAATGATGCTCTTCCTTTATTACACCGCCTTTTTTAACAATATTTTTGGCACAAAGGCTTAAAGCATATTCAACAGCAAATTTATCGACACTAGGCATACCAATAAATTCTACGTCGTAAGCAAGCTTTTTATGACCTTCAGTATCAACATAATAAAGCTGACCCGATGTAGTACAGCCTGAGCTAAAGAAAATAATGATAATCAATAAAATATGCTTAGTGCTCACTTTGCTTCCTTTAAGTAATTTATTATTACTATTACTAAACCTTGCTCCATTAGCCTATACACTGCTGTAATACTCATTGAAAGCTATGTAAGAAACTAATTTTTGAGATTTCTATATTAATCACTTAAGACATAACGACATCATAGAAAATGTAATAATGTTAGCTAAAATCACTGAGGGACAAAAATCTAATCACCTTTAAGACAGATTTATCATTTTTTATCTTATTATGTCTCAATTACCCATGATGTCGACGAATGTGTTTGATTAAGCCTAATTGATTAAACTCAAGTGAAACAATATTGGTTTTATTGTACTTGATAGTTTTGTCTAAATGAGCTGGTTTAACTTTACCTGATTCAGTCATTTTTACCAAAACTACGTTAGCACCAACCATAATCTCATTTATTTCTATTGAACTATAAATAACTTCATCATTTAGCTTACTTATCATATCCTCGCGAAGTTTTATTTATCTGAATAAACAAATTTATATTTGACGTGTTCATCAATGAAATCATCAGCTAGTAACGAGATAAAGTAGTCTACTTCTTTAATTGTTGTGTCGGGCTGCTGACGCGCATTTTTGCCGCTACAAATGCTTTAGCTTTCTCAATTAATTGCTCTGAAGTGAATTGGTCATTTGCATTACTGGTAAATGAAAAAAGAAAACAAATGAACACTAAAATAGATTTTTTCACGAAACTCTCCTTGTATACCTAACATTATGGTATTTATACGACACGTTGTTTGCGTTGCATAATAGTTTGTTGAGCTGAGTTGCTACATGCTCAGTTGGTTAAGTGGGTGTTGTTTATGCTACAGCTCCCTGTAATGCTCAGCGCTTGTAATGTATCCATACACATAAATTTGGCTACATTAATAATTATATTTTCACGCTTAAAAGACCTTTAGCCTGAACAGTGAAGGAAGTTAACTAATAGACTTTATACAGTTGCATTAGCCGCTTAGTAATTCGCATTTATTTAGTCACTGTTCGTTCTCTACCGAAGTTCGTCTAACTGCCAATTATAGGCAATCAAGTATGATTCGTAACTGCCACGCAAAGGTTTATTTCAAATATTTTAAGATCTGTTTCGAGCGATAACCAGTCATCGATATTTACTAAAATCAGTTTGGTTAGCTAATATAATAAATAAAACTTGCTTCGATAATTTTTTACAATTAACTTATTAAGCACCAATGAAAACTCATCATTTACAAAAAACAAAATTTTGTTAAAAATAAACCCATCATAAAAAAGCTTTAAATCAAAATTAAAACGCAATATTATCATTATATTTTCATGGATTTATATAATATGGAATACAAAACTAATAATAACTATGGATTTACCAAGCTTTTCTCTAGTTATTTTTGGCTAGGTTTGGTTTTGGTTTTATTTTCTGTTATTTTGGATTTAAAGTTTCCTAATATGCCTTTTTGGGCATTAGCATGTACAGGACTTCTAGAGTCTGTAGGTATAGCCATTTTAGTCGCCTCAATCTTTACTTATGCATCAGGAACCTCTGAATTTGTTAATAAAATCAAGTCACTATTGCAAGATATTGTAGTAAGCAGGAATTTTTTAGGGAATATTGATTCTGAAAGTAAACGGGACGCATTAAGCGCGTTAATAAAACCATCGATAGAAGAAAAAAGAATTTATTCAAATATCGAAGATTACTTAAATACATATATCATTCAAACTATGGATGTAACAAATAAATGTGTAAGAAGTAATTACAATGTTCACGCAAGAGCTTATTTAAATAAAGAACACAATACTATTTGTGTAGACTCAAATATTAGCTATCGTTTGTACCCGACTAAAGATGGCTATAGTGATATTAAAGTTGGTTTTTTAGCTTCGGAAATACTTTCCACATGTAATCAAATTGTAGTAAATACGCCACATGGTGATAGAGAGGTATTTGAAACGCTCGAATTTAAAGAAGTTGAAATTGATGTTGGTAAAGCTAGAATTGCCACTATAGATTTATCAAAACACGCTAAAAAATGTTCCCATTTAGACATTTCTCTTGATATGACTGAATCAGGATCGGACCATTGGATTATGTTATCTTTTGGAGCAATGATGCCAACGGATGGTTTCAAACATAGTTTACGTTGTGATGATGGCTTAAAAGTAAATAGTTTTCATACTTTCATTCATGGCGCTCAATTTTATACTGACAAGCCATCTGATACAGAAATGATTACTTCTTGTAATGAATGGATAAACGAGGGTACAGGTCTTTCAATACTTGTATCTCTTCCGCACGAAATGGCTAACAAACCAATCAAACAGGACTAAAAAGTTTACTTAGTTTCGCTTATCTACACTTTTTTGCAAATAAATTTTAGTCGTATATTAGGACCTAAGCCCATAAAAATTATTACCAGAAACTCATCTAATACTGCCGACAAACTAAATTCCCCCTACTGTCTCTTCTAACACATACACACCTGTCAGGTTTATTAATTACTTTTAATCAAACCTGACGGATACACTTAAGATTTATTGACCCGTTAAACGCTTAGCAAATGAAATTGCATAAGCTGTTGAGCGTAATTTGAGTACTTTGTCATCGCTTGGCATAAAGCCTTTAGATAGTAGGTTTGGGTCATAATTAGTGAGATCGCAACCTGACTCACTTGTCGATTCTATGGTGAGCTTCCCTAATTCAATTGTTTTGCGATCAGCAGGCCATTGTACTGAAGGGTCAGTTAATGCATCACCGGGCTCGGCGAATTCAGCTTGAAAAAGATAATGAACCTTCCCTTTCTCTAAATCCTCTTCAAGTCGCTTAGCCAGAAATGACTTAGGGAAGGTTTTCATTTGCTCTTCAGTTAGCACCTGCTCTGGCTCTTCTGGCACCATGGTCCACCTAAAGGCATGCTTAGCGCCCTTTTCATCAACCATGTAAAAGGTATGCACACCAAAATAACGCGAAGACACATACGATGCTGGCGGGTTATGGCTTTGTAGCCAATTAAATTGCCCTAAGATACTCGGGTTTTGTTCTCTGTATGCTTTTACTTTCGCAAAATCGATTTGACCTGTTTTTTCGTCAGGTACTAAGGTACTTAGCAAACCAAAAAATGCTTCTGGGCTGTTGCCTGCAAATACTGGCGTAGTAAGCCCTGCAATATTATGTACATCACCATTTTCTAGCACAAACTGCACCCCCATTCCACGCGGCGAGCGTGATGTTTCATCAGCATGAGGGTTACCACCGCCCATAGAAAAACGAATATTTGCTTTTGACGGTGCGTTAAATAAAGGGCTGATTGAATACTGTTTTGCTGCTTGATTAGGTGTAAATGTGCCAACAGCGCACACCCCTTTGGCGTGACCTTTTCTGATTCCGGGCTGCTTTCCTGACAGCTTTTCAAATAAATTAATAAAATCTTGCCCGTTTACTGGTTGCTCAGCAAAACTTGCTGTTGGTAAAACAAGGCACATAGCACAAACTAAAGACTTAATTTTTAGCATTTATCCATCCTTTAAACTTAGTTCCAACAAAAATGACCAGACTAACCTCAAAATCATTTCATCAAAGCTAATAAATATTTTTACCAACAAAAACGCTACAAACATTTAATAAACTTAGAATATTTATTTAACTACAGTATTTTTAAAAGCTGCTAACTTTAAATTTAGGATCCTAAAAACTGCTGTGGCGCCCAGCATTTTAAAAATAATCCGTGGTATTAATCACGACTATGACTAGTCCACTTAATCGTGACTTTTGTGGCTTGGTCAAAAACAACAAGGACCTAATTATGGTGAAACAACATAAAAAAACCACTGCAAACGCTGATGTAGATATGACTCCTATGCTCGATATTGTGTTTATCTTGCTGATATTTTTTATCGTCACAACCTCATTTGTTAAAGAGCGCGCTATTGAAGTGAATCGCCCTTTAGCAAAACCAAGTCTTGAAAACCCTAAAAAACAAGCGCAATTTACTATTACTGAAAACGACAGTATTTATTTTGCAAACCGGCTTATCACACCAGAGCAAATAATCGCTAACCTTGCGTTATTTGCCGCACAGTTTGAAATGACCAACGTGCAAGTAACAGCAAGTGAGCAAAGCAGCCACAAAACCTTGGTCACCTTGCTTGATAAAATAAAACAATATCAAGATGTGCCAATTTCTATAAGTACGTCTTTATAACTAAAAAAGGGCCAAATGGCCCTTTGCAAAGTTAAATAATAAAAGAATCTAAAGGGAGTTTAGAACTTGTACTCTGCACCTACGTAATAGTACGCACCGTTAAAACCAAATGGTGCTGAACGACGTGAGTAAGTGAATACACCTGGGCTTGAAACAATTGTGTTGCCGCTTGCATCAACAATCGTACCCGAGCGTGAATTACCAATGGTGTTCTTATCTGGGTAAACATCAAATAAGTTATTTGCACCAATGTTAAATGACAGATTTTCGTTAAAGAAGTAGTTAACTTTTACATCAGTTAAGATTTCAGCACCGTATGTTTGACGACCACCGTCTTCAACTGTGTATTCGCCGTAACGGTTTAGTGATAGGTTTACAGTCCAATCTTCTAAACGGTAAAGCGCACTTAAGTTAATGCGGTCTTCTGGTTGCCATTCTTCAATAATTGAGGTTTCTTGCGCAGAAAACACATCTTCTACCGGAATAGTCTCAAGGCCACTGCCTGATGGCGTAAATAAATCAACCACATCTGTTTTAGTGAAGTTAGCAGCAAAGGTGAAATCAAGCGTACCGCCAAGGCCTTCTGTGTTCCATGTTGCAACTAAATCAACACCTTCGGTTTCGGTGTCTGCACCATTTAAGAAGAACTGCCCCGCACCTGCGCCTGAACTTTCAAGTGCAGCATCTAGCGTATCTGATAAACCTTTACCTAAACGGTTAGAAATAACGATACGGTCGTCGATATCAATCGAGTAGTAGTCAATGGTTAAATTGATATTGTCGGTAACGTTATACACAATACCTAAACTGCGGTTTTGTGATTTCTCTTCTTTTAGCTTAGGAATACCAATTGATTGCGCTAAGGTACTGTCGTTTCTGAACGTACCTACTTGCTCAGCGACTAAGCTGCCATCATCACCCACAACAAACTGTGTACTTACGTTATTAAAGTAAAGTTGTTGCATAGAAGGTGCTCTAAAACCTGTGCTTAGTGCACCACGTAAAGACACATCTTCAGTAATTGACCAGTTACCCGCTAGCTTAAAGTTAACTGTATCGCCAAAGCCTTTGTAGTTATCGTAACGTACCGCACCTGAGATGATGACATCATCGATTACATAGGTTTCTGCATCCATGTAGAATGAGATCACATCGCGCGACTCATCAACTGATGATGCCGGATCTGAGCCACCAAAACCTTGCGTACCACTTGCTGCATCAACACTACCAACACCGCCATTTAAGCCAGAGTAAATGCTAACGCCATCAACTGTGTCGTAATCACGGTATGCGTATTCACTACCTTCAAGAATGCGGAACTCATCAGTACGTAGCTCAGCACCCAGTGCTAATGAAAAATTGTCGTAGTCTTTAGTGTAATCAAGGTTGAGTGTTTGAAGCGATAATTCAAGGCCATATGCATACGCTGAACGCGGGATAGTGGCACGAATTTCATCAGCGCTTAAACCTTGGTTATAACGAAGGTAGTTTGCGTATGAGCCATTGATTGTGTCGCTTGTTGTGTAATCAATGCTGTTTTCACCATAGGTGTACGATAAATCAATGCTTGAATCATTATCAAACGACTTTTTAAAGCCCACGTTGTAAGACACGTCATCAATGATGGTATTAATCTTAGGTAAGAAACCCATAGGAATGGTTGCATCACCATCTTGTAATACTGGGTTACCATTTGTATTTGCGTTATGACGGAAAAACGCTGCTGATTCGTTTTCACGATTTGAATAAGTGATAAAGCCATATATCTCACCACCAGCAAGCTCATAGCCAGTATTAACAGTTAGAGCAAATTGCTGTGAATCTGCATCACCAATCCTAAACGTATCACGAGGTGCTGTTAACTCACGAGGGTCGCCAGCTAATAGTGTACCGTCATCAAGTTCTGTACAGCCGTAAAATTGACAAGAACCATGAAGGCCTGCACGGTTAGTTGGCGCACGGTCACGGTAATTAATTGTGGTGTTAAGATAACCTTCATCACCTAAAGCAAAACCTTTGTTGAAATCAACAGTAACCGTTTCACCATCGCCTTCTGAATACTCACCGTAGTTGATAGCAGCTTTACCGCCTTCTTCGGCGTCTTTTAATACGATATTGATAACACCTGCAATGGCATCTGAACCATATTGTGCAGCAGCACCATCACGTAATACTTCGATACGTTTGATTGCAGCAGCAGGGATAGCGTTCATGTCAGTACCAGCCGTACCACGACCTACTGACGTATTAATGTGGATAAGGCTCGCTTGATGGCGGCGTTTACCGTTGATAAGCACTAAGGTTTGATCTGGCCCTAAGCCACGCAATGTTGCTGGGCGAAGTGCATCTGTACCATCACTGATAGACGAGCTTGAAAAGTTAAACGATGGAGCGATTGCTTGAAGCATACGGCCTACTTCTGTTTGGCCTGTATTCTCAAGTGCTTCGGCACTTAAAATGTCAACCGGAACCGGTAAATCTTCAACCGAGCGTCCTGCTACACGGCTACCGACAACGGCAATTTTTTCGATGTTTTGTTCTGCTGCTTGATCTTCTGCTAATGCTTGCGTATTGGCGGCTAGCAGTAATGGCACGACTGCAGCGCTGACCCCTGATACTTTGATCATGTTGTTATCTTTCCTATCTACTTGTTTGAGTTTTATCCTCAGCAAGCCTTGTTGATCAACAACCGCATCAAGCTCAGTACCTTCTAGCATCGCATTCAGTGCATCGAGTTTAGTGTAAAAACCAAATAACGATTGTGCCTGATATTGCTTCGCTAATTCGAAAGAAAATATGACTGTTTGTTCGGTTTGCTTTGCAAATTCGATTAAAGCCAAATCAGCTCGTTGCGCTTTGATGTCAAATTGCAGCATTTGTTTTTCAGCTGCAATTGCTGTTTGGCCGACGGTAAGGCCATAAACAACAAATGAGGCTGGTAACAACTGCAATTGCTTACTGTGCAACTTAAACAAACAGGTGAGGGAAAAAAATCCACTATGTAAATTTAATTTTTTTTTAATTAATTTTTTGTGACGAGAAAGTGGCGCACAATTAACATCATAATATTGGCGTATTCTCATAGGCAGAACTAACCTTTTGAAGCGAACGTTAAGCTAACACGATGCTCACCCAAACGTTGATGATTAACTGACAAATTTGCCTGTAGTGAATCAAGTAGGCCTTTAATATCGCCAGCTTTAAACACACCAGCTACCTTTAAAGATGCAAGTTCAGGATCGCTAAGCTCAAATCTCGTTGCTGTATAACGACTAACTTCTTGAAGTGCCTCGCTTAATGGTTCACCACTAAAGATCAGCATTCCATGTTGCCATGCAAGATCGCGTTGCACATCATCTGCTGAAAGCTGCTTAATTGGCTCAGTTTTACTGTGTTTAATCAGCGCTTTTTCACCAGATATAACAACATTCGCTTTTAGTTTTTTTATGTCAGAGCTGTTATCTGAAGCACTTTTTAATCTGTCAAAGTCACTTGCATCTACATGAGTATTTGGATCGGCAATCATTACTTTGCCTTCAGTGACCACTAATTCTAAGTCTGATGCAGTATTTCGCTGAACATTAAACACTGTACCAAGTGCAGTAAAAGATTTATCACCCGCGATCACTGTAAATGGACGGCTTGCATCTTTAGCAACGTTAAAACGCCCTTCGCCACGGTTTAAAATTAACTGGCGACGAGTTCCCGTATAAGCCACTTCAAGTTTTGTATTGGTATTAAGTTGTACAATCGTGCTATCTGGCAAGACGAATGTAGCTTGCTCACCCACTTTTGTCCGGTAAATCTTATTAAATTTCGCGTAATCGTTCTCTTCACTTTGCCAATAACTAGAATAAATCAACATAATGCAACCAAACAGCATCACAATTAAAAAGCTGGCGGCTGTTGCCATGCCAAATACTGCGGGCTGTTTTTGTGGTGCTTTGTAAGGAAACAGGCTACTTAGCTCGTTAAGTACACTCATTTCATCCCACAAGGTTGCAAGCTCAAAAAGTGCTTCTTGGTGTGCAGCACTTTGATGGGCCCACATATGTAATTGGCTTACTTCATCTTTTGATAAACCACGGTCAATGGCGCTTATCCACTGACTCGCCTGCTCTTGAATCATTTCTTTTGATGAAAACGGGTGAACATTACTCATTTGTTCACCTCTTTAGCAGCGAACTCTGTGGTTGTAGGGTGACTGTGGGTTTGAACGTCGTGAGATTTCATTGCTCGGTGAACATGTAATAAGCCTTTGGCTATGTGTTTTTCAACAGTGCTTTCGCTGAGTTCCATTTTAGCAGCAATTTCCTTTTGGCTTAGGCCGTAGACTTTCTTTAAAATAAAGCATTTTTTTACTTGTGGACTTAGTTCGTTAGTTACTCGGCAAAAAAACAAAAAGCGTTCTTTTGAGGTCACTTCATCTTCTAAGGCCATTGAGCGCATTTGATACTCAACTTGTTGTTGCTCATCTAACGACTCTTTATATTTATTATCCCATTTAGCAATATGGTTTAGTGCTAAATGTTTTGCCGTTTTCAGCATATAACTATGAGTGTACTCGATATTTTGTCTAAGATCGGCCTCATAACTTTTGATAAACGTCTCTTGCACAATATCTTCTACATCATCAGGGCTGACGATACGTGATACAAAGCGCCTAAGCTTGCTCGATATCTCAGTAAAAGCAGTGATCACACCTGTTCTATCTGTCATCCTTAACTCACATTTATTATATTTTTATTGCTTTAGGGTACGAGATTTCAGTTTAATTACAAGCCATTTGTTAAAATTTTGTGCCTCACGTTAATACACCCAAATAAAATCATATTTATACCTTACATTTATTTAAGGAAAGCTGCTGATTTTAGTACATTTGTATAACCAACTTACCATCACAGCAAATCTAATAAACAATAACTAACCAAGCCTCAAAAGTAGATAAATATGATTTCTACTGGTTTACTTTGCTAACTCGTTTTAATAATCCTCATTAAAGTAGTTTTTTGTATCGATATAATCCGAGCAAAAGTAAACTAAAGGGTGTACCTTTTGCTATTTTGGGTATAAACTAATCGGACTTTAAAATTGCATAGGACTGCCTTTGAGTTTTGGATGGCATTTCTTTGCTTACTTGCTTAACAATTGGACTGTGGAGTAAACATGCGTCTGCCTTTCGCACCTGCCAAATTATCTTTATCTGCTTTATTATTGGTTACTGCACCTATACTTTTATCTGCTTGCTCTAAAGCACCGGAGCAGCAAGGTCAAATGCACCCAGCTGCGGTTGCCACAATGACCATGAAAACTGAAGATGTGCCTTTTACTATCGAGCTGCCTGCAACGTTATCTGGTTCAAAAGAAATCGAAGTTCGTGCTCGCGTTACCGGTATTCTTGAATCACGTAACTTTGAAGAGGGCCAACGTGTAGAGCAAGGCCAGTCATTATTCACTATTGATCTTGAACCTTATCAACTTGCGGTTGACCGCGCTCAAGCAGCACTTGATGGCGCAAAAGCAGCTTTAATTCAAGCAGAGCGTGATGTAAAACGTTTAGCAAAGCTACGTGCCGAGAAATCCGTTTCGCAGCGTGACTACGATAACGCAAGTTCAGCCAATGATATTGCAAAAACAGATTTAGCTGCCGCTAAAGTAGCTCTGAAAGAAGCACAACTTAATCTTGAATATGCGCAAGTTAAAGCCCCTGTCGCAGGTGTAATGGGTCGTGAGTTTGTTTCTGAAGGCACTTATGTTTCTGGCCCAGATTTATTATTAACGCAAATGACTCAGTTTGACCCGATTCGCATTCGTTTTGGCTTATCTGAGCGTGAACAATTACAAATGCGTCAAGATGTTAAAAATGGCTCACTCACTTTACCTGAGCAAGGCCACTGGCAAACACAAATCAAATTACAAGACGGTTCTTTATACAGCAAAACCGGTGAAGTTAATTTCTCTGATGTCCGTATTAACCCGAACACAGGTACCAGTGAGTTTCAGGCAATTATCCCTAACCCTGATTTCCAACTTCGCCCGGGGCAATTCGTTCGCGTTGAGTTAAGTGGTGCAGTTCGCAAAAACGCTTTCATCGTGCCACAACGAGCCGTGCTTGATAACGGCACCGGTAAGTTTGTTTATGTAGTAAGCAAAAACGAGCAAGGTATGGATGTTGCGTTACCTGCCCCTGTCACTGTAGGTGAATGGATCAAAAAACCAGAAAACGAGCAATACCAAAATTTTTGGTTGATTCGCAGTGGGTTAAAAGAAGGCGACCAAGTTATTGTTGATGGCATGGCACGTATTTTCTTCCCGGGTATGCCAGTCAATGTTGGCAAACCAACCACTAACTCAAGCCACGCAGAATAAGCACAGGGAGTCTTATGTTTTCTCGTTACTTTATAGACAGACCCATTTTTGCGTTTGTTATATCTATTGTTATTGTGCTTGCGGGCCTTGCTGCGATGCGTAGCTTACCAGTTGCGCAATACCCTGAAATAGCACCACCGGTTGTACAAGTCACCGCGGCCTACCCTGGCGCATCTGCAGGAGTACTCGAACAAACCGTTGCTACACCGATAGAAAATGCCATTACCGGTGTTGAAGGCATGATGTATATGTCATCAACGTCAACCAGTGCTGGTTCAACCACAATCGAAGTTACTTTTGAAATTGGTACTGATGTTGACCAAGCCGCTGTAAACGTAAATAACCGTGTAAAACAGGTTGAAGCACGTTTACCTGAAGAAACACGCCGCCAAGGTGTCGTTGTTCAAAAAGGCTCTTCTAGCTTTTTACAAGTGCATGCCTTTTACTCACCAGATGGTACACGCTCGAGTTTATGGACATCTAACTATGTCACTATGAACGTGCTTGACCGTATTAAACGAATTCCTGGTACAACGAGTGTACAAATTTTTGGTGCTAAAGATTACGCTATGCGTATTTGGCTACGCCCTGATGTTATGAGCCAATTAGGGGTTACGGTTGAAGAAATTGCCGGCGCAATCCGCGTACAAAACTCGCAATATGCCGCAGGTAAAATTGGTGCTACGCCAACAACTCAATCTCCTCAAGAACTGGTTTATAGTGTTACAGCACAAGGCCGTTTATCTGAGCCTGAGCAGTTTGAAAACATCATTATTCGTTCAAATACTGACGGCAGTAGCTTACGCTTAAAAGACGTTGCCCGCGTTGAGCTCGGTTCGAAAGATTATAACTTCAAAGGGACGATTAACGGTAAAGAAGCGGTACTGCTAGGTATCTTCTTACAGCCGGGTGCTAATGCTCTTGATGTGGCTGAAGAAGTAAACAGTGTTATTGAAGAAATGAAAAGCCAGTTCCCTACCGGTCTTGCTCATTTAACCTCTTACGACACAACCCGCTTTGTTGAGGTATCAATTCGTGAAGTAGTAAAAACATTGCTTGAAGCCATGGTACTGGTATTCTTAGTGGTGTATTTATTCTTACAAAACTGGCGCGCAACGCTTATTCCGACTCTTGCAGTACCGGTTTCACTACTAGGCACATTTGCTGGCATGTATATGCTGGGTTACTCAATTAACTCACTCACCTTATTCGGTATGGTGCTCTCTATTGGTATTGTTGTTGATGATGCCATCGTGGTACTTGAAAACGTTGAACGTATTATGCACGAAGAAGGCCTAGGTGCTCGAGAAGCTGCCGTTAAAGCCATGGGCGAAGTAAGTGGCCCAGTTGTGGCAATTGTTTTAGTACTTTGCTCTGTGTTTGTGCCAATTGCATTTTTAGGTGGCTTAACCGGTGAGTTATTCCGCCAGTTCGCAATTACTATTTCGATTGCTGTAAGTTTATCGGGTGTGGTTGCCTTAACGATGACGCCAGCTCTTTGTGTGCTTATTTTAAAACAAGAACACAAACAAACCGCCCGTTTTTTCTTATGGTTTAACGACATGTTTACCAAGATCACTGGCCGTTATGTAGGTGCTGTTGGTTTTATGGTGCGCCGTGGTCTGTTAGGTGTGATCTTAATGACGGGTATGGTTGCTGCTACAATTGGCCTTTGGCAAAATACGCCTGGTTCACTTGTACCAGATGAAGACCAAGGTTATTACATCTCTGCCATCTTCTTACCAGATGGGTCATCACTTGAACGCACAGAGCAAGTAACACAGCAAGTTGTCAAAGCCGTACAATCAAACCCAGCTAACGAAAACGTAGTGGCGTTTACAGGTTTTGACTTTATTGGCGGTGGTTACAAAAACAGTGCTGCAACCTTATTCGTGACTCAAAAGCACTGGGATGAGCGTGAAGTTGATACCAAAGCGCTAGTGCAAGAGCTCTTCATGAAAACAGCGGGTATTAAAGAGGCGCTTGTACTTGCCTTTAACCCTCCTGCTATTTTTGGTTTAGGTAACACTGGTGGTTTTGAATTCTACATTCAAAACAAAGGTGACAGTGACCCAGATAAACTACAACATGCAATGCAGTTGATGACAGCTGAAGCACAAAAAAGCCCTATCATCAGTGGCTTGCAAACACTTTGGCGCCCTGATGCACCACAGCTACGTGTTGATGTGGACCGTGAGCAAGCGCGTGCTATGGGTGTCGAAATTGATGACGCGTTCACTGCCCTTGCGGGTAACTTAGGTACTTATTACGTTAACGACTTCAATAAATTTGGTCGCGCATGGCAAGTACTGATGTCTGCAGACGCTGAATTTAGAATGAAGCCTGATGACATTGGTCGTATCTATGTTAAAAACAACCAAGGTACTATGGTGCCACTTTCAGCCTTTACCACTATTGAGTATAGCCGTGGCCCTGAAAACCTTAACCGTTATAACAACTTACCAGCAGTTAAACTAATGGGTAATGCAGCACCGGGTTACAGCTCGGGGCAAGCCATTGCTGAGGTAGAACGTATTGCACAAGCAGTACTACCACCTAATATGACCTACGAATGGACAGGCTCTGCATTCCAAGAAAAACGTAGTTCAGGTACCACAGGAATTGCCTTAGGCCTTGCTGTGATCATGGTATTTTTGATTCTAGCAGCTCTTTATGAGCGTTGGTCACTACCGCTGTCTGTCATGCTTGCCCTGCCATTTGGTACATTTGGTGCGCTTATAGCAGTATGGGTTGTCGGTATGACAAACGATGTGTATTTCCAAATTGGTCTTGTCACACTACTTGGTCTTGCCAGCAAAAACGCGATTCTTATCGTTGAATACGCCTTGATGAAACATCAACAAGGTTGGAGCGCAAGTACTGCTGCACTTGAAGCTGCACGTTTACGTTTTAGACCAATTATTATGACCTCTCTAGCCTTCATTTTAGGTGTTGTGCCGTTAGTACTGAGCTCTGGTGCAGGTGCGGGAGCTCGTCATAGTGTTGGTACGGGTGTTATGGGCGGTATGATGGCTGCAACATTCCTTGCGGTATTCTTTGTGCCACTGTTCTTTTATTGGTTAACGGCGCGTAAGTTAACTGAAAAACGCTCAAGACAAGAGCTTGCTGATGAGATAGCAAAACATCACCAGCAAGAACATGTCAAAACCCAAGAGGGTAACCTGTAAAAAATGAAGGGCAAACAATGAGTTTGCCCTTTTTTTTGATTATTTGATTACTAGCAATTTACTGCTTCGAGCGCTAGTATTAAGGAAAGATGTGTGGAGTGCAGCATGAATAATCAAAAATTAGCCGAATTTGAACAATTTTTTCAAATCAACGAGAGCAATCGCGTCAATTTATACGCCGTTGAACCTGAAGCTGTGCCAAAAACCAATGCTGAACTCGAAGCTGATATCCCCGCTTTATTTAAACTTGCTAACGAAGTAAATGAGCTTGAACAAGCAACCTTACGCCCGCTTAGAAACCTAGGTGATGTTGCACAAGAACTAGCACTATTTTTACAAGCACAATCACGTAAAATTGATTTAATTATGAGCCATATTTTAGCCTCTGAACAGCCAGAAGATGACGCTAACTATTGCGATAGCTATGGCGGTGGCGGGGTAAAATTAACCTCATCAGAAGTATATGAACTTGGACAGACATTTCGCACTAAATTATTCTTACAACACGAAGCATCTGCCATTTATTGCTATACCGAATTAGTCGCCATTGAAAAATGTGATGATGATAAATACCAATATACCTTATTGTTTACGGCGATTCGTGATGCTGACCAAGATTTAGTCGTAAGAGCGGCCTTACATGCCCAAACTCGCCAACTAAAAAAACGTCAACAAGAAAACAATTCGCAAGACAGTTAAAAATCACGCTTTATCGCGCACAAAAAGCTGACATCTATGGCTAAAATGCTAAACTAGCCCCACCTTAGTTTGTTTATTACCTTCATGAAATTTAGACTTTTACCTGAATGGGCTGAGCAAGATGCTGTTATGCTTACTTGGCCACACCAAGATACTGATTGGGCTGCAAATTTAACGGCTGTAGAGCCTGTGTATGTGGCACTTTGCCAAGCAATAAGCCAGCAACAAGATGTTGTGATTGTGGCCCATGATAATGCCCTTAAAGCACATATTGCCGGATTACTTGAAACCGCAAATGTTGATGCTAAGCGCATTCACTTTGTGGTGACACCCTGTAACGATACTTGGGCACGCGACCATGGCCCATTAACCTGTGCGAATATTGATGACGCAACAGAATTAAAAGTAATGGATTTTATTTTTAATGGTTGGGGCAATAAGTTTGCAAGTGAACTTGATAACCAAATTAACCAAGTGCTTGTAAAGCAAGTTGCAAACCCTAAAAATGGTTATCAGCAAAGTGAACTGGTTCTTGAAGGCGGCGGCGTCGAAATCAACGAGCACGGCGTACTACTGACTACAAGCGAGTGCTTGTTAAACCCAAATCGTAACCCAGCACTTACAAAAGCAGATATAGAAAAAACGCTAGTTGAGCAACTTGGCGCTACGTCTTTCCTTTGGGTTGATCACGGTTATCTTGCGGGTGATGATACCGACAGCCATATTGATACACTGGTACGTTTTGCACCAAACAACACCCTTGTATATGTACAGTGTGATGATAAAAATGATGAGCATTTTGCTGCCCTTGATGCAATGGAAAAGCAACTGCAATCATTTAAAACAGCAGAAGGTGAAAACTACACGCTGATTGCCTTACCTTGGCCAAAAGCAGTGTTCAATGAAGATGGTGACAGACTCCCTGCCACATACGCTAATTATTTAATTATCAATAAAACCGTTTTAGTACCAATTTATGGTGATGAAAACGACCAACTTGCGCTTGGTCAGGTTGCCAAAGCATACCCAGATCACACTGTGGTGGGTATTAATTGTGTGCCAATTATTCACCAATTTGGCAGCTTACACTGTATTACAATGCAATTACCGCGCGGCTTTTTAGCAGGAACAAACAATGACTAAACCAACGCATTTAAAGGTTGCTCTTGTTCAGCAATCAAACACCGATAATGCTCAAGACAATATGGCAAAATCTATTGCTGGTATTCGTGATGCAGCAAGCCAAGGCGCTAAGCTTATTGTTCTTCAAGAGCTGCACCGTAGTTTGTATTTTTGCCAAACCGAAGATGTAGACGTTTTTGATTTAGCAGAAACAATTCCGGGCCCAAGCACAGACACCTTAGGCGCACTCGCTAAAGAATTAAATGTGGTGATCGTGTCATCATTATTCGAAAAGCGTGCCACAGGTCTTTATCACAACACCGCTGTGGTTCTAGAAACTGACGGCAGTATTGCCGGCAAATACCGTAAAATGCATATTCCTGATGACCCAGGTTTTTACGAGAAATTTTACTTCACACCGGGTGATTTAGGTTTTCAGCCTATTCAAACCTCTGTTGGCAAATTAGGCGTGTTGGTGTGTTGGGATCAATGGTTCCCTGAGGCTGCACGCTTAATGGCAATGGCCGGTGCTGAAATTTTAATTTACCCAACAGCCATTGGCTGGGATCCGCGTGATGAAAAAGACGAACAAACACGTCAAAAAGACGCGTGGGTTATTTCACAACGCGCTCATGCAGTTGCCAACGGTGTACCGGTGATCAGCTGTAACCGTGTTGGTCACGAAAGTGATCCAAGCGGTCAAAGCGAAGGTATTCAGTTCTGGGGCAACTCGTTTATCGCGGGCCCTCAAGGTGAAATCTTAGCCGAAGCTAACAACAGTGATGAGCAATTATTGGTTGTTGAATTAGACCAAGCGCGTAGTGAAAACATTCGTCGAATTTGGCCTTACCTTCGTGATCGTCGTATCGATCACTATCAGGACTTAACCAAGATTTATCGAGACTAAGCAGTAAAAACAGTTTAAAGGAGTAGTAAATGGCGTTTGCGCAATGGGCAGCATTGCCTTGGGTAAAATCTGAAAAAGATAAAATTCAATGGGGACAACTTACCGGTAGCGGACTGAGCATCGCCATCGCAGAAGGTGTAAAACAACACAACGAGCTGGTTGTGATTGTCACCCCAGATACGCCAAGCGCCCTACGCCTTGAAACTGAGCTCGAATTTCTATTGCCTGAAAACCCAGTCATGGTCTTCCCTGACTGGGAAACTCTACCTTATGATCATTTTTCGCCGCATCAAGATATTATTTCTGCACGCCTAGCCACCTTAAATACATTAAAAAAAGAACAACAAAGCGTATTAATCGTGCCAGTATCAACCTTGATGCTACGTACAGCCCCTGCTTCGTTTATTTACGGTTCAACCCTTAACTTTAAAGTGGGCGATACCTTAGATACCCATACACTGCGTGAAAACTTAGAACAAGCGGGCTATTTACATGTACAACAAGTGATGGAGCATGGTGAATACGCTATCCGTGGTTCTATCGTTGACTTATACCCTATGGGTAGCCCTCACCCATTCCGTTTAGACTTTTTTGATGATGAGCTCGACAGCATTCGTTTATTTGATGTTGAAAGCCAACGCTCTGATGAAAAAGTCGACAAAATTGAGTTACTGCCAGCTCACGAGTTTCCAACTAACGACTCAGACATCGAGCGTTTTCGTATCAATTATCGTGAACAATTTGGCGCAAGTTCTGAGCAAGACTCAATTTATATGCAGGTTACCAAAGGAACTTGGCCTGCCGGTATCGAATATTACATGCCACTGTTTTTTGATGGACTGGCGACTATCTTCGATTACTTACCAAGCAATACGACGTTTATGCATTTTGGCGATATTGAACATGCTGCTGACCAATTTTGGCACGATGTAAATGTTCGCTACGAAAATCGCCGTGTTGATCCACTTAGACCACTACTTGAGCCAATTAAGCTCTATCAAAGTGTTAATGAGCTGTTTGGTGAATTTGGTAAATACGCACGTATTCGTTTATCGCAAGCCAAATTAGGCACCAAAGCAGGCCATACAAACCTTGCCAGTAAAGAGCTGCCAAATGTACGTATAGATCATAAGTTACATGAACCGTATCAAGGTTTAATAAACTATGTTGCTAGCGAGAGAAAACAAAAAGGCCGCGTGCTGCTCTCGGTTGAATCGGATGGCCGCCGCGAATCATTACTGACATTATTAAAACCAAGTGGTTTAAAGCTCAAAGAGTTTGAAACTTTTAGCGATTTTACCAATAGTACAAGCGATGTTGGCCTCATCGTTTCGCCACTTGAACAAAGTGTGGTGTTAGACGGTAAACCGCGTTTAACCATTATCACAGAGCAAGAATTATTAGGTATTAAGGTATCGCAGCGTCGACGCCGTAAACACAAATACGAAGCCAGCCAAGATGCGCTTATTCGTAACCTTGCTGAGCTACGTGAAGGCCAGCCAATCGTACACCTTGACCACGGTGTAGGCCGCTATCAGGGGCTTGAAACCATCGATGCTGCCGGTGTTATCACCGAGTTTGTTACCATCATTTACGCCAACGAAGCGAAGCTTTACGTACCTGTTTCAGCGTTACATATGCTGAGCCGCTATTCTGGTGGCGAAGAAGCCTCTGCCCCGCTCCATAAATTAGGCTCCGATGCGTGGGAAAAAGCTAAAAAACGTGCTGCCGAAAAAGTTCGTGATGTGGCTGCTGAGCTATTAGATATTTACGCAAAGCGCCAAGCAAAACCGGGTAACCAATTTAAGCTTGATGGCAGTGCATATCGTCAGTTTAGCGATAGCTTCCCATTTGAAGAAACTGACGATCAACGCAACGCCATTGAGTCTGTTCTTGGTGATATGCAAAGTAAACAAGCGATGGACCGTTTGGTGTGTGGTGACGTTGGCTTTGGTAAAACTGAAGTGGCAATGCGCGCAGCCTTTGTGGCCGTTAACGATAACAAGCAAGTTGCGGTGCTGGTACCAACGACACTGCTTGCTCAGCAACATTATGAAAACTTTAAAGACCGTTTTGCCGATTTACCAATTGAAGTTGGTGTTTTATCACGCTTTAATTCTACAAAAGAGCAAAAAGATACCCTAGATAAAATGGCTGAGGGTAAATTAGATATCGTTATTGGTACACACAAGCTTATTCAGCAAGATATCAAATTTAAAGATTTGGGCTTATTAATTGTTGATGAAGAGCACCGCTTTGGTGTGCGTCAAAAAGAAAAAATCAAAGCATTACGTGCCGATGTTGATATTTTAACACTTACAGCAACCCCTATCCCACGTACCTTAAACATGGCAATGAGTGGTATGCGTGACCTGTCAATTATTGCCACACCACCTGCAAAACGTTTAGCAGTTAAAACCTTTGTTAGACAAAGGGATGCAGAACTAATTCGCGAAGCAATCCTGCGTGAAATTAAACGCGGTGGTCAGGTGTATTTCTTACATAATAATGTTGAAACTATCGACCGTGTTGCTGAAGAAATCAGTGAATGGGTACCCGAAGCCAGTGTTACAACGGCACATGGTCAAATGCGAGAGCGCGAGCTTGAGCAAATTATGAGTGATTTTTATCACCAAAAATATAATGTCATTGTGTGTACCACCATTATCGAAACCGGTATCGATGTACCCACTGCCAACACCATTATTATGGATAGAGCAGATAAGCTAGGGCTGGCCCAACTACATCAGTTACGAGGGCGTGTTGGCCGAAGCCATCACCAAGCGTATGCATACCTTCTAACAGGTAATCCTAAGTCGTTAACCAAAGACGCTGTAAAACGTTTAGAAGCGATAGAATCGCTTGAAGATCTAGGCGCTGGCTTTGCACTTGCTACCCATGATTTAGAGATTCGTGGAGCGGGTGAATTACTTGGTGACGACCAATCAGGGCAAATGCAAACCATTGGTTTTAGTTTGTATATGGAAATGCTTGAGCAAGCCGTTAACGCATTAAAAGAAGGTAAAGAGCCAACTCTTGAGAATTTACTAGGTCAACAGACTGAGGTTGATTTAAAACTACCAGCCTTATTACCTGAAGATTATATTCATGATGTAAATGCTCGTTTAGGAATCTATAAACGCATTGCAAGCTGTGCTAACCTCAACGATATGGACGAATTACAGGTAGAGCTAATAGACCGCTTTGGTCTGCTACCTGATGCCACTAAAAACTTATTTAGTTTGCAGCAATTAAAACTGCAAGCAAGCAATATTGGCATTAAGAAAATTGAAGCAAATCCGAAAGGCGGTTATTTTGAGTTTAGCCAGCATACAAAGGTTAACCCTAGCTTCATTATAGGTTTGATACAAAGTGCACCACAGGTGTATAAAATGGATGGCGCGAATAAATTGCGCTTTGCGATTAGTGAGGCAAACCCTCGCGAACGCTTGAAAATGGTCACTGCAATGATTGCAGATTTCGAGAAAAAGGTTAGCCATTAATGTTGTTAAGAAATAGTTTTTTGTTGCTGTGTTGCTTATTTACAAGCTCATCGTTTGCAACGAGATGGTTTGAAATTGAAGTACTTATCTATAAACAACGCCCAGCACCTTATTTACAAGAAGATTTTTCTTTAAAGCATGATGAGATTACTGCTAAGCGCGAAAAAGATCTGCTTTCTCCAGCTTATACAGCGCAAGCTAGACAAGAGTGCTTAAATGGCGACAGTCGATTTCAGTCTACGACATTTGCAGATGCTATTATTACCTCGAATCCCCACTCTAACGTGTGCGATGAAAGTGTTGATTATTTATCTAGTTATGACGAATTACCCGTAACACCCGTAGTCGAAGCTCGCGACGACACGGATGAAATTTATCTACTCGCGCCCGAGCAGCTACAGTTTATCGAACAAAAAAAGCAACTAGATCGTAAAGGTCTCACGCCGATACTTCACACAGGTTGGCGTTTTCCTGAAATGAGCGAAAGTAAAGCCCCCAGTATTAGATTGTTTTCAGGTGATCACTTTTCACAAGCGCTCGATAGCCAAGCAACTACTGATAATGACTTTATTAATCTAGTTAGCCCGGTACAGCAATATATTCCCGAACAGTTACAAACGATACCGAAGTGGGAATTAGAAGGTTTGATGAAAATATACGTTCGCCATTACCTGTTTATTCATGCTGATTTTGATATTAGTCAGCGTTTAGAGAGTGGCGACTATGAAAAAGCACGTTTTTCACAATTTAAGCGTGTAATAAGTAATGAAATTCATTATTTCGATCACCCTCGCATGGGGATGATTGTACAAATAAGACGTTATAACCATTAATGGAAACTATTATGAAAAAATATATGGCAATTGCTGCTGCAACGGTAGCGCTTACTTTAGCTGGCTGTTCAAAAGTTAACTTAGAAAACTATGAAAAAATTAAAATCGGTATGGATAAAGCTGAAGTTGAAGCGATTTTAGGCTCAGCGGATAAGTGCGAAGAAAAAACACTTCATACTAATTGTATTTGGGGCAGCAAAGACAAAAATATCGAAATTACATTAGTTTCAGATAAAGTGTCGCTGTACAGCAAAACAGGTCTAGACGCTAAATAAACCTACCAGGGTGGTAATGTACCACCCTCGTTTCTCTTTATTTAACTGACGTCGAATATATCCTTTCAATATTAACAATTTTGCTGCGATTTAAGGTGATTTTGTAGCGCTGCATCAGTGTTTTTTCATCGTTTTGTGTAAAAACCAATACCATATTTAGTTGATACCTACGCTCAACTGCTTGCTTAGATATTTTATTGCTTTCAAGATGATAAAGTTTACCTTCACCGCGTTTTAAATAACGTGCGAATGGCGCTAAACTAAATTGCATCGTTTGTTGTAGGGTATCGTAACCCGGTAAAAACTCTTTAGCATTAACGTGTGTTTCACTAGCAAAATGTAACCATTGAGAAGCCTGCTTGTTCTGATGGCGACGCTTAGAGAATATTTGTCTAACCTCTTTAGGGATACGCTTAAAAGCTTCGTATTCTAGCCAAATATACTGACTAGCAATGCGGTCTTTAGTGATACTATTTCTAAATTGAAAACGCCATTTTGGCCGCCCTCTTACTATTGCACGCCATATAACGCGGGTAATATCCTCTTTGAATATCTCTCGCAACCCATAAATTACACCTAAAATCAAAATTAAGGTTGCAGTTACCTCAGTAAAGGTTGAACGGGCGTTTAACACAACTAACATTACAAAGGCCATGATAACAGCCGTTACAGATCCCTTTACAATGCGCTTTAAGTAGCTATTCAAATGTCGGGTATGACGAGTTAAAACCACACCATGTTCAATCAAACGTTGTAACAGGCGCATTTTATTAGTGATTCGATTGGCATCTTCAAGGGTTGATTGCGAGTTATATTCCTGCTCGTCACGGTAACTATTTTCAGTTTTACAAAACTCTAAAAGCTCGCTGCGCTCTTTTGCAAAATCGCTACTGCGTGGTCCTTCGTCTAGCAACTTTAAAAATGACTGTTCAACATGCCAACTTAAATAGTTATCGGCATTTTTATAAAATGGCAGTAGTTTTTCATCATCTGGTGTGTAGCGTCTCAGCTTTTTAAGCAGCCCTTTGGTTTGCTCACATAATTCAATGGCTGCAGGATAAAACTCTTCAGCTTCTTGGTATTTTAAGGTGTCTTTAATATCAGCATTCAGCGCTAAACGAACTTGGTAGCAATATAAGTTTAAATTTTGTCGATAATCTTGCTGCTCACCTTTGTTTTTACTAACAAAGCGACTTCTCACCAAGGGTAAATGAATATTGTTGGCGTTATAAGCTAAATGTGATTTGAAATGGTTATTAAAAAATGACTCTTCACTAAGTGTTTGTGGATTAACACTCATCTCATTAGGGATTGAGAAATACAGATCTAACCGCTGCTCTGCACGGGGAGTGAGTTCAGGCTCAATAATAAAAGATAGGTTTTCGTCTTGTTTAAGCAATATCACCTCGTTTGTTAAAAGTACCTCTACAGTTTACGCGTTGATAAGCTTTCAGACAATAAAAAAGCCCCGTAAAACGGGGCTTTAATAATCATTTCAAACTAGATTAGAACTTAACGTTCACACCAGCGAAGAAACGACGACCTAGTACATCGTATGTGTACGGGTCAGTGTTTGAGTCATTGTTACCTGAGTAGTAAGGTGCTTGCTTATCGAATAAGTTGTTAACACCTGCAGAGAATGACACTGTGTCGTTCATGATGTATGAACCACTGATGTCGTGGTATACAACAGTACCAACGCTTGGTACTAGACACTCGCTGTCGTCAGCAAGACATGCATAGCTGTCTAGGCCGTCGATCATACGTGCTTGGTATTGTGCATCCCAGTTGTCGCCAGACGCGTTAAGAGTGAAGTTAGACTTAACTTTCGCGTAGCTACCGATACCAGAAGTTACAAGACCTGTGTAATCGATTGTGCTTGTGCCTGAATCAACGATGTACTCATCAAGGATAGTTACATCAAGACCTGTGCGCCAGTTAAGACCTGCAGCTTCAAATGCATACTTGAAGTTTACGTCGTAACCTTTAGTCGATTCGTTACCAATGTTTTGTAATTGGTTGTTGAAGCTAATACGACCAGTGCTTTGGTTGAAGTTGATTGCAGAAGACTGACAAAGTGCAGTATCTTGGTTTTTGTATGAACCTGTAGCAGCGTCAAGACAGTTCTCAACGATGTATTGGTTGTTTACGCTTGAAATTGAGTTTTCGATTTCGATTTCATAGTAGTCAACAGTCATTGAGAAACCATCTAACCACTCTGGAGCGTATACGAAACCAGCTGTTACTGTATCAGCAAGCTCTGGCGTTAATTGGTCATTACCACCCACAGTTACTTCAGCTTGGTCTTGAGCGCCAGGGAAGTTAACTTGTTCGAATGAAGGTGATTTACCTTGGTAAAGCTCAGATACTGTAGGAGCACGGAATGCAGTTGAACGAACAGCACGTAGCATTAGTTCGTCGTTTACACGCCAAGTTAAACCTAGTTTCCAAGTCTCATCTGAACCAAATGTGCTGTAATCAAATGCACGTACAGCTGCGCTTAAGTCAACCATTTGTGCAAATGGTGCATCAGCTAGAAGTGGAACAGCAAATTCTACGTATGCTTCGTTAACGTCGAAACGACCACCTGTTGGTTCAACACGTGGGTCATTTGCAAGACCTTGTGAAGTTAGTGAATCTGGAACGTACCATGCTTTTTCTTCACGACGTTCGATACCCGCTGCGAAACCAACGTAACCAGCAGGAAGTTCCATTACTTCACCATTAAGGCCAGCTGAAAGAACTAATAATTGGCTACCACCTGAGTTGTTTTCAGTGTAGTTGTACTGTGCAAGGTTGCCAGCAGACCAGTCAGCTTGGTTTAGTGGGTTAAACTCACCTTCACCGATTGCATCTTGGATTGAACCCATGTTTAGAAGGTTTGTTGCACGGTCAACTGAATCGTTACGACCGAATACTACTGAAGTATCCCAGCCCCAACCGTTGTCGAATGAACCGTCTAGACCGATTACTGCGCGTACTGTGTCAACTACTTGCTCATAACCACGAGGACCTACGTCTGTCATACGACGACCGTAAGAGATGTCTTCTCCGTCAGCAACACCATGAGAAAGAAGTGAATCACCCATAGTTTCTGCATCGTATTTGAAGTCAAACCATACTGGCTGTGGAGCCATTTGTTGAGTTGACCAACGCTTAGAGTAAGTGAATTCAGACACTAGACGCGTTTCATCAGTTACGTCAAAGTGGCCGATACCTGTAAGGTTTAAACGACGCATTGGCGTGTATAGGTAGCTTGTTGCTGAGTAGTTGTATGCATCACCAGCAGCAGTGAAATCATGCCAACCACCATCTGCTTGACCTTGAAGGTCTGCATTTTCAGCCCAAACGTGGCCGAAAGGTGTATAAGAAGAACCACCACAGTAGAAGCTACCGTTGTCGTAATCTTCTTCGATAGGACAATCAGAGAAATCACGATCTGCTTGAGAAGCATCACCACGGTCAGTGTATTGTAAACCGATTACAACGTTACCACGGTCAAAGCTTGAACCCATTGTGATATCGAAAGACGTTTCGTCTGCATCGCCTTCACCAGTGATAGCACCGTTAAGGTTCATGTCTAGACCTTCGAAGTCGTCTTTTAAGATGATGTTAACAACACCCGCTACCGCGTCAGTACCGTATACAGCAGATGCGCCGTCTTTTAGTACTTCAACTTGCTTAATCATTGATACTGGGATTGTATTTAAGTCAACAGTAGATGCAGCACCAGTACCAGAGTTGATCATACGACGACCATTTACTAGTACTAGAGTACGTTGTGCACCAAGACCACGTAGGTCAACACGTGCGTTACCACCTGAACCGTTGTTAACAGCAGGGTTGGTCATTGCACCGCTTGCTGCAGTCATTTTTTGTAAAACGCCATCGATGCTTGATGCACCCATTGCTTTGATGTCATCTGCACCAATTAATGTTACAGGACTAGACGTCTCCATATCGGTACGCTTAATGCGAGAACCTGTAACTTGAATCTTTTCGATTGAATCTGCCGCATCTTCAGCAGCTAATACTTGCATGCTTGAGAACATTGGGATTGCTGATACAACAGCTAAACCAAGAATTGATTTTTTCATGTGAAAACCCTACTTGTTGGAAATTTACCTTAGTTAGGTAGCGCTCGTTATTATTCGAATCACGAGTCAGCGGCAGGCAACTTAGGCTCAGTTAACTGAACGAAAACTGAATGATAGAACAATAAAAAAACAGCCTAAATTTCTAGTTTCCAATTGGGGTAATAAGGTTTCACGATGTATCAATGTTAACAGAAAAAAACACTATAAAATCAGATTTCTACAATACTTTACAACCAAAAAAAATACGATTGAAATCAATTGCACGAACTTTGTAATCAAGTGTAACTAGGGCCGTATTGAGGCTACAAATGAAATTTTTACAACTTGATCACACATCGTTATAAAAACCGTAAAAGCTTGGTAAGACTGCTAACCATAGTTATTCACTAAAATTAACTAATTAGACAAAGTTAGTCGGTTAATCGCTGTATTGGAGGACGTTTTTTTAGATTTGTTCCAAAACTTTGTGGTTTTCTTGGAATAAGTTAGTTAAATGGCGTCGATTTGTAGGAAAACTAATTTGATGGTGTGTATCACTTAGTCAAATAAACAGTTACTTGGTGATACACATATAAATGTTGCGATATTAAGGTTGGATAGAATCGAAATAATAAAAAAGCGTGTGTGTTTTGTTACTAGCATCTTGATAGGTCACGGTCATCTTCCATGTCATGACGGGTTCTGAACACGCCCCTACCATTGTATTAGCAGTCCATATTTGTTCAGTGTTAGTAAACTGAACTGGGATGAACCCCATATACATAGATACACCTTCAAGTTTAGCTGAGGGATTTTTGGCATCATCTGGCAACTTCAAGTTAATTGTAAAAGGGGTTTCTGGGCTAACTTTAGAATTACTTAACCAAACTTCTACATTATTAGTAAATTGACATCGGCTATTATTTTCACAGCTTGTACTTGCGCTACCCTCTTCTATACTTTGGTAATCACACGCAGCAGTAAAAATACTGATCAGGAAAACTGGGAGTAAACTAATTCTCACTTTCTTTGCCTGTATAAAATAAAAGCGGATACTAGTCAGGTCATAGATAAAAGACAACTATGCTCGATGGAATAAGCTAATAAAAATACAATCACTGACAAAAAATAACCAACAAAACATCAAAAATTGATTGATGTCATAATTTTATGCAATTGACCTATCTTTTTTAGGTCAAAAATTTTATCATTTCCATCGCAAAAATAAGGGTTTCTCGAGTTTGTTTTCTGAAGCTAACACCTTTTAGCTAGCTTTAGGTAACACACTTGTGAAGTAATAGTAGGCCCCACTTTTATCAAGTGGGTAATTCATTTCTAAAACGCATTAATTGCAGCGGAAGCCAGAAAATGAGCCAAACAGTAGCATCACAAACTGAGTACAATTATAAAGTTGTACGCCAATTCGCTATTATGACAGTGATTTGGGGCATCGTTGGCATGAGTGTTGGGGTTCTGATTGCTGCCCAATTAGCTTGGCCAGCACTTAACTTTGATACACCATGGTTAACTTACTCTCGACTACGTCCGTTACATACGAACGCAGTAATTTTCGCATTTGGTACAAGTGCTCTTTTTGCGACGTCTTATTACGTCGTACAACGTACGTGTCAAACGCGCCTTTTCTCAGATAAACTAGCAGCCTTCACCTTCTGGGGTTGGCAACTTGTTATCGTACTTGCAGCGATCACCTTACCTTTAGGTATCACAAGCTCAAAAGAATACGCAGAACTTGAATGGCCAATCGATATTCTTATCGCCGTTGTTTGGGTTACATACGCAGTTGTATTCTTCGGTACGCTAATCAAGCGTAAAGTATCGCACATCTATGTTGCGAACTGGTTCTACGCTGGTTTCATTATTACTGTTGCCGTTTTACACATTGTAAACAGCATGGCAATTCCAGTTTCACTTACTAAATCATACTCTATCTACGCAGGTGCTGTAGATGCAATGGTTCAGTGGTGGTACGGTCACAACGCTGTTGGTTTCTTATTAACTGCTGGTTTCTTAGGTATGATGTACTACTT
Organism: Pseudoalteromonas sp. Ps84H-4; assembly: GCF_024124645.1. Lineage (NCBI taxonomy): Bacteria > Pseudomonadati > Pseudomonadota > Gammaproteobacteria > Alteromonadales > Pseudoalteromonadaceae > Pseudoalteromonas > Pseudoalteromonas sp. Ps84H-4. The sequence continues at coordinate 43,079 of NZ_JAMXSK010000006.1, read as the reverse complement.
CGTACCAAAACAAGCAGGTCGCCCTGTTTACTCTTACCGTTTATCGGTAGTTCACTTCTGGGCACTTGTTTCTTTATATATCTGGGCAGGTCCTCACCACCTACACTACACTGCGCTTCCAGACTGGACGCAAAGCTTAGGTATGGTTATGTCAGTTATCCTATTCGTTCCATCTTGGGGTGGTATGATCAACGGTATCATGACGTTATCAGGTGCATGGCATAAACTACGTACTGACCCAGTACTTCGTTTCTTAGTTGTTTCTCTATCTTTCTACGGTATGTCTACGTTCGAAGGCCCAATGATGGCTATTAAGTCTGTTAATGCGCTTTCACACTACACTGACTGGACTGTAGGTCACGTACACTCAGGTGCACTAGGTTGGGTTGCAATGATTTCTATCGGTGCTATCTATCACCTAATCCCTGCACTATTCTCACAAGGCCGTATGTACAGTGTTAAACTAGTTAACACGCATTTCTGGTTACACACTGTGGGTGTTGTTCTATACATCGTAGCAATGTGGATCTCAGGTGTAATGCAAGGTCTAATGTGGCGTGCAGTGAACTCAGACGGTACGTTAATGTACAGCTTTGTACAGTCATTAGAAGCTTCGTATCCGTTCTATATCATGCGTTTCCTAGGCGGTGTTTTCATCGTAACAGGTATGCTAATTATGGCTTACAACGTTTATCGTACTATTGCTGCGAAGAAAGATTCGCTTCAATTAGACGCTGACGCACAATTAGCATAATGGAGTAGCACGATGAGCAATAATAATTCACAAAACAAACACGAAATAGTCGAAAAGAACGTTGGCCTTATGGCTATCTTGACTGTTTTTGCTATCAGCTTTGGTGCATTGGTAGAGATTACACCACTTATGTTCCAAGACGATACGACTAAACCTGTTGATGGCTTACGCCCTCTTACAGCGTTAGAAATGGAAGGCCGCGATATCTATGTACGTGAAGGTTGTTACAACTGTCACTCACAAATGATTCGTCCTTTCCGTGACGAGGTTGAGCGTTATGGTCACTACTCTGTAGCTGGTGAGTCAGTATGGGATCACCCATTCCAATGGGGTTCTAAGCGTACTGGTCCTGACCTAGCTCGTGTTGGTGAGCGTTACTCAGACGATTGGCACCATGCTCACTTAATGGACCCACGTGCTGTGGTTCCTGAGTCAAACATGCCAGCGTTTCCTTGGTTAGATGAAAACAGAGTCGATACAACCCATACTCTTAAAAAGCTTCAAATATTCCGTGATAGCTTCGGAATTGATAAATCAAGCGACCGTTACGACGGTAAAGGTTATGGTAGCGACGAAGAGTTAAAAGCTGACATTGCGAAAATTGAAGCCATGAACGATGGTAAAGGCGCGACTGAAATGCAAGCTCTTATCGCTTACTTACAACAGCTTGGCACACACTTGAAGTAATTATTATGGATTACGGAACATACAGAGGCATTTTAACTCTGGTAATTTTAGTACTGTTTATTGTGATTGTTGTATGGGCATACAGCAAGCGTAGCAAAAGTCGATTTGATAATGCTGCTAATGCCATATTTGAAGATGAAAAAAAACACAACAACACAATCTCTAACGAGGAAAAGGAGTCTGAGAAATGACTAGCTTTTGGAGTATATGGGTTATTGTATTAACCCTTGCGTGTCTTGCTATCATCTTCGGCCTACTTCTGTGGAACTTGAAAAACTACACAGGTGTTAAAGAAGGCGAAAGCTGTGGTCACGAATTTGATGGCATTGAAGAACTAAACAACCCACTACCAAAATGGTGGACTTACATGTTCTTCGCGACATTTGTATGGTCTGTTTATTACCTTGCAGCTTACCCAGGTTTAGGTAATTGGGAAGGTTTAGGTAAATGGACAAGTTCTAACCAAGGTATTACTTCTCTAGCTGAGTCTAAAGAAGCAACTGAACAAGCATTAGCTAATGGTGAGAACGTTCAATTAGACCAAGAGTTTATTGCAGCAGATGAGCGTTTTGGCCCAATCTTTGAGTCGTACGCGAAACAAGATATTGAAGCACTTGTAAAAGACGAAAAAGCGCTTGAGATTGGTCAACGTTTATTCTCTCAAAACTGTGCTCAGTGTCATGGTTCAGATGCACGTGGTGGTTTAGGCTTCCCTAACCTAACTGATAAAGATTGGTTATATGGTGGTACGCCAGACAAAATCAAAGAAACACTTCTTTATGGTCGTGTTGCTGCGATGCCACCTTGGGGTGATGCACTTGGTGAGCAAGGTATTAAAGAAATGACTGCTCACGTACTAAGCTTATCTGGCCGTACTGTAAACCAAAAAGATGCCGAAGCAGGTGCTGCGAAGTTCGCAATGTGTGCAGCGTGTCACGGTGCTGACGGTAAAGGTTCAGTTGCACATAACTTACCATTTGGTGCACCTAACCTAACTGATAACATCTGGTTGTATGGTGGCTCTAAACGTGCTGTTGAAGAAACACTTAGAAATGGCCGTGCAGGTGTAATGCCAGCATGGAAGGACATTCTAGGTGAAGATAAAGTACACCTATTAACAGCGTACGTTTACAGCTTATCGCAAGATAAATAACCACGTCGTTAATAAAATGTATAAACAATTAATCTTTTAATTCAATAGATTAATTAAGATCAAAAAAGCCTCCATCTGGAGGCTTTTTTTTAGTCTTTTGCTTTTAGATCCGATAAAATGCGTACAACATTTTTTAAGGTATAAGTACTATGAAACCGACTCCTTGGTATAAAAACTTTTGGCCATGGTTTTTAATCTCCTTCCCGCTTGCTGCAATTATCGGCTGTTTTGGTCTAATTTATATGGCTATTGGCAATGGCCCTGATATGGTTGTTGATGACTACTATAAAAAAGGCAAGGCAATTAACCTTGAACTCAGTAAATTCAATAAAGCCAAAGCACTATATCTACATGGTGATTTAGACGTAACTGATGATAAAGTTAGCTTTAAGTTTACTAAAGGTGATGCAAGCCAAGTTCACTCTTTAAAAATGTCATTTTATCATCGCACCATTAAAGCCAACGACTTCAATGTTAGTTTAATGAAAAACGCTCATGGTGACTTTACAGCCCTACTCGACACTCACGTTGACGGTGCATACACAGTGTTTATTGAACCTATCGATAATAGTTGGAAGTTAAAAGAAGACATTACTCTTCCTACTGATAAAACAATTTCGATTAGCCCTGAATATAAGTAGTAAACTCAAATGTCCGATAATTGCTTTCATTGTCTTGAAAGTGTGCCAAAAGGCTTTAATGCGACTGTCGAAATAGACGGTAAGGCACAACCTATGTGTTGTATTGGTTGCCAAACGGTTGCTGAGAATATCGTCGCCCAAGGCATGACCGATTACTATAAGTTTAGAACTGTGCGCTCTGGTAAAGTAGAACAACTTGTTCCAGAGCAGCTTGAGTTAATTAAGAGTTACGATAACGAAGATATACAAGATGAGTTTATTTCAGCCACAAATGACTTATCAGAAGTGCTTCTTACCGTCGAAGGTATCACCTGTGCTGCCTGTGCTTGGTTAATCGAGAAACAATTACTCAATTTAAAAGCAATTAAGCGTGTGGATGTAAATACATCGACTAATCGTGCGATGATCCAATGGGATAAATCGGTTACTCCACTTAGCCAAATTATCACCTCATTACACGAAATCGGCTATAAAGCTTACCCGTTTCAGGCTGATCTTGAAGCGAGTCAAAAACAACAAGCCGCTAAAGCCTATATCCGCCGATTAGGTGTTGCAGGTCTGATGACTATGCAAGTAATGATGTTCGCTTTTGCCATGTATTTTGGCATGTTCTCGGGCATGGAAGAAAACTTTGAACAGTATTTCCGCTGGATAAGCTTAGTTCTTGCTTCGCCGGTTATTTTATACAGCGCCCTGCCGTTCTTAACCAATGCAATTAATGGTTTAAAAGCCAAACAGCTCAATATGGACTTACCCGTATCTTTAGCGATTTTTGGTGCTTATGGTGCGAGCTGCTATGCCACATTAATGTCGGTTGGCGAAGTTTATTTTGAATCTATCTGTATGTTTACCTTCTTATTATTACTGGGTAAATATTTAGAATTTAGAGCCCGTTTAAAAGCCAGTGAATTTACTGCTAACTTACAAAAACTTTTGCCTTTAACTGCACGAATTATCAATAGCGATAATCAAGAATCAATTATTGCGGCTAAAAAGCTTAAATTAGGCGATGTTGTTTTAATTAAAGCAGGCGAAACCATTCCTGCTGATGGTGTTGTGATCAAAGGTAAAACAACTGTTGATGAAGCCATGATGACAGGCGAGCATCAGCCAGTTAATAAATTTATCAGCCATCAGGTTTACGCTGGTACTATTAACCACGATGGCGTGATCAGTATTGAGATCAACAAAATCGGCCAAAATACGCTGCTTAATCAAATTATTAAGTTACAACACACAGCATTAACCAAACGCCCTCGATTAGTTGAGATTACAGATAAAGTCGCGCAGTGGTTTGTTGCGTGTTTATTACTGTTTGCCTCCATTACAGCGATTGGCTGGTATCAAATAGACCCTGAGCATGCTTTTTGGGTTACTATTTCGGTGCTTGTTGCAACCTGCCCTTGCGCCCTTAGTTTAGCGATTCCAACTGCCCTAACCTGTGCCGTAGCCAGCCTTACAAAGCGTGGCATTTTAATTAAACAAGCCCATGTTTTAGAAACGCTACCACAATTAACAGATATCGCCTTCGATAAAACAGGTACTTTAACGCAGGGTCGTTTCACTATTGAGCGTGTTGAAATGGTCAGCAGCCATTATAGTGAAGCTGATGCATTACGATTAGCAGCGCAACTTGAAAGCTTCTCAGAACACCCAATTGCTAATGCGTTTGCAACTTACAACGACACGGTTAACCCTATCGAAAATGTCACAATCGAACCGGGTAAAGGTATTACAGCAGAGCTTAATAAACAGCACCTAGCGATAGGTAAAAGCGGCTGGTTTGATACCGAAAAAGCAGATGCACAAGCAACCTTGTATGTCGATAAACAAGTAGTTGCGCGCTTTTATCTCGCCGATAGCTTACGTAACAACGCAGAAAAACTAATCACAGAGCTGCACTCTCAACAAATAAAGTGTCACATGTTAACGGGTGATGCATCAAACAGTGGTGAGCGAATCGCAAAACAGTTAAATTTAGATACCGTGCATGCAGCATGTAGCCCTCGCGACAAACAAACTCATGTTGAAGCACTCGCAAACAAAGGCGCCATCGTTGCCATGGTGGGTGATGGAGTCAATGATAGCCCAGTATTTGCCAGTGCCCATTTATCTATTGCAATGGAAACAGGCGCTGATATTTCCAAAAACAGTGCTGATGTGGTATTACTCAATAGTGATCTAACCGCCATCGAGCATTTGCTCACAGTGTCGAAAAAGACGCGCCGTATTGTTAAGCAAAACTTGGCACTATCACTTATTTACAATGGTTCGATTTTACCACTGGCAGCCCTTGGGCTTGTTGCTCCTTGGATGGCCGTCATCGGTATGTCTGCAAGCTCCATTTTGGTTATTACCAACTCATTAAGGTTATTAAAACTATGAGTATCATCTACATGCTTATCCCGATTGCCATATTATTTGTGCTAATTGCTATTGGGGTGTTCTTTTGGGCTGTAAAGAGCGAACAATTTTCTGATTTAAACAAACAGGGCCACAGTATCCTGTTCGAAGACGATAAAGAGCAGCACAACAAAAGTAATGATTGATCCGCTGTTTATTAGTGCATTTGTAATGGGTTTGCTAGGCAGTGGTCACTGTCTAGCTATGTGTGGTGGCATTGCCAGTAGTTTACAACTTGCTGCTAACAAAAACCGCGCAGTCAGTTTTTCTGTTGCTTATAATCTGGGACGTGCGCTTAGTTACATGATTGCTGGTGCCTTAGTCGCTGGAATTAGCAGCCGTTTTGCAGCGCAAAATACCACTATTTCTATAGCATTATCGTTTTTAAGTGGTATTTTTATGCTCCTCGTTGGGGTTTATATTATGCGCTTAGCGGCGACCCTACAGTGGTTAGAAAAACTAGGAAAAACCCTAGTATGGCAGCATTTAGCTAAGCTCAATCGTTATTTATTACCGGTCGATACAACACCTAAAGCCCTACTCTATGGCGCTTTATGGGGTTGGTTGCCCTGCGGATTAGTTTATTCAGCACTGACTTGGGCTCTCACCAGTCCATCAGCACTACATGGGGCTGGAGTAATGTTATTTTTCGCGTTAGGAACCTTTCCTGCGATGATAAGCGTAGGTCTAGTCAGTCAAAAAATACACGCTATTTTCAACCATGTTTGGACTAGGGTTATTCTAGGCAGCGTAATAATATGGTACGGTATATACTTATTAATTATAGCAACCGATAAGCTAGTTCATTAATCTTACGCGTTGTTAACTTATTTGAATGGATTTGATGTATGGACTTCTCACAAAACAAGTCAAAAGGCTTATGCACAATTAGCTGTAATAATTGCAGTATTAGCCAGCTATGTTTGCCATTTTCATTAAACGGTCAAGAAATGGATCGTCTCGATGAAATCATCGAGCGCAAAAAACCACTGCACAAAGGTGACTTTTTATTTGAGTCTGGTGAAAGCTTAAATGCGATATATGCGGTACGCTCAGGTTCGTTTAAATCTTACACGTTATCTGAGCAAGGCGATGAGCAAATTACTGGTTTTCATTTAGCTGGTGATTTAGTCGGTTTCGATGCAATTAACAAAATGGCTCATCAAAGCTTCTCGCAAGCACTTGAAACCTCAATGGTATGTGAAATTCCATTCGATACCCTCGATGATTTAGCAGGTAAATTACCAAAGCTACGCCAACAAATTATGCGTTTAATGAGTAATGAAATTAACTATGACCAAGAAATGTTATTGTTACTCAATAAAAAGTCAGCTGAAGAGCGCCTAGCGAGTTTTATCTATAATCTTGCAGAGCGTTTCGGTGAGCGCGGTTTTTCGCGTAAAGAATTCCGTTTAACCATGACACGTGGCGAGATCGGTAACTATTTAGGCCTTACTGTTGAAACAATTAGTCGCCTTTTAAGCCGCTTCCAAAAAGCTGGTTTTATTAAGGTTGAAGGTAAATTTATCACCATTTTGGACCAGCAAGCACTTGCAACAACAGCAGCGATTAAATGTAAGTAGAGTTTGATTTAAAGCAACTTTCTATTGTTTGCCCCTTTAACTGTTCTAAATTTAGGTTACACTCAAAGTACTACTTTTTGCGGAACAGTTAAGGAGCAGCACATGGACGCAATTAAACGAATTTTAGCAGTTATAGACCCAACCAAAGAGCAGCAACACAGTTTAAGTCGCTCAATTGATCTAGCCAAAAAATCTGGCGCGACCATCACCGCTTTCCTCAGTATCTACGACTTCTCTTACGAAATGACCACGATGCTTTCTGCTGATGAGCGTGAAGCGATGCGTGAGGCGGTAATCAAAGATCGCCAAGCATGGCTAGACGAGCAAATTGCACTTTATCCTGAGCTTACCATTGATAGCTGTGTTGTTTGGCATAACCGTCCTTACGAGGCAATCATTAATACTGTTATTAATGACGGCTATGATTTAGTCGTAAAAGGTACCCATCAACACGATACGCTTAAATCAGTTATCTTCACACCAACTGACTGGCACCTAATTCGCAAGTGCCCTGCTCCAGTTTTACTTGTTAAAGAAAAAGAGTGGCCAGCACAAGGTAATATTCTTGCAGCAGTGAACGCGGTAAGTGAAAACGAGCAACACCTTGAACTTAACAAACGTATTATTAATGATGCTCGCTTCATTTGTGATTTAGCGAATGCCACTCTTAACCTTGTGAATGCATACCCTGCAACTCCGGTTAACATTGCTATTGAAATTCCTGAGTTTAACCCGGGTGTTTATAACGAATCAGTTAAGAAACATCACTTTGAATCAACGCTTTCGTTAGCTGAAGGGTTTAATATTGATAAAGCTCATTGCCACATTGAAGAAGGCTTACCAGAAGATGTCATTCCTGATGTTGCTGCACGGTTAAACAGCGAATTAGTAGTGATTGGTACTGTCGGTCGCACGGGGTTAAGCGCGGCGCTTGTCGGTAACACTGCAGAGCATGTCATTGATAGTCTTGATTGTGATGTATTAGCGTTAAAACCAGACGGCTACGTCAGCCCTCTTGCTAAATAACATTTTTAAAATGCATTAAAAAAGCCCCAGTTCGGGGCTTTTTTTATATACAGTTTGAGGGTTTTTATATATTTGTTACATCGATAAATAATGATTCATCAATGTTTGTCGATGAGACCACCGCCTCGCTAAAGTCATAGCTTTCACGATTGCCTTCTCTATCAAGTGGTAAGTTTTCAAAATCAAATAAGTTTCTGTCTGCAAGCTGACTTGGGCTAACATTCTGTAAAGACTTAAAAATACTTTCAACACGACCCGGAGTTTTCTTATCCCACTCTGTCAGCATGGCTTTAATTGATTGACGCTGAAGGTTTTCTTGCGAGCCACACAAGTTACAAGGAATAATCGGGAAATCTTTATGCTCGGCGTATTTAATTAAATCTTTCTCACGGCAATATGACAACGGACGAATGACTACGTTACGTTCATCATCAGAGCGTAATTTTGGTGGCATCGCTTTTAATCGTGAACCATGAAACATATTTAAGAACATTGTCTCAACAATGTCATCCATGTGATGACCAAGTGCTAGTTTTGTCGCGCCAATTTTTTCTGCGAATGAATAAAGTGTGCCGCGACGAAGTCGTGAACACAGACCACACGTCGTCTTACCTTCTGGTACTTTTTCCTTTACTAGTGAGTAGGTATCTTTATCAACGATGTAATACGGGATATTTAGCGTTTCAAAGTAATCAGGCAAAATGTGCTCAGGAAAGCCTGGCTGCTTCTGATCAAGGTTTACCGCAATCACTTCAAATTTAATTGGCGCTGCTTTTTGTAAATTAAGCAAAATATCTAGCATCGCAAAAGAATCTTTACCACCACTGATACACGCCATAACAACATCACCGTCTTCAATCATGTTGTAATCAGTAATCGCGTTACCAACATGCCTTCTTAGACGCTTTTGAAGTTTATTAAATTCAAGAGTTTCTTTTCTAGTATCAGTTTGATTCATTTGCTCTGCTCATACAGGCTTTGCTAAGCCATGTTTCATAGTAAAAAGTTCGGCGTGGATTATACGGACTTTTTATACGAGTTGAAATGATTAGCTTGGGATTATTGTCGTTGTACTCTGCAACTTAATTTATATAAAAGCACAAACAAATCGAAAACAATACATTCGTATTTTACTGTATACACATAGGCTCACTTTGAGCAGGTATAATGCTCCTCTTGGCTGTCATCTGCTGGTGTGCACCACTTTAACAATACCTCTTTTAGAGATTCATACTTTATTGGTTTAGCAATGAAATCATTCATCCCAGCATCAAAACAGCGCTGCTTATCTGCACTTAATACATTAGCAGTCAATGCAATGATAGGTGTTGATTTAAAGGCTTCTTTCTCGCGTATTTTTATTGTTGCCTGAGGGCCATCTAAAACAGGCATTTGCATGTCCTTGAAAATAATATCAAATAACTGTTTCTCACATTGTAATATGGCTTGTTCGCCATCATTTGCTATTTTTATTGAGCTAATATTAAATTCATTTAGCATCGCTTCGATAACGACCTGATTGATTTCATTGTCTTCAACAATCAGAACATTTAGTCTTGAGAAATCAAAAGACTCATCTGGAAATTTCATCAGCGTTACCTCTTTTATATCAGCATGCTTAAAGCTCTGTTTTGCTACCATCTGAAAATAAAAACGTGAACCAACACCAGCTTCACTTTCAACATGTAAAGTTGTGCCCATCAAATTGAGTAACTTACTCGAAATAGCCAAACCTAACCCTGTACCACCAAAGCGACGTGTAATTGAGGCATCAGCTTGTGAAAAGGCTTCAAATAAATTACTCATGTGCTCTTTGACTATACCAATCCCAGTATCTATTACGTTAAACGTTAAGCTAAATTCATCATTACGTTGAGCAATTTCAACACTCAACGTCACATTACCCCGCTCTGTAAATTTAATTGCGTTACCAAGTAAATTAATTAGTACTTGTTTCAAACGCGTTTCATCTCCTAAGAAGATGGCCTCTTTGCCATCAGGGCTTGTTTCAATATTAAATTGAATATTCTTGCTATGTGCTTGTTCTAAAAATAGATGCTGGAGTTCATCTAACATACTGCTTAACTTAATTGGTTGAGATTCTAGCTCAATTTTAGAAGCCTCTATTTTACTTAAATCCAAAATATCATTAATAATCACTAATAAACTCGAACCAGAAGACTGAATAATAGCAAGCATCTTTGCCTGTTCTGTAGTGAGTGTTGTTCTACTCAATTGTCGAGCCATTCCTAAAATACCATTCATAGGAGTTCTTATTTCATGACTCATATTGGCGAGAAACTCTGATTTTACTTTTGTCGTGTGCTCTGCAACTTTTTTTGCTTCAGAAAGATCACGACTTAAAATACGAAAGCTATCTGCTGCGCTTGCAAGAACTCCAATTTCATCTTTACGGTTTAAATCATGTATTGGTGCCGATAAATCCCCTTCTAAAAAGCGTTGAAAACTGACAGTGAGCCTCTTGATGGCTTGAGATATTTGTAGATGAAAAAAAGCGGCAAGCGCTAACACATAAATAAACACGACAGCCGCCAGTGCTTTTAATATTTTTTCGGTTTTAGAAACTGTGATTTCCGCGTCTTTTTTGATCTGATTCAAATGGGCTAAAGAATTCTCTCTTAGCTTATTTGCTAGTGTACTAAACTCGATTGCATCCCCCGCCATTACAACATTTACCAAACTAAAGTAGTTGCGATTAGCCTGAATAGCTTTTGAAAAAGCGTTCTGATAAGTGCTCGCTAATGTCGCTGTTCTTATAATTTCACTCTGAACATCATCTTGTTGTGTCATAGCTAGATCATTATTAAGCCCAGATAACACTTGCAAAGCATTATTAACGGCAGTTCGTTTTGTATAGTCTTTTTTAGTTAAAAATTGATAGGCATCACGATGTAGCACATGCCACATATTGAGGCTTTCGGCGATGATCAACATTTGTTCGTTTGAAACAGCTAGCTTCTTTAGGTTTTCAAGATGAGTAACGGCCTCAAAATAAATGCTCGGAAGTTCAACTTCGATGAGCTCTGATCTAATTTCATATCGCTTCGTGAGCACACCTAAATTATCACTATATCTGTCGATTAACTCAGACATAGAGTCTAAATATACTTGGCTATCACTCTCATCTGATTTCAAGTTAACTTCATTTAAACGGCTTTTTACACTGTCGAAATTCTCTATGATTTTACTAAAAACAGCTTCACTTCCAGACGAGCCATAGACAGAGATATCTCTTTGCATTTCAACAATATCTTTGTTTATGCTTAAGATGCTTACTGCATAATTGCTTATACGGCTAATATCATTGAAAGACACTTCAATTGTTTTGAGGCGCTTGTTCATCACAACAAAGCTTATTCCCATGACTAATATCACCAGCATTAATGCAAGTAATACTTTAGCTGCCAGTGACTTAGAAATGATATTAATCAATTTAATTCCCTATGAGTTTAATAGCTCATACCACTTATCTAAGCTGTAATCATAATTAGGCATTACTGTATTCCAAACGGCAATATTCGAAAAACGCTTTATATAACTGCCACCATCTCGCATTTGGCCCGCTTTAACTGACACTTTTCCATCTGTACCTTGCAGGTCTATTGATGCAGCTTTTCCTTCATACCAATAATCCCATTCCGGCTTTGACATAAGCGGCTGACTGCGCTCGGGGTTAGAAATATAATAACCTTGGCGCGCAATAAATGCTCCAGGATAGCCAGATAACCACCAATTCATATACTCATATGCCGCATCTTTTACATGCCCTTGTGTATTTGAAGATAAGCACATAACCCCATGCCATGCACGGTACCCTTCTTTGGGAGAAGCATAGACAACAGGTATCCCCTGTCCTTTACATGCACTTACACCTGGAGAAAACATACTTTGAATATTGACCCGTTTCATTTTCATGAAATCTACAGACTGCGGAACAGACGTCCAAAAGCCAGCGAAATGACCTTGCCTTTTTTTCTCGAGTAGAATTGCAAATAGCTGATCTATTTCAGAAATACTCATATTGCCAATATCGTTGAAACGCATCAGTCCTTTGCCTTGAGCTGCTAAAGCTGCATCAAAGATTCCAATAGTGGGAGCATTCACTAAAGCCACTTTACCTTTGTTTTTTTCATCAAGTAACCAAGCCCATGACTCTGTTTCATAAGGAATACCTTGTTCTATAAAATTAGTGTTGTAGCCAAATGAATCAACATTATGGACATAAGGCATAAAACTAATTTGCTTTGTAGGTGTAGTTCCCAAGGAGCCATCGGCTTGAACATAAAGTAACTTGTTAGGTGAATCTCCGGCTCCTATGCTTGCTTCAGGTGTAATCTTGCCTGTTTTAGTCAAAGGGTTAATTTCTTGCCAATAGTTTAACCTATCAATATCTAATGGCTGTATTGCACCAGCTTGCCATAGTATGTTGATTGAATCAGACCATTGCTCATAGAGATCGAATGAATTTGGGTTTGCAGCTGCTTTTTGTAGTACAGCAGCACTGCCCATTGGGGTAAACTCAACATTAATGCCTAACTCACGCATTGCGCGTTGTCTGAGCTCTTCTTGTAATGTGACATGTGTCCCCATAACGCGCAAAGTGATTTGCTTTTTAGCAAAAACATAGGGGGCTTTAAACGCCAACGTTGATACCGCAGCACCTACGCTAAGAGTTTTCAAAAAGCGCCGACGATTTTGAGCATGATTCATTACATTACCCCAAATTTTTATATACATTAAGTATAGGTTAAATTTGAAGATAGCCTAAACTTAGGCAATCGCAATGTATTGTTAGGGTTAGGGATATAAGTATAAAATTGCTTTAAACCTTATGTTTAAAGCGCTAAATGTCCTTTTGCTGCAATAATGGATTGTTCAATTGCCGTATTTTTAACAGGCTTTGATACAAACAAATCCATCCCCGCTTTTTTACAGGCGGCTTTATCATCTGCAGAAGTATTCGCAGTTAATGCAATTATAAACGTTTTATTTTCAGGACAAATACCATTAGCTCTCAGATAACGTGTTGCTTCTAAACCGTCAAGTTCAGGCATTACGCAATCCATAAATATCAAATTGTAGTTATTTTGTTTGCATTTATTGATCGCATCGACGCCATCACATGCAAAGTCTGCAGTTAAGCCTAATTTTTCTAAATGGGCTTTCAAGACTAACCGGTTAATCTGATTATCATCAACGACCAAAATAGCGAGAGGAAGAGTTGTAAAATCAATATTACTTACATCTTGTTGTTGATGGCTTTGAGGTTGACCTTTTTCTAGAGGAAGTTTAATTTCAAAACAACTGCCTTTTCTATGTTCGCTCTTCACCTCAACTGTGCCACCCATATAATCAATTAGCTCTTTAACTATTGCTAGGCCAAGCCCTGTACCGCCTTTTTTTCGATCTTTACTTATCTCTTGTGTAAAGGGTGAAAATAGCGACTTCATAAAGTTTTCAGTCATTCCAATCCCTGAATCAGTGACTTTAAAAGACAGAAGCACTTTATCATTGAGCTCTTTAGCACTGGCAGTTAACGTTACCTCACCTTGCTCAGTAAACTTAAGTGCATTACTCAACAAGTTCGAGACTATTTGTGTAATGCGAGTATTGTCACTGAATGTCCAACACTCATCACTGATATCAATCGTCGCATCAAAGCTAAGGTTACTTTGTTGATACAAAGGAGAATACAAAGAAACAATATCAACAAAAATGGTTTTCAATAAGAAGTGACTAGGTTCAAGCTTAAGTTCGCCGTGATTAATTTTTGAAAAATCCAACACTTCATTAATAATATTCAGCAAAATATCTGCACTACGCAACGCTATTTTGAGTTTCTCTTCACGCTTTTGCTCTGATTTTTCATACAACAAAGTCGTTAACATGCCTGTAATACCATTGAGCGGAGTACGAAGTTCATGGCTTATTTTGGCAAGCAAAATGCTTCTATCTTCAAGTGTACGTTCTGCATCAGCTTTTTGTTTTTTAAGCTCTTCACGTAGCAGTACCGACTTAGTAACATCTTGAAAAGTACCAATTATCCGAACACACGCCCCCTCTTTAAATTCAGCTTTTCCGACTGTTGATACCCATATAGGGTTGCCTTTAGCTGTTATCAATTCAATTTCAATATTCCAATCTTTACCTTGCTCAATAGCTTCTTTGACAACTTTTTCAATGGCTTGGCGGCTTTCGCCTTGTTTGTAAAATTGAATAGCATTCTCGAGATCGGGCTTGAAATCTTCAGGGACTTCATGAATAACTTTAGTTTGCTTACTCCAGTAAAGATGATTGGTGATTAAATCTAGCTCCCAAGAGCCAATTTTTGCCACCTCTTCAACTTGTGCAAGCATAGAGTTCTTTTTAATTAATTTTTCTGATGATAAATTACGAGCAAACTCATTGCCCAACCATTGAGCAAAAAGTTCAACATAATCATGCGCCTCTTCTGTGAATGGTGCTGTAGATTGTGCCGCTGAAAAGTTAACCGTACCAAACACGCTTTTACCAATGTGGATAGGCGCACCAATATAAGATTCTAATTGGAAGTTCTTGTAGCAAGGGTGTTCAGCTATGTAGCTCTGTGATGCATGGTTAAATGATAATGCTTTATCTGCAGCTAATGTATGTGAACAATAGGTTCCTGCTACATCAAACTGAGACCCAACAGGGATCGCATCGTTTGGAGAAACCACGTGAATAACTGTATATACTTGTTCTTCAACACGACTCACAATTGCAAAATCAAGATTGAATATCGCTAAGCCAAAATGCAGCAATTGCGCCACTTTATCATCAAAATTAGTTTGCTGATTCGATACAATATCGTGAAATTGGCGCAGAAAGTTCACAGTCACTCCTTGTCATTTTTAAGCTGCGATTTTTAAGTTTTTAGCATACCAGTAAAATAGCTATTACACACTTTAAAACTTAGAATATAGAACTAAGATAATAACATTTAGCAACCCAAAAACATTATTAGTAGCCTTTGTTTTTATTATAAATTGGTAAAAGCCCGCATCTTAAACAATACTTTATACTTAAAAAATATAACTTTCTTGTCGTTGGTTTTTCTATGTCGCTTAGAACCCAGTTTTTAGCTTTACTAATACTATTGCTTTTATTGGTTACCACTAACACTGTTTTAGTTATGCTTTTAGATAAAGAAGGCAGGCAAAAGCACGAGGCAGTTGATCATACACACGAAATAATTGACGAATCAGAAAAACTTTACACCCAAATAGTTCATGCCGAAACAGGCCAGCGTGGTTATCTTCTTACACAAAATACATCTTATTTAACGCCCTACTACGACGGTATAAAAAAAGCAAAAACACACTTTTTAACCCTGACTAAAATTACAATACATCAGCGAGAGCAGCAAGAAAAACTATCTCAACTTGATGTTTTAATAAATAAAAAGTTTGACGAGTTAGATTTAACTATTAATTTAGTGATGCAAAACAGTCCCTCTGCAATCCAAGCAGCAATGGAGGTTGTACAAAGCAACGAAGGGAAAGAGTACATGGAGCAAATTCGCAAATTAATTTCTGAATTTCAAAATATACAACGTGAAAAGTTAGATATAGAGATGTCAGATTTTCAACAACACAGTTTGTTGTTAACGTATCTAATTTCAATTCAAATTCCACTGCTTATTTTATTATGCGTTTTTTCAGCAGTTTTTATTAATAAAAAACTCTTCATTCCGTTAAAGCAATTACTGCATATTACTGAACAATTAGAAAAAGGAGATAAACCTAACGTAAGTATTGTTTACAGGCATGATGAAATAGGTCACCTCCTTAAACGATTTCAACGTATGAGCAATATCATCCATAAACGAACTAAAAGATTAAATTTTCAAGCAAAACACGACCATTTAACAGGTGCTCTTAACCGCTCAGACCTAGAACCCCATTTACGCCAGGCCATTAATACTTGTTCAGTAGACAACAAACTGGCACTAATTTTTATTGATATAAATAAATTCAAACAATTAAACGATAATTATGGTCATAGTATTGGTGACAAGGTGTTAATTGAAACAGCAAAACGTATCAGCTCTACTTTTCGAGCCGATGACGCCATCTACCGTTATGGTGGAGATGAATTTATCATCATCGTAGAAAACATCTCAAAGATTGAATATATAGAACCTATGCTTAATCATTTATTAAAGAGTTTTGAAGTCTGTTTTGAAATAGAACAACATACTTTTGACATCGATTTAAGTATTGGTGTTGCTCTCGCTCCTGATCATAGTGACGATTGGAAAACGTTAATCAACCTAGCAGATAAAGCAATGTATAACGCAAAATTAAGCCACAACGCCTCATATTGTATTCATGGTCAAGCTTGAATGAAAAACTAATCGATTCAGCTACTTTTTACGTATAGTTTGCAAATATCATCATCACTATGTATAAAAAATAGACCAACTGTCTTCTAAGGTGTCACAATGCATATATTATTAACGGGTGGAACAGGTCTTATAGGCAAGCATTTGTGCCCATTTCTTTTAAACCATCATAAAGTGACTGTTCTTACTCGTAACCCTATCCAAGCGGCCGTCTTGCTTACTCACCAAGTTGTGGCTGTTAAGTCATTAGACGAGGTCGATTTTGAACAGATAGACGCAATCATTAATCTAGCAGGTGAGCCTATTGTTAATAAGCGCTGGAGTGATTCACAAAAACGAGAATTATTAGATAGTCGTATTAAGCTGACACAACAAATCACAAAAAAAATCAACCGCTGCAATTCACCACCGCACACTTTTATTTCTGGCAGTGCGATTGGCTTTTATGGTCGACAAGGCGACTGCAAAATAGATGAAAGCTTTAATGACATTTACCCCGAGTTTAGCCACGTACTATGCCGAGATTGGGAGCACGCAGCAACCAAAGCTGAATCGGAAAAAACGCGCGTGTGTCTACTCAGAACTGGTGTGGTGTTATCAAAACATGGCGGTGCGCTCGATAAAATGTTACCCGCATTCAAATTTGGTCTTGGCGGCCCTATAGGTCATGGTAAGCAAGGCATGTCTTGGATACATATAGATGATATGATCCAGCTCATTTTATTTGTACTGTCTCATCAAGACATCTGTGGCCCTATCAATGCAACAGCGCCTAACCCTGTTGATAATAATGAGTTTAGTCAAACCTTGGGTTCCGTTATTTCAAGACCAGCAATGCTAAGAATGCCTGCTTGGGTTTTAAAGCTAATGATGGGCGAAATGTCTGATTTATTACTTCATGGACAATTCGTGATCCCTGATAAACTTTTAAAACATAATTATCGTTTTCATTATCCAGAACTTAAACCAGCATTAGAGAGTTTAAGGCTTTAAGTAAAAATCATTAGTTGATTTAATCAGCGTGGTACATAATAATTAATTATGTCGTAAAGTGGAATTAGGGATATTCATGGTGGACTTACCCACCATAATCAGCATTTCGGTATTACTGAATGTGGTTATTGGTGCCTTCTTATTGTCTCTGTATTTTTTGAGACAGCAACAAAGCTATTTGTATTGGGGAAGTTCGTGCCTGATTTTTGTATTAGCCCAAATTACAGCCACCTCACGAGTGTTTATTGACCTTCCAATTTTGACACACTTTATAGCCAATTTACTTATAATAGCCGCTCCACTAGCTGCAGTCTTAGGTATTCATGCCTATAACAATAGAGAAAAATACTACTTAAAACGTTGCTTATATCTTCTACTAGCTACTGCAATGCTATTATTTCCCATGTTTCAACTTGGTTTTGATCAATTCGTCACGACTGCAATTCTTGCCTTTAGTTTTCTCTACGCAGCAAATGCTTTACGTAGACTAAATGTTGAGCGAATTATCCACTTGGTGCTCTTGCAGCTATGCTTTTTCATTCACAGCGCCATCATGTTTGTTCAATTTGGTCTTTTAGTGATGGAGCACTTTAACTACATAAAGGCAGACATATCACAAGTGTTTGCCATTATTCTAATTAGCCATATCATCATCACTACACTTACAGCAATGATCTGGCCATTACTCATGTTTTTAGAATCAGAACAAGTACTCAGTGATCTTGCTAATCGAGATTCATTAACTGGATTACTCAATAGACGAGCTTTTATAACTATTAGCAATAACTATTTGGAACAAGCAAACAATAGCCTCAGTGAATTATGCGCAGTCATGATTGATATAGATTTTTTCAAAAGAGTAAACGACAAGTATGGCCACGAAACTGGGGATGAGGCATTAAAGTGGGTCGCAAATAAAATAAAATCACAACTTAGAGAACACGACTTAGTAGCTCGAATTGGTGGAGAAGAATTTGCAGTTATACTTCCAAGCACTAACCAATTACAGGGTGAAAACTTATCAGAGCGAATTCGCTTAGCCATCAATAACGACTATTTTACTTTCAATGATCAACGCATAAAATTAACCATCAGCGTGGGCATAATCACCCATCAGTCAGGAAGCAATAATATAAACGAGTTACTTGCCCAAGCAGATAAAGGACTTTACAAAGCAAAAGTAAACGGTAGAAATCAAGTCGTTACTATGGCTTTTTAAAAATACTTTACGCTAAGCTTGTATTCAATGTACTTAATTCATTATTGACCCAGTTTTTGTCTAAACATTGCTCAAGGTTAAGCTCTGCGAACTTTAAGAAGCTACGAGCAGCATGAGAAAGATGACGATCAGTGCGCACCACGAAGTACCAGTGACTAGCAAGCTGAACATCAACTACATCAAGGATGCAAAAAGAGCTATCGTTTGTTGGCAATACATGGCGCGATACCACACCAAGCCCCATGCCAGAGCCTACAGCGACTCTAATCGCTTCGTTACTAGCCATTTGCACTGTATTACTCAATACTAAGCCACGACTTTGCAGCTCACTCTCAAATAGCATTCTAGTTGCAGAACCAGGCTCACGTAATAAAAAACGCTCCTTCATTAACTCTTTTAAAGTCACTTGCTGTTGCTGAGCAAGTGGATGGTGCATAGGAGCAATAAAGACAAGTGGATTTTGCAAAAATCGCCCAGCCTTTGCATGTTCTAGTGACGGCGGGTGACTAAATACATAAATGTCATCTTCTCCTCTTTCAAATCGAGCAAGTACTTCTGCCCTATTACCAATTTCCAGCGGTAATTCTACGTGAGGATGTAAATTACTGTATGGGCCCAGTAACTTAGGTAAAATATATTGTGCAGTGTTTACAATGGCTATTTTGCAACGCCCTCGCTCTCCTCCTCTAAGCTCAACTAAATAATCTTGATAATCATCAAATTGTCCAAATACTTGTAGGCACGTTTGATAAAGCGCGAAACCCGCTTCAGTAATATGAATTTTTTGCTGATTAACAATAATTAAAGGTTCACTAATACTTTCTTGTAAGCGCTTAATTTGTTGAGAAACCGTCGGCTGTGTTAAATGTAACTGCCTTGCTGTTTCACTGATCGAACGAGTTTTAACAACTTGCATAAACACTTCTAATAGCCGAAAAGAAATATGTCTTAGATCCATAACCACCACCCATAGATAAAAACCTATAAGATACTAGCATTTATTTAATTATTTACTATGCTTCTTTTTGTTTAAAATGACGACATTTTAAATTCAAAGGAGAATAAAGTGCCTGATATTGTTGTAATGTTTTTTATTTTGGGTCTAGCTGCAGGGTTATTGCGCTCAGATCTTAAAATTCCACAAGCAACTTACGAAACGCTGAGCCTACTGCTTATGCTAACAATTGGTTTAAAAGGTGGCATGGTGCTGCACGGCAGCTTGCATTGGAAATTACTGCCTGAAATGGGCGCGGTGATGCTTCTCGGTGCAGGTATTCCTCTTCTTGTTTATCCTATATTAAATAAATTGCTTGGTTTATCAGTAGCAAATAGTTCAAGTATTGCAGCACACTATGGTTCAGTAAGTGCCGGTACATTTGCTGTTGCTTTGGCTTATGCTGAGTCAAATGCTTTAGATGTTGGCGCTGAAGTAACACTGTATCTAGTCATGTTAGAACTGCCAGCAATTATTGTCGGTCTGCTGCTATTTCGCAGCCTTGGTAATGGCTCAAGTAAACATTTATCACTTAAAGCACTGTGGCATGAAACATTAACAAACAAAAGCGTCATATTGTTAGTCGGTGGCGTAATAATCGGCATGATGTATGGGACTCAACAAGGTAGTCAAGTAACCAGTTTATTAACCAACAGTTTCAAAGTCGTACTGGCCTTGTTTTTACTTGAAATGGGCTTAATGGCAGCTCAAACACTACGCCCTATCCCATGGCATCACTGGCGCTTAGCACTTTTTGCTCTTATTACTCCTAGTATTCTTGGCGCGATTGGAGTCGGTGTCGGAACCCTTTTACAGCTGGAACTTGGTTCAGTTGTTATTTTGGCAAGCTTAGTAGCAAGTGCATCATATATTGCCGCACCAGCAGCCATCAAAGCAGCCATCCCAGAGGCTGACATTGGGTTGGCTATGCTCTGCTCCTTGGGCATAACTTTCCCATTTAATGTATTAGTTGGTATTGGCTTGTATCACCATATGGCATTAAATATTTGATAAACGTGCACTTTATGAATGCGGTTTCAGAAAAAGTCGTTTACTATTGGTAGAAAATAATGTGCAAGGATATGCCATGTTCGATCAAGAGTTAAATTCTGAGCAGCAACATATAAGTGCAATTTTTCAACGCTTATGCGAAGTATACCAAGTAACCAATAACACTGAGCTTGAGCAAGCTTTAGCTCTCAATCAAGGCTATAGCAAAGAATGCATTCAAAGCGCTATTGTCCCATATGAAGTGATTGATAAAGCGAGTAAACACGCTCAGGTTAGTTTTGATTATCTACTAAGTGGTAAGAAAGATAATTTAATTAAACTAGAAGGCCCATTGTTACAGGCAATTAATAATGGGCTTTTAAAAAGTATCAAAAAAATGTCAATAGCGGGGTTAATCAAGGGTGAAAACCAAACTCAAGATGCACTCAAACAGCTAGCTGATATTCAAGTTAAACAGATAAAAAATGAACTAAAACTACAAAGCCAGATAAAATAATCTGGCTTTTAATTTTTTCCTTTATAGAGCTTGTTGTAGATCTCAGAAATATTATTTTGTTCATCGTAATACTTCTGCAACTCACCTAAAGATAGCTCTTTTAATTGCTGGTTTTTAAGATCAGTTGCTTCTACCCACTGAAACTTTTGAGGGCTTGTACTGTTATCCATCAGGCTACATATTTCGTTTTTCAGAGCCTCCGCTCTATTAAACAGTTTTATGGCTTTGTTGATATCCGTTTCTTGCTCTGCCTGTAGCGTACACCACACCACCTCAACAGATTTGCTTCTGATTTGTTCTTCAAAAATATTTTTGCGTGCTATTAGCCACGTGCTTACAGCTAGCAAAACTGCTAATACAACAATGGCTATGTAAATTAGTTCAAGCATGACGATCCCTCGGTAAACTAAATGTTACTATACACCCAAACTTAGTGCGCAAAACATCAGGAAAAAGCATGATAAATGAAAGTACAAGGCTGATATACAACACAATAAAACTGTAAAGATAATGTATATGGGCAAATTCTTGCTGCAAATCTAATACAACAAATTTAATCCAAATTATTAAATGGGAAAACGTTAAAATGAGGAAAAGCTTTGAAACCTTAAAGAATAATTCATTAAATCTATAACTAAAAACTATGTGAATTCTATACATTGCTAACAACATAATTGAATTTGCGATTACAAAGCCAACATATACATTTTGCGCTCCTGCTGCTGAATTATGATTTTTTACATACTCTAAAGCATATTCCATCATCAGCGCTGTTAATAAATAATTTACACAAACACTTGTTATAGTAATAAAGTTACTAAAGTACTCCCTCTCTTTTAAGGCCTTTCTCAAAGAGTTTAACAGAGCAATCAAATAACTTGTTGCTATTACAGCTTGAAATGAAAATGTATCCGTATATGGCTTAATTACTAACCATTTATTATAAAGCTCTTGCAGGAAGTCCACAGACGAAACTCTTTTTTCTTTCATATTAGAGTGTTAGGTACAAAAAAACCAGCTATATGCTGGTTTTATCTATTAATTTTCTTTCTTTTTTGGATTAAGAATAATAATTCCACCCGAGTTCTTTAAGTTTTCTTGTTTCTTCTTTGGGTTAAGAATGATTATACCTCCAGAATTGCCAAGTTTTTCAACAGAATAATTTGAAGCTGGAGTTGCGTCGAATGCTAAAGTAGATAGTAATAAAGCTGATAAAGTCATTTTTTTGTTCCTTCATTGTTAAAGATAGTTTTCGTTAGCAAATACCGAGCCACAGAATACAAAACAGCTCAAAAACTAACGACACCTCACTATATAAGCATAAAAATTAACCGCAAGGCCATTTTTTATACAGCTCGTGTTTATAAAAGTTACACTAAACAGCCACATTACGTTTTACTCTATAAACTAGCTAGGCTCTATGCCATAATTCTGACAATTCAGAAAATAACTCAAAACGGCTCGACGCTTAGCAAGGTTTAATGCATGGCTTATCCAGAACAACAACAACCAACAATTTACTGGCACGACTACGAAACATTTGGCGCAAGTCCGCAAAAAGATCGTCCAAGTCAGTTTGCTGGCATTCGTACCGATCTTGATTTAAATATTATTGGTGAACCGTTAATTGAGTATTGCAAGCCGGCGGCTGATTACTTACCCCACCCCGAAGCATGTTTAATAAC
Organism: Pseudoalteromonas sp. Ps84H-4; assembly: GCF_024124645.1. Classification (NCBI taxonomy): domain Bacteria; kingdom Pseudomonadati; phylum Pseudomonadota; class Gammaproteobacteria; order Alteromonadales; family Pseudoalteromonadaceae; genus Pseudoalteromonas; species Pseudoalteromonas sp. Ps84H-4. The sequence goes on along the minus strand of NZ_JAMXSK010000006.1, from coordinate 20,048 downwards.
AGGTATTACCCCGCAAATTGCGATGCAAAAAGGCTTAGTTGAAGCTGAGTTTATGGCAAAAATCCATGCTGAATTTAGCCAACCTAACACCTGTGTTGCGGGCTATAACAGCATCCGTTTTGATGATGAAGTCACACGTTACAGCTTATACCGTAACTTTTATGACCCATACGAACGTGAATACAAAAACAATAATAGCCGCTGGGATATTATTGATTTAGTGCGCGCCTGTTATGCACTGCGCCCAGAAGGCATTGAGTGGCCGCTTAAAGAAGACGGTACACCAAGCTTTAAACTCGAACACTTAACCGTTGCCAATGGCATTGAACATGCTGCCGCTCACGATGCTTTAAGTGATGTAACGGCAACTATAGCACTGGCTAAATTAATTAAAGAAAAACAACCAAAGTTGTATCAGTTTTTCTTTAGCTTACGTTCTAAAAAAGCACTGGCAGATTTAGTTGATGTGTTTAACATGACACCACTAGTGCACACTTCATCACGAATTCCAGCAAATCAAGGCTGCACCAGCTGGATTGCACCAATGAGCTTTCATCCAGTTAATAAAAACGCCATTATTTGCTTTAATTTAACTGAAGATCCGCAAGTCTTATTAGATTTATCTGTTGAAGAGCTACGCACGCGCCTTTATACAAAACACAGCGATCTTGGCGAAGACGAAGCACCAGTAGGCCTTAAACTAGTGCATTTAAATAAGTGCCCTATTCTTGCGCCAGCAAAAACCTTGTTACCAGAGAACGCGGCGCGATTAGGTATTGACCGCGAAAAGTGCTTACAAAATCTCACTATTTTAAAAGCCAACACAGAACTTCGCTATAAAGTAACCGAAGTATTTAACGAACAGCGTGATTACGGCGAAACTAACAACCCTGACTATCAACTTTATGATGGTTTTACCAGTCATGCTGATAAAGCTAAATTTGCCATAATACGAGATGCAAGCCCTGAGCAATTAGCCTCAATGCAGCTTGATTTTGATGATAAAAAGTTTGCTACTTTGTTATTCAGATACCGAGCTCGAAACTGGCCACACACACTTAGCCAAGACGAGCTAGCAAAATGGCGCCAGTATTGCCAAAACAAGCTAATGCATGGCGAAGATAACCCTTCAATCAGTGGCCAAGATTTCATGATCACCCTTGAGAATCTGGCTCATGAAAATGATGATAACGAAAAAAATCTGCATATTTTAAAAGCGTTATACAATTATGCACAAAGCATGTAATAAAAAACGCGACAATAATTGTCGCGTTTTTTATTGATATTACTTTTTATGTAGCGCTTCAATACGCGCTAATAAACTTGAGGTGTCGTAGCGGCCGCCACCTAAAGCTTGTACATCGGCGTAATATTGATCAACTGTTGCCGTCATCGGCAAAGTTGCGCCGTTTGCCTTTGCCTCATCCAAAGCGATGCCTAAATCTTTACGCATCCAATCAACAGCAAAACCAAATTCGTATTCACCAGCCCACATTGTCTTGTAGCGGTTTTCCATCTGCCATGAGCCAGCTGCACCTTTCGAGATGGTTTCAATCACTTTTTCACCATCAAGGCCCGCTTGTTTTGCAAAGTGTAACCCCTCAGCTAAGCCCTGCACCACACCAGCAATACAAATTTGATTTACCATTTTACAAAGTTGACCAGAGCCTACTTCACCTAATAATTGGCTAAAACGGCTAAACGCAGCCATTACAGGTTGAACAACATTAAAATCAGCTTCGTCGCCACCAACCATCACGGTTAATACACCATTTTCTGCCCCAGCTTGACCGCCAGAAACCGGCGCATCTAAAAATGCGATACCTTGTAGTTTCGCTTGAGCACCCACTTCACGTGCCACTTCAGCTGATGTTGTAGTGTGGTCAACTAAATAGCTGCCCTCATGCATGCTTGCCAGTACACCATGTTCACCATGTTCACCATGTTCACCATAAACAACTGAACGTAAATCATCATCATTGCCTACACACATGAAAACGATATCAGCCCCTTTTGCTGCTTCACTTGGCGTTTCAGCGTATTCACCTTGATACTCTGAAACCCACTTTTGCGCTTTAGCCGTTGTGCGATTATAAACTGTCACGGTGTGACCTGCGTTGGCAAGGTGACCCGCCATTGGGTAACCCATTACACCTAATCCGATGAAGGCGACTTTCATTGACATAAAACTGACCTATTTGAGTGATAAATTAGTAACAATTTCATTATCTCAACCGAATAACTAAAAAGCGAATGAAAAAAAGTTCATTTAAACCGTTTAAAAACACACAGGTAAAACATGGATAGTATATATCGTTTCAATGCCCAGCTTGCATCTGGTGAAAACTTCAGCCTTGAATCGCTACAAGGAAAAACAGCGCTTATTGTCAATATTGCCAGCAAATGTAATTTTTCAGTGCAAATGGCAAGCCTTGAAAAGCTTTATCAAGACTATAAACAGCAAGGATTTACCGTACTCGGTTTTGCCTGTAATCAATTTGGCCACAATGAACCGCTTGATGGCAATGAGCTACAAGCCTTTTATCAGCAACACTTTGATGTTAGCTTTCCCATTTTTAACAAAGTGTTAGTGAACGGCCCAGAGGCCCATCCTTTATTTAATTATTTAAAATGTCATACCCGTGGAATAGCACAAAACCGCGCAATTAAATGGAATTTCACCAAATTTCTTATAAACTCAGAGGGTCAACTCGTTGCGCGATATGCCCCGCGCACCAAACCCGAAACCCTCAAAATGGTGATAGAGAGTAATTTAAATGATGAAACTGGCCTTATTCAGTGCGCAAAAGTATGAGCAACCGTTTTTTGAAAGGAATCTAACTGAATACGCTGAGTCTGTTTCGCTCAGTTATTTTGAGCAATCCTTAAACAGCAATACCACCCCCCTTTGCCAAGGCTTTGATGCTGTGTGCGTGTTTGTTAACGATACAGTCGACAAACACGTCATTGCCGATATGGCTGCCCTAGGCATAAAGGCAATCTTATTACGCTGTGCAGGCTTTAATAATGTTGATCTTGATGCTGCCAAAGAGCATAACATCAAGGTTTGCCGTGTGCCCGCTTATAGTCCAGAAGCCGTGGCAGAGCATTGTATTGCCCTTATGCTAACGCTCAATCGAAAAACCCATAAAGCCTTTAACCGAGTACGTGAAGGTAACTTTGATTTAAACGGCTTGCTAGGCTTTAACTTATTCAAAAAAACCATCGGGATTATAGGCTGTGGCAAAATCGGCCTAGCACTGGTAAATATCTTAAATGGCTTTGGGGCGAAAGTACTCGTTTGTGACCCAATGGCTGGTGAAGGCCCTTACACCCTATGTGATTTAGACACATTGCTTACCCAAAGTGATGTCATCTCATTGCACTGCCCGCTCAACGAGCATACCCATCATTTAATTGATGCTAGCGCATTTAAGAAGATGAAAGACGGTGTCATGCTGATTAACACCTCTCGTGGTGCACTTCTCGATACTCAAGCCTGTATTCAAGCGCTTAAGTCTAAAAAGCTCGGACACTTAGGGCTTGATGTGTATGAGCAAGAGTCAGAGTTATTCTTTAAAGATCACCGTGAAGAAATCATGCAAGACGATATTTTTTCACGCCTTATTAGCTTTCCGAATGTGTTAGTCACAGGCCACCAAGGCTTCTTCACCCAAGAAGCACTTAGCGAAATAGCCTGCACTACATTGCAAAGCGCCAATGAAATAAGCCAAGGTTTACCATTAACTAACGAGGTTATTTAATGGTAAACCTTAAATTAAAAAAGGCGTGAGGTTTAAATCCCACGCCTTTTACTTTTGTCTTTTCCCTTGAAACTAGAGACTTGTAACTCAAGTTTCTATTTCAACAACGCCACGTTCACAAATACCGCCGTCATTAATAACGGACAGACAAAGCGAATGTACTGGGCAAACCAATAATGGGGGCCACTCGATACTTGATGCAATTTATTACCACGCTGCCATAACCAGCCAACAGTAATGAAGTAGAACAGTCCCATTAAAGGTAATTGGTACTGTGTAAGCACCATAATCACTAAGCCAAATAACCAGTCAAAGTTTAAGATGATTAGTGATGAAGCGATAAAGACGATTAGCGTCACAAATAAGGTCGCTTTTTTTCGCTCAATACTGTGATTCTCAACTAAAAATGCCACTGGAATTTCAGTCGATGAAATAGTTGATGTCACTGAGGCAATCGACATTAATACAAAGAATAATAAGCCAACGAGTAAACCCACTTGGCCCATAGTGCTAAACAGCTCAGGTAAAATCGCAAATATTAACTGCCCTTCACCAACCAATTTACCGCCGCTAAATACCTCTACACCGTTATGTTGAGCAACAAAAATAGCCGGAATAATCAATAAACCCGCTAAAAAGGCCACACCGGTATCAAGCAGTGCCACAGTGCCAGTTAATCTAGGTAGGTTCGCATCTGGTTTTAAATAAGAGCCATAAACCATCATACATCCTACACCTAACGACAATGAAAAGAACGCTTGCCCCATTGCCGCAATAATTAAGTTTGCATCAAGAATTTGACTAAAATCTGGTACTAAGTAGGCTGCAAAACCATCCATCGCACCATCAAGTGTAGCGATATAAGCAATTAAAGCCACTAATAACACTAGCAATAATGGCATTAAGCGGCGTGACCAAGTTTCGATACCTGATTTAACGCCTTTTAAAATAATACTCGCAGTGAGAATAAGCATCAGCGGTGTAAACACAAAGTTGCGTGCCATGGAGTCGCTGTGTAAAAAGTTACTTAACTCAGTAAAACCAAAGAAGTTTGCGATTGGCTCAAGCGCATAAGCGAGCATCCAGCCTGCGACAATCGAATAAAAGCTTAGCATTACAATCGCACCAAAGAGGCCAATATAGCCAGCTGCGGCCCCCACTTTAGGTGCTGTGTCTTGCCATGCATTTGATAATGCTTTTACCGGATTAGCTTGTGCTTGATGACCTAAATATAGCTCAGTATAAAGAGCCGGAAGCGCTAATAAGAAAATAACAATAAAATAAACAAGTAAGAATGCACCGCCGCCATGGTTTGCCGCTTGTGTTGGAAAGCCCCAAATATTACCTAAACCTACCGCCGCACCAGAAGCTGCTAAAACGAAACCTAATCGACTTTGAAAGCCGTCACGAACTTGTGCCATACATCTACAAATCTGTTATTATTTTTCCTCATTAAACCATAATTACAGTCAACTGCGTAAACTATTTACGTTTGTTCGTGCCTATAAATGTGCATCTGCTGTAAAAATAAACAAAACTAAATACGAGCCTTCGTGTAAGCGTCAAACCATGAGCAGCCACTACTTTTCGAATACTCTTATCATCGAGCAGCAAAGCCAAACAACGGCCAAAAAAATTATGCTGATGGATGCAGCACGTATTGATGTTGCAAGTTTACCCGTTGATAAATTACTCAGTGGGTTTGAATTGAGCGTACTTGAAAAACGCAAAGTTCCTAGCGCCAAGCAAGAGTACTTAGCGACTCGCCTAACGTTAAAGTATTTGTATCAACACGCTTACCCTAATGACGATTTAGCCCTTAATGAAATATCGAGCCAGTTTGATGACAAAGACAGTAAGCTCAAATTATATACAAAACGCAGAGAACCTGTGTGGGCCTGTTTATCACATTCAAATGGTTTAATTGGCGCTGCTCTTAACCCAGAACAGCAGCTATTTGGTTTTGATATTGAACAAAGCAGTAAACCTCGCCCTTTTCTCAAACTCGCAAAGCACTTTTATCATCAAGATGAAGTTGACTTAATTAGCCGTTTTGATGCTCCCGATGAACAAGCACAGTGCTTTTTTAGAATTTGGACATTAAAAGAGGCGCTTGCCAAAGCAAGTGCTCAGCCGATTGCGAAACTACTTGCTCCTAATGTATTCGAAGAATTGAGCAAACATAATTTCAGCGCGAGTAGTAACTCTATTGAAGGGTTTGATATAAGTGTTGTGGCACAAAAAAGCACTGACTGGCAGTGCTCTTTTATTAATTTTAACGACCTACGCCGCGACTTGGCTTTCTAATAGTCGGCTGTGAATAGCCTGCACGACTTCATCTGACTCACTTTGCTCAACTAAGAAGCACAGGTTATGTTTACTTGCACCGTGGCAAATTAAACGAATATTAAAATCACTCAATACCTGCATTAAGTTCATTTCTTGCTGACGTAATTGAATCTCAGAACCAATTAAAGCCACCAGCGTCAAGTTGTTCTCAACCGACACATGACAAAACTCAGAAAGCTTATCTAAACAGGCTTGATCAAGCTCAGGACGTGATGCATTTGGCGCATTATCTAAAGTAATTGCAACACTGATCTCTGAGGTAGTAACCAAATCAACCGAAATATTAAACTCACTTAAAATGGTGAATACACGCGCTAAGAAACCACTCGCAAGAAGCATTTCTGGGCTTTTAACGGTTAATAGAATTTGGTTTTTACGCTGCGTTACTGCACGAATACCCGGTTGCTGAGACTTTTCTTTTTCAATCCATGTACCGCCTAATTGCGGCTCACGGCTTGAACCAACAAACACACTAATATGGCTACGGCTCGCTGGTAAGATAGTTGCAGGATGCAGCACTTTTGCTCCAAACGTGGCCATTTCTGCCGCTTCATCAAAGCTTAAGCGAGCAATTGGGCTTGCTTTGGCGCATAAACGCGGATCAGTACTGAAAATACCCACAACATCGGTCCAAATATGCACGCTTTTTGCGTTAATTGCTTCAGCGAGTAATGCAGCACTGTAATCTGAACCACCACGCCCTAAAGTCGTTGTTTGATTATGTTCATTGCTACCAATAAAGCCTTGAGTTACAACAACTTGCTCATCAAGTAGCAGCACTAAATGCTCTTTAGCAGCCGCAGCGGTTGCTGCAACATTAGGTGTTGCTTTAGCAAATTGGCTATCTGTTTTTAGCACTTTACGTACATCAAAACGCACCGCATCAAGACCTTGACCACGTAATACTTGAGTGAACAAATACGATGATAAACGCTCACCAAAGCTCAGTAGCTCATCTTGCTCAGCTACTGACTTAACCCCTTCTGATGCCAAAGTTTGAAAAGCCTTAAGCGTTTCATTAAAGCCATGTGCTAAATCAGCATCGAGCGACAACTCTGCCAAAATTGCTTCTTGAATGGCGACTACGCCGGTAATGTGCTCATCACGCTCAACCGCGCTCAAATCACGTTTACACAATGCAACTAAATGATTGGTCACGCCAGCACTGGCACTCACAGCAACAATACGTACTTGGTTATCAGCACAAACGATTTCTGCGCAGCGGCTCATAGCATCAAAGTTAGCTACACTGGTACCGCCAAATTTTGCAACAACGTAATCTGATTTTGTATTGGCGGCTAATTGGGTATTCATGTCGTCTCCTTTTGTGGAAAACTATCCACAGTAAATCAAGAAGAACTCGGCAAGGGGGTGCTTTGAAAATAAAGAGTAGTCCATGCCAGAAGCTCTCCACCTAGTTTGGTGACAGTTTTGAGGATTCAGCCCCATAAACCGAAAAATAACCGTGACGTCCGGATAATTTTCTCGGCGAGTACTTCCCTCATTAATGGTCATCGGCGTTCGTCACCTCACATTAACTACCTAAGTATCGCACCTCTTCTGAATGTTAAGTTAACACCTGGTTAAAATAACAAAGCCTGCTGTTAAAAGCAGGCTTCGAAAGTTAACGTTTAGACGTCTAGCTGTCAAGTTGTTTTATGAAATTAAACTGCCCGCTAAGTGCGAACCGTAATAACCAACGGTATAAGCAATTAATAAATAAACCGACATTTTAAGATAGCTCATAAAGGTCAGTGCTTTGACCTTACTCATGGCAATAATACCTGCCGCAGAGCCGATAATAAGCATTGAGCCACCTACCCCTGTTGCGTAAGTAAATGATAGCCATTGCTGTGGACTCATCACAATATCTGCTTTTAAGAGTGCTGCAGTTAAAGGTACGTTATCTACCGCCGCCGATAATAGCCCCATTAAGTAATTGGCATATTCAGGCGCCATCAATTCATAAAGGTGAGTAAATTTAGCAAGCATGCCAACTTCTTTTAATGCGCCAACCAGCAATAACACACCCACGAAGAACAATAAGGTGTCGTACTCAATTTCACGAATATAATCGATGATTTTTTTGTTCACATCTTTTTTGCGCATTAAAAATTGCGCAACCAAAAACATCAGTGATAAACCAAATAAAAAGGTTAATAGCGGTGGCACACTATAAAGTACGCTTAAAGTTAACGTGGCTATGATGGTCGAGAAGAAGATAACCGCAATGGTAATATCGGTTTTTTCAATACGACGAGCTGTTTGCTTTTCAAATACCACATTACCCGACATACCCACCGATAACATTGCCGCTAACAATGCAACACTTGCAAGTGCAGGTACAATTAATAATAACAAGTTAGCAATGGTGACTTTATCGTCTAAGAAAATCATCAGTGTTGTAACATCACCGGTGATCAGCGACACCCCACCCGAGTTAACACTGAATACAATTAAGGTTGCGTATTTTATTAATTTTTTAGGATCTAACTTCAGTGACATCACTACCGCAAGCGAGATTAAAGTTGCCGTTATGTTGTCTGATATCGATGAAAATAAAAACGCAAAACCACCAATCAAAAACATCAGCTTTCGTTCACTGATTTGATTTGGCATAATTTTATGCACAATATTCTGGATAAAGCCTTTAGAGTTTAAATACGCTACAAAGGTCATCGCAGCCATTAAAAATAGCCACAAAGTCGCGATTTCTAATATATTGTGATCCAGTTGATGTTGCATGGTTTCTGGGCTTTGCCCATGAATCGGAGAGATAAATAAGATAATCCAGCATAAAGTGCCAAAAAAAAGCGTCGTTTTGGCCTTGTTTACATGGATAATATCCTCTATAACGATAAGCAAAAATGCCACCGCTATCAGGGTTAGGATAAGTGGGGTTACCATGGTGTTTGAACAACCTTTATAATAATGTAAAAATTGTAAGACGAGTGTTTCGGCGCGGATTCTAGCAGCATCGACAGCATAAAACTATTCTCAATTACATAATTTACTACTAATCGCTAACACCAAAGTCTGAATTTACTGGAGCCTTATGATCCCAGCTAAAAAGTTATTAAATACCCTTACAGAGCATTGGGGGGTGTTAGAACTATTATTTAAACGTTTTAAAATGGCTGATTTCAGCTTGAAAGACGTACAAAATGCGATAAAACAAAAACAACCTACTTGGTCAAATGAACGCATTTATAAAGAAACAAATCGTTTATTGAATCAAGACATCATTATTCCACTGGCTAAGTCATCGCAGTTAGAAATCAACCGCGCGATCGCCGATTTTGCAACTTTCTTGCTACAAGAAGAGCACCTAGGTCTTGCCCAAGAAATTAGTGTGCTCGTTGATGACCTTGCTCGCCTTGGTAACCGCCTTGCTAAAGCGGGTGAAATTGAAGATTACGACGAGCTACGCCGCTTTAGCCGCATTATGGATGATCGGGTTCGCAAAATAATGAAATTGTTTGCCCATAATGAAAACGCAATTTTAAATATTGTTGAACAAGCCAAAGCTAACAACGCAGTGCAATCTTTGCAAAAGCGCTATCAAGCAGTCATTGAAGCGTTCGATGAATACATCGAGCCTATGCTGGAAATGGTGGATATTCGTGGTGACTTTCATGCTTGCTTTCATACCATCGAATTGCAAATTAGCACGCAAATAGAGCAAATTGACCGCCTAGGTAAGTCATATCAAGACAAGCGCATGCTTGAACAATTACGTACCCGTATTTTAGAAATGCATTTAATTGGTCGTGAAAGCTTACGTAAAAGCGCCGATATGCTGATGCCGCTGCGTGAAGAATTACGCCGCAATAACCTAATTACTCGCCAAGCAGCTAAAGTGCTTGGTTTAGTGCGTAAAAATGGCGTCGATAACATGTTAAGTGCAGTACAGCCTAACTTTGTTTCAGACGCGCAACGTTTTTCACTTGGTCAGCAACGTCATATCGTGGCCTATATGGCAGGCTTAGTTGACTTTGAGCACGATGAATATCAGCTTCCTGAACAGGATGATGTACCTGCGTATCAAAGTCCGCATATTCCTGATTACAACGATGTTAAAACCCAATTTAGAAGACGCTTTAAAAAAGCCAGCAAAAAAGCTCAGCCACTCCTTAGTTTTTTAGATGAAAGCTACCCAGATCTTGAGGCTGACGAAATGCTGTTCTTGTATCAAAAACTAATTAGCGATGGCGACCTTGAGATTAGCCAAAGCCAAGAGAAAGTAAAAATAAAAATTGCCCAGCAACACTTCTCTCTTTACCCATTTAACTCATCGATTGCTGACGATAAAAAAGCAACAGAGCAATAACCATGACAGATATTAATTTAGATGATTTAACGCATCTGCAAGCTATTAATAAAAAGCTCACATCAGGCTACCACATTAGCGAACAAGACACGCTGATGTGGCAAGAGCTTGATCAACACATTGATGCTTATCGCGCGTTATTTAACACCCTTGGCCATGACTTACAACATGATAGCCGTGGCTTTTACTATTTTGGCAGCGACGAAAGCACCCCAAATATGGGTAAAATTTCGCGTGCCATCGCACTGACTATCTACATCTTGATTGAGCACTATGCCAATACTGGTAAAGATCCAATGCGGGCCTTGTTTGACGAAGTAAACGACCTTGAACTAATGCAAACCTTAGTGCAAATCAACAAGCACCTGTTTGATCAATTAGAAATCTTTTCAGGCTCAGATTTACGCAAAGACGTTTACCTTCGTATGGTACGTTTAGGTCTTGCTCGCGAAGTAGAAAATGGCTTTATGCTGCAAGCACCTATTTATCGTTATATCGATGCATTAATGGAAGTAAACGAAGAAACCTACCTAGGAGATGACGAATAATGCAAAGCCAAAGCCTATACGGACTCAGCAAACTTGCGCTTTTAAATACCGCTGGCTATGCAAAATGCGTGATCCCGCTGGATAAAAGTAGTTCAATCTGTGCACCTAATAATACCGGTAAAAGCTCGGTAATTAATGCCCTGCAATTTCCACTGATCAATGATTTACGTTTAACAGAATGGGATGGCCACGATTTAGACGAAACCCGAAAATTCTACTTTTCGTCAGACCAATCCTATATTTTACTCGAAGCTGACCTACCTAATGGCCCTGTGGTGATTGGTGTTGCCGGCCTTGGTAAAATTGCTGGTTACGCGCATCAGTTTTTTTGCTACCAAGGTAAGTTGAACCTTGAACACTACACTCAAGGCAAAACCATTGTAAAATTCACCAAGCTTTTTAATCACTTAAAAGAGCAAGGCTTCAATCCAATTGAATTAAAAGCGCAGGAGCTAAACGCCCTACTCACTGGCGGCGCAACCCCATTTGATGGCGATATCAACTTAAAGATGATCCCCCTCAATAACGTGCAAGATTCAGCAATTTACAAAGAAATTTTCCGCCGTATCCTTAACTTGCATAAGTTAGGTGCCAGCGATGTTAAACGCTTTATGTTACGCGTATTTGAGCGTCATATGTCAAACTCACGGGTCGACTTTTATGAAGTGTGGCGACGTTCATTCGATAAAGTGAATCGCGCTAAACGTGAATTAAAAGCCCTTGAGTCAATGCAAGAGCCTATCGCAGCTCTTGAGTCTATGCTTGAAAACCAAACAGTTTTAAAAGGTAAGCTTGCTGCCTATGCGCCAAAAATTGACCAAGCACTGATTGACTTTGAAACCTATCAACAAGAGCAACTATCTGAGCTAAATATTGCCCTTGAAGATATCGAACACGAAAAGCATGAGTTCGAACAAAAGCAGCAGCTGTATATTCAGCAATCACGTGATATTGAACGTAAGCAAACACAAATTGAACAATGGTTTTTAGACTATCGAGCGCTTAAATCTGAGTTTGAATTGGTGAATAAAGCCACTTTAAAAGTAAGCCTTACGCAACTTAAGCAAGATTATGAATCGCTATCGCATTCATTAAGCAGTGCCCAAGGTCAAAGCTTACACACCCTTGATTACCGCATTAGCGAAACACAAAAGCAAATTAAGAGCTTAAAACTGCAGTTAAAGAATCTCGAGTTCAATTTATTCACTCGTATGCGTGAAGATTTATCTTTGAAAGAAGTTGAAGAGATTTCGCGTATTCTAAACCCAGATATCTTATCGTTTGCCACCACCAGCAATGGTGATGTTGAGATCACAGACGAAGATGCCTTTGGTGAGTTTTTAGAGCAGTTATCGGCCAATGTTAAAGGCGGTGTACTGACTCTTCCTGGCGCGACGATTAAACTTAAAAAGCTAAGTCCTGTGCAGATGCAAACGGGCGAAAATAAAGAGCAATTAACCGCGCAACTCGCTGCTCTTGAAAACTCACTGAAAGAGTTTAAACAGCAGCGTGAAGTCGCTGCGAATGTCGCCGAAAAGCAAAAAGAAAAAGATGCCCTATATGATGAGCTAATGGCCTCTGAAGAAGCATTAAAACGCTTTGAACAATTTGAAGTGATGCAGCAATCTGTCGATGCACAAACTCTACTAAAAGAGCAATTAAATGCAGAGCGCGAACAAGTTGACGACTACCTGCAAGACATTCAAAAGAACAGTGGTTCAATCAGCGACCGTCGCTCAATTATTAAATCGAAAAAAGATCTGCTTGCGCGTCAAGCTGACCGTTTACGCCAAGTTAAATCAGAACGTATTGATCACACGCTTGATTTTTATTCAGGCAAAGTGACGCCATACATGATTGAAATCAGTATTGATTTTGATAATTTAAGTGATCTTATTCATCACTTTAACAAAGACTGCCAAGAACTACGCAACTTTGATATCAACGTACGTAACACCTACATGCATATTTATAATGCGGGTATTACTAAGTTTGATAACGAAAACGATGAGTTTACTAAATACGAAAAGCTTATTAGCGCGTTTCATAACATTGATAACGAGCGCGATGCTGTTGAGCGTCAAGGCCGAGTTGCGTTAACCGAAGTAGCCGCCACCATTAAAGGATTGCGTGAAGACTTAGACCGCCTACGCCGCGAAATGAACAGCTTTAATAAAGGCATCAGTCAGCATCGGATCTCTAACCTTCAAGCATTCAAAATTAATGTTATTCCGCGCAAGATGTTAGTTGATAGCATTGATACCATTATCAGTACCTCAAACCAGTTTGAGCAAGGCGATACTCTAGACCTATTAAGTCAAGAGCCTTATAGCGAGTCTGCGGTAAACGAAGCGAAAGATCATTTAATTAAACTTGCCTCAGAAAAAGCAGGTTTAACACTGACCGACTTATTTGATATTCGTTTTGAAGTAGTAAATCGTGCTGGCGAAACTGAACACTTCGAAAAAATAGACTCAGCCGGCTCTAACGGTACTCGTATCACCATTAAGCTACTTTGTGGCATGCTGTTTATTCGTTATTTATTAAGTGATCAAGAGCAAAACCTGTATCGTATTCCGATTTATATCGATGAAGCAGCTGATATCGACCCACAAAACCAAAAAGCAATTATCGAAACCGCTCTTAGCTTTGGCTTTGTGCCGATTTTTGCCTCAGTTAAACCACAAGTCAGCTGTGATTACATCGTCCCAATTCGTACAGTGAAAGATGGTGCGCAAAACTGGGTTGATGAAAAAGACTGGATAGAAGTTGAACACAGTGCTTAATTGCAAAAATTAATCATTGCTGTAGTCAAGGATGGTTATACCCAAGCCACCTTAAGATGCAGCATTCAGCGTTTCACAGGTGCTTAATATCAAGGCGTTACTTTGCAACAATGGCAGTCCCTTTTAAGAAGTAACAACGATGAGAGTAAGTGCCTGAGAAGCGCCCAAAGGGTTGCTTTAAAAGCGATTTATAACTGCGTTATTGATTTTACTATTACTTGCAATCAATGCCTTGCCTAAATCGCTTTTAATCCCAACTGAAACTCGCACTTTGAGGTGGTTTGGGTATTTATTACAAACTATTACTGACTCTTTTGTAAATTTACCGTAAATCATTTAGTTGAATTATTACTGTTTTATGTTATTAATTTAAATGATGGAAATTTTGCCAAGGAGCAATAAAGATGAAAAACTTATTAATCGCATCAACAGTTTTACTTTTAGCGGCCTGTGCTAAGACACCTAGTTTGGATTACGACAAATCAGCAGATTTTAGTAATTATAAAACCTTCTCATGGGTACCTAATGCGAGCCTAACTGAAAACGTAATAAACTATCAAATTAGCCCTTTAACGGAAAAACGTGTGCGTGAGGCCGTAAATGCTCAGCTTGAAAAAAATGGCATGAAGTTAGTTGATATGGCACAAGCTGATGTACTTTTAAACTACCATGCCTCAGTTGATACCAAAATTAATGTTCAAACAATGAACATGGGGTATAACTATTGGGGTGTTGGCCACAACACGTATACTGTTACGAATGAATATGATGTTGGCACATTGATTTTAGATGTTGTTGACAAATCATCAAATCAACTTGTTTGGCGTGGAGCTAAAGAAGGTCGTTTAAAAAAGAAACAGTCACCACAAGAGCGCACTGATGCAATCGTAGATACAGTTGCAGATATTCTTAGTAGCTTCCCACCACAAAAAACTGATAACATCTAAATTCTGTTTTAGTTGAAAAACCGTGCGCCTAGCACGGTTTTTTATTGTCGTTTGAAAAGTTCACCTTTTTCTCCTACATCGTGCTTTATAAGTCAAAATAACTATAAATAATTCGCAATACTTTCTGGACGAATGAGTTAGATAGAGCTCAAACACAGCATTCAATCCGAAAATTAATCATTGATTCAGTCAAGGATAATTATACCCAAGCCACCTCAAGATGCAGAATTCAGCGTTTCACAGGTGCTTAATATCAAGGCGTTACTTTGCAACAATGGCAATCCCTTTTAAGAAGTAACAACGATGAGAGTAAGTGCCTGTGAAGCGCCCAAAGGGTTGGTTTAAAAACGATTTATACTGCGTTATTGATTTTAACAATAGAACCACTATTACTTGCAATCAATGCCTTGCCTAAATCGCTTTTAATTCCAACTGAAACTCGCATCTTGAGGTTGTTTGGGTATTTATTACAAACTATTACAGTACTTTTTTGTAAATGTGCCATAGTTTTTAAATAATCATTCCGTTGAATTATTTTTATGTTATGTTATCAATCAAGTAGTGGAAATTTGCCAAGGAGCAAACAATATGAAGAACTTATTAATCGCGACGGCTGTATTATTTTTAGCGGCCTGTGCTAAAACGCCTGACTGGGATTACGACAAATCAGCAGATTTTAGTAATTATAAAACCTTCTCTTGGGTACCTAATGCGAGCTTAACTAAAAACGTAGCGAACTACCAAATTAGTCCTTTAATGGAAAAACGTGTGCGTGAAGCCGTTAATGCTGAACTTGAAAAAAGCGGTATGAAGCTTGTTGATATGGCACAAGCAGATGTACTGATTAACTATCATGCGTCAGTTGATACAAAAATTGATGTAGATACCTTCAACGTAGGTTACGGTGCACGCTGGAATTACTGGGGCATGGGTTATAACACGCAAACAACGACTCGCGAATACGAAGTGGGTACATTAATTTTAGACGTAGTTGACCGCGCTTCTAACCAGTTAGTTTGGCGTGGCGCTAAAGAAGGTCGTTTGCAAAAGAATCAATCACCTGAAAAGCGCACTGAAGTTATCAATGAAACCGTTGCTAACATTCTAAGTAACTTCCCACCGCAATCTATTAATCAAAACTAAACACCGTTTTAGTAAAAAGACCGCGCAATAATTAGCGCGGTTTTTTATTGCCTGCTGAAATCTGGTTGGAGTGGTATAACTCAGTGATTCAGATACAATACCCGCAATTTTCAGTGCGCCTAACTAGCCCACTACCCCAGATTAAACAAAATCAAGAGAGTTTTAGATGGTACGCGCAGTACAGCTTACACTTCCCGCTTTATTCGTCACTTGCTCAGTGCTAGCAGAAGACACCAACAACATTGAACAAATCACCGTTGAAGTTTCAGCAACCGCAAATAAAGAACCTGTAGGTACTTTTGATGCGCCGGTATCAAATTTAGAATATGACCCACGTGTCGATTTGCAATCGCGCAATATGGCTGAAGCACAAGCTGATGTAACCATTCGTGGTGGTATCTTTGAAAATACCGGCTTTCGTGTTGGTAGCAGTACGTTATTTGACCCTCAATCTGGCCACTACTTTGCTGAAATTCCAATTGCCCCACAGATGCTAACAGGCCCTTCAGTACTTACAGGTGCTGATAATGCCCTTTATGGTATGAATAGCTCGGTTGGCACAGTTTCATTTGGCTGGCGCCCTATCACAAGCACTGGCAGCGTTTCACTTGGCACAGGTACGAATGGCTTTAATTTACAAAGCATTCATGCTGCCCATAGCCAAAAGCTGGATAGTAAACCAGATTGGCGATTAGGTTTTGAGGGTGAATACTCACACTCAAAAAGCGATGGCTCAATTGAGAATGGCGACCACGACTTTGAACGTGCCTCAGCGCGTATTCAACTTGCAAGCTCTACCTCGCAAACCGATTTTATGTTTGGACGCCAAGAGAAGTTTTTTGGTTGGCCAAACCTTTACACACCATTTAATTTTAACGAAACCGAAGATCTTGAAACCAAGCTTTTCATGCTCAATCACAAGCAAATTTATGGTAAGGGCAATAGCCTTGAAGTGACTGGTTATTATCGCAAACATAACGACCATTATGTATTATCTCGTGAAAACCCAGCTATTTTTGAAGCGTTTCACGAAACCACGGTTAAGTCATTGGCACTCTCTGGGCGTCACCGCTTAAATAACCGCTATGCTATTAATTATGCTGGCCAATTTATTGCTGATGAAATTGAATCAACGTCTCTTGAAAACAACTTTACGTCACGCAATTACACTAAGCTCAGTATCTTACCTGAGTACAAGGCGGCCCTTGCAGCTAACAAAGAGCTTACTATTCGTATTGGTGCTGCATTTGATGATACAAACCGTGATAGCTCAGCTACCTCATTTATTGCCGATGCAAGTCTGAAAGTAGCTCATCAAAATGGCAGTGAACATACCTGGTATGCATCATACGCCGAAGCAACACAAGTTCCTGGTTATACAGCAATTGGCGGCAGTGAAACGGGCGGATTATTCAGAAGTAACTACAGCCTTGAGCGCGAAACCACCGATAACCTTGAACTAGGTTTACTGATTGAACAGTCTTCGTGGCGTTTAGATTCAGCTATTTTCTACCGCAAAGATAAAAACCTTACCGATTGGACATATCGCTTTGATGCAACCTCAGCTCGTTTTGCAAACCCGGTTGATATAGACACCTTCGGTGTTGAGTTTTTAGCGAATAAATCGTTTGAAAGCACTGAGTTGATTGCCAGCTACACCTATTTAGAGAAGTCAGAAGACTATGGTACGGCAGATATTGATGCGAGCTTTTATGCGCTGAACTACCCTGATCACCGTGTAACACTGGGCGCAGTATGGCAACCGATGGATGTGCTTGAGCTACGTATCGATAACGAATGGCGTAAACAACACAGTAACCGCCTACGTAGCTCTGATGATGAAGCCTTCTTTACACAGTTAACGATAAAATTCACACCTGCCCAGCTTGATAATGTGTTTGTTACCTTTGCAGCTGACAATATTTGGGATGAATCATTCGAAGAAGTACCGGGTACCCCCGGTCGCGGCGAGCAATATACTCTTAGCGCTACTTATACGTGGTAAGCAAAAACAATAATGCCAGTCAATTGACTGGCATTATTACTATTCATAAATAATATTATCTAGCTAAAAATTACTCACAAGCTTCGGTATTAAGCTCAAATAAGAAAGGATATTTTCTTTGTGGCTAAATTCATTCACACTTTGTTGATCAAAAAATTGTAAGCCCGAAAGCTCATTCTCAACTCGGCCTTCGAATGATTTTAACAACTGGCCTTTATCTACATTTAGTTTGATATTAAAAACTATAACGACACTCATCGTATTAGTTAGAAGAAATGAATTAAGGTCTACCCAATCAATCATTGAACTGGATATATTCGCTTCTTCAAATGCTTCTTTTAGTATGTTCTTTTTAATATCATCGGCCTGCATTACTTCTAACTCATCCCTTTGAAGGCCACCGCCAATAAGGCCAAGAAAATAAGTGTCTGACTTTGTTGATTTTTTACCAAACACAAAAAAGTCATCACTTGTCGAAATTAACGATCCTGTATTTATATGGTATGGAAAGTAACAACTCGCTAGGCTCTGCTGTTTGCTTAATTTCATTAAAGAGCGAATTGTAGAATATGAGATAGTGCTCAGCTTTAATTGCAATGAACCTTGTTGTATTTCATCGATATTTTCTAATCGATAATACTGCCCATCCCAAATATCAGTACCTGCGCTTTGCGCATCTGCTATAACCTCATGCCAATAATCTTTTAGAACTTGTTCGTAAAGGGCTATATTTAGGCTCTATTCCGATGCAATAACATCATAAGTTTCAATCTCCGAAACATTTTTTATTAGTATTTTAGAATTAGGTATCACAATTAATATTCCAAAAATTGTTACTCTATGAAGAATGCATATAAGCTGATAACAAGCTCACTTAATCTCTGAGTTTGGCGGCCGTTAGCATAGAGTTAAGGCTGGATGATATCCACACACTTAAAAATATATCCATGATCATGATTCTTCATTCTACAAGCATCTATAAAATGACTTCTTCGATTACTATTAAGCAAATGGTAATAGCTTGGTTCATATATAGAAAGTTTTTTAATAACTATCTTACCCTTCGGGTAATTTGAAGCCTTGACATTTTTATCGCCCGCGGTCATAAGGTTAAAATTAATGTTACTGCGTGACTGCTCAGCGGAGATTTCTCCTTTTAAAATATACTCTGTATTTTCATAAAAATTCTTAGCTAAAAATGACAAATTAGCGTGGGGTAATTTTATACTAAAAAAGCCATATTCATCGGTAACTACTTTTTTAAACAGCTTTTTTCTATTTAAAAAATAAGAGAAGGTGATTTCAACATTACCAACTGCAACATTACTATTTGAAGTTGGAGCGGTCAGTTTTCCATCTAACCTATAAGTATCCAAATAGAAATTAACTTCTCCAAAATAATCAACGTCCACTTTTTTACCTCTAGCAGAAACCATTAAAGTGAGTTCGCCAAATATAGCCCTTGAACTAAAAAATGATTTAAACTCCTCGAAAGACTTAGGTGTAAGTATGCCATCCTCAACATGGAAATAATGTGATATATCAACAGATGATTGTTTTTCTAGATTTATTTCTCTACCGTCAACTCTGGCTAAATTAATGATAAAAGAGGGATTTTCATCTATATCTATCGGTAATTTATTATGTGAGAACGAAATGTCAAAACTCGAGAAGTTTTTATCTATCGTATTTTCTGTAATACTGGAGACAGACATATTTGCCCACTCAGCATAACCATGATTTTCATTAAGGGGAATATACACTGAATTAGTTTGGTAGTTCTCTTCAGTTAAAGTCACCTCGCCAAATGAAGACACCCTGCCAATTAACGAAATTCTATTTTCTATAGTTGGGTCAACATTGAGTGTGATATTAACCGTATCAACCATTTCACCGACAAAATCACCATTAATGAAAACAAGCATATCATCAAAAAGGCTTTCTGAATCATCTATCGAGTCCCCATAATAGCCATTGTTATAGCCCATAGTTACATCAACTGTTACTGTCTCTATAGATGAAGAATTACATGTAATAGGCAAAAGAAAACCCGAATTCAGATAATAAGTGCACCACTCATGGTTAAACGGTGAGAAGAGATCAACTGCCTGTTGGTGGTACTCTGTAATCGCCAAAAAACAAGAGTAGATACCATGAGTTACAAGCAGTTGATCGA
>NZ_JAMXSK010000069.1:0-1592 GCF_024124645.1 Pseudoalteromonas sp. Ps84H-4 | reverse complement strand
TACAATCGCCAACTGGTTGAAGCGATGATCAAAGTGAAGGCGCTAAATAAGATCAACACCCTTGGTCTGCCTAAATATCAGTAAGTTAAGTGAATTTGTTAGAGAGCTGCATTTGATCAACAAGGCCATGTCCAATGTGCAGTATCTGAGCAGCGATAGTTAATTAGTAAATCAATATTCTTGAAATCTAACTCTAGATCTCGCGCAATTATAGGCTCGTGATGTGCAATTCTATTTCTTAATCCCCTGACATTCTCAAGAAGAACCCTCAATTTATTTCGCATTTCCGGCACTGATAAAGTTACTTCATGATTAGGAAATACTGTACGCAAGAATGGAGTCCATAAACGATCATCAAACCTTCTCGTTAGCAGTTTCTCCCAAAATACAAACTTTAATTCGGGAATAACTTTTCCTGTTGTGTTCTGTCCATTTCTGGCATTTATTAGATCACGTCTTGGGCTATAGCCTCTATCAGGGTTTGGTAAACTACGCTCAAATGTAGTATTCCAAGGCCAATTTAACCCATATTTTCTCTCCAAGGCTTCAGATACAGCGTTTCTAAAAACCACCTCACAAAGGTGAAGTGGCGCAAAAAACGCCGCAGACACTTGTGCATTCCATGCATAGAGCTTTAATGCTTGCTCTGTACTCAACGCTGTACCATTAAAAACAATTTGTTCATATGTACTCAACCTTGAGTCAGATAATGACCTTTTGATATTACTTGACGGCATCGTCAACTCCTTTTACAATTCACTTACTAGCTATGGGATATGCTGGCTTTATGCCTCCCCCTGTAGACATACGAAGAAAACAAAAAAACCTGCTTTATGCGGGTTTTTTTGTATCTTAAAAACCTATATGGGCTAGCTTGGTCGTAGCAATTACCCTTTCAAATTCTTTACCTATCACTTACTCTTTTAAACCGAGGGCTGGCACTGTCTTATACAAATCATTCAATGCATCAGTTAATTGTTGTGGATCAGGTATAATGTACGTATCGGTCATATCATCGCTAACATTTCCTATAGCCATTTAAAATTTGTACATTTTAAACAGCCGTAGTAAAAGTTATATCCGTCTATGTATACGCGAGTTGTTGTTTGAAGTGACTTATACTTCAAACAACACGAGTATTCACTTTGTACTTTTCTATTGTCCATAATTGAAAAAACCGGCCTGAAGAGGCCGGCAATTTCGCCCAAGTCCAGTGGTCGTAATGCCAAACGTGGAGCATGGGATAGCTATAAAATAGTAAACATACTACGTTCAAATGCAAGTAAATTTACAACTTAGTATCAAGCGGTAATTCAGTGAAGCTCATGTCTTTTAAGTGATAATCGTATAAGTATTTACCTTTGTCTTTAGGGTTTTTGTAATACTTTTCGTTGTATTCGCTCTTATTTTCTTTTTCCCATTCCTCAAAAAATACGTATCGCAGTTCGCTAATATCCACACCATCGTGAACTACTCGCGCCTAAAGGCATCGAGCTTCCAAGATAATAGCCTAAGCTACTAACCTTTCTTTTTTGACGCTTCGTTGGACACCGCTAGTCGAGCTTTTGACTCGGCTAGTCTTACGATTGCCT
>NZ_JAMXSK010000068.1:0-1802 GCF_024124645.1 Pseudoalteromonas sp. Ps84H-4 | reverse complement strand
TAAAATCGAGGCTATTCTTGATGGTGCTGTGCAATGCTTTGTTAAAAAAGGCTTTCATGGCGCTGGCATGGCGGAGATTTCTCGTGTTGCAAAAGTCAGCCAGGCAAGTCTCTATCAATACTTCGCCTCAAAAAATGAACTCATTCTGGAAATCGCCAAGCGCTATTCTTCCAGAGATCTCGATGCTTTGAGAAGAATTGAGAGCGCTAGTGATTTCATGGATGCTTTGGAGCAAGAGGCCTATCTCACAGGCGATAAAATAGGAACTATTATGTATCTGGAGATCCTCGCAGAGTCATCCAGAAACCCAGAAATTAAGAAAGCGGTACAGGATTCAGGTCAAGAGCTCTTTGACACCTGTTGTACCATGATCAAGAAATTACAGGATAAAGATGAGACAAGTTATTTGCTCACACCCGAGCAAATAACACACTATATCTTTGCCTACATTGATGGTTTGTCCTGCCAGATAGCGACTGCGGATATCGAGTATTCGCGTGAACTTTTACGTCAGCTTGTTCAGACCCTTCTTACACCAAAAAAGTAATTAATATTTAAGCCATACCTCAAGAGGGTTTGTTATGAGTTCGCCATTTTATATACTCGAACGATCAGTTATATTATTAAGGAAATTTAGTAAATATGCATTAGTTTGCCTACTTGTCTTATTACAGGGTTGTAGCAGTGAAAGTATACCTGAGCCCACTGAACAGAACATTCGAGTGGTAACACTCAACGAAGTGGGTGCAAACGCGCATTACCAAGAATCTCGCTTTTCTGGAATAACACAAACAGAGAGCAGAGCGCAGCTCTCGTTTGGCGTTCCTGGCAAAGTGCAAAAGGTGCAGGTGGATATTGGTAGCCGGTTAAAAGCGGGCGATATCATGGCAACACTGGATTTGGAGCCTTATCAACTAGCAGTTGATAACGCCCGCTCTGAAGCCTCAAAAGCGCAGATCGCGCTTGAAGAACACCAAGCAAACTATGAACGGCTTAATCATCTCAAATCAAATAACGCAGTTTCCCAGCAAGATTTAGAGGCGGCAAGAACACTTTTCTTAACAGCTCAAGCCTCTGTGCGTGAAGCACAAAGCCGAGTCAGACTCACAGAAAGAGAACTTTCTCAAGCAGTAATAAAAGCCCCCTATGATGGTGTTGTCTCTACCAGACAAGTGGAACCCTTTGAAGAGGTGGCTCAGAATCAGGTCATATTTACTTTCGACAGTTCAGCGCAACTTATTGTTGAATCATCAATCCCCGTACCTTTGGCAAATGCTCTACGTTCTACAAATGAACAGATTATCAGTATTAGTCATCAAGGGGCGTCTTTTGAGGCTGAGTTGTCTCATATTGCAGAGCGCGCAAGTAATGGCTTGAGCTTGCCTGTTAAACTGCGTATACAAGTGCCAGAGGGAAATTTTTTACCGCCAGGTCTCGTGGTTGCAGTGAACTATCGTCTGAAAAATAGTGAAAACGTTCTCTTGGTTCCTCACGGCGCAGTTTATATTGAAGCAACAAGTAACAGCGCTTTCCTCTACTCCTTTAACGGTGAGTCCAATACCGTTAGTAAAAAACCTGTACAAATTGTCGATATTCAACCGTCAGGCTACATTATTAATGCTGAGTTGGAACTCGGAGAGAGATACGTAGCAGCCGGAGCAGCCTTTATCAGTGATGGGCAACAGGTTCGTGTTTTAGGGGAGACGCGTTAATGTCCATTACCAACTTCTCACTTGCTAACAGCCGTTTAGTGCTCTTTCTGTTTTTTATGCTTACGAGCATAGGGTTGGCGTTATACCCGA
>NZ_JAMXSK010000067.1:0-2134 GCF_024124645.1 Pseudoalteromonas sp. Ps84H-4 | reverse complement strand
CGTATTAAATGTACGATATTTACCTAATTTGCCACACTTATAAGTAGTAACCCACCTCCGCAGCCATTTATTGGTGTGGTCTACAGAGGATTAAGTCTTTTTAGAGGGGAAAATCCCTAGAACCCCACTTTGCTCTGTGTCACCAAGTCAAAAGCTTCGTTAACTTTTTTCCCAAGCGAAATCTGTTTGATTCCTGCAGGAACATGTAAGAACAGTGGAAAAATAGCCCAAAAAAAGAATAGCCCAATAACAACAAACAACCATCCACCTACTACTTGGGCATCATACTTACCAAATACTCCCTTTGTGTGGTTATTGTAAGCATAGGCAATAAACTTACCTGTTTTTGAGTCCCGCTCGCCGACAACAGTAACTTCATCATTACGATTAATAACCCAAGCATCAGATACTTGAAGTTCGATTACACAATTATTTTCACTTAATTCAAACTGTACCTTGGTTTTAGTGACCGCTTTGAAATTAATAACCTTACCAACTAATTTATCTAACATTATTTTGTTAACTCTATGTTACTTTACTAGGAGTGCTCTAACGCCCTGTTAAGGGGTGAGCAACGCAATACCGAAGCTTCCGCATACCGCCTTAACCACTAAAACCAACGCATAGTAAAAATGCCACGCGTTGTGAATCCCTCTTAAACAGTTTGTTAGCCCTTTGCCCAAATTTGGTACGTGTAATCAATATTTGAACTGAAACTTTGCTCAAATGTTTGTTTGAAACTCTGTGGAACTGAAGGGAAAAACACGTCGCCAGAGATGTGCTTATGAATCACTGAAAGATGGATAACATCTGCTTGTTCGATTAATGCTTTGTAAATTTCACCACCACCAGAAACAAAGACATGTGTTGTCGTATTGTCTAAGTAAGATAATGCCGATTCAATGCTGGTGAA
The DNA here is from genome assembly GCF_024124645.1 of Pseudoalteromonas sp. Ps84H-4. NCBI lineage: Bacteria > Pseudomonadati > Pseudomonadota > Gammaproteobacteria > Alteromonadales > Pseudoalteromonadaceae > Pseudoalteromonas > Pseudoalteromonas sp. Ps84H-4. Next base: position 1,221 of record NZ_JAMXSK010000067.1, on the reverse strand, counting down.
ATAAATAACATCTGGATCATTCGAGACCATTTCTGAGCGAGTAACCACAGCATATTTCCTATTGGGAAGTTTACCCATTGAGTCGAAAGTTTTACGACCGACTAAAAGCCAATGATTGTAAGTCATAGCTTTGAACAGGAGCTGCTCACCTTGTACATGCCAAGGTATATCCAATCCAGAGCCAATTACTCCATTCTCAGAAACTGCTGCCATAATGGATATTTTCATTTTTCCTCCTGAGGGCTAACGCCCGCCTAAGGGGCTGGCAACGCATAACAACTAAACTCAAACACAACAACTGCAACCACAGCGGCTCATTGGGACTGGAAACGCCACGCGTTGACAGTCCCTCTTGAGGCGTTTGTTATGTGTGTGTTCAAACCATCAAATTTAGTCAGGAACTACTATTAAACCTAATTGCTCTAAAAGTTGTTCTTGCTGCCACGAACAGATTTTTACACCTGTAAGGTCAACTTTCCGAGGGTCTAAACCATACAACTCCGAGTGGCTCAAATCACAACCTTGCAACCTACACTGGCTCCAACACCCTTCAGAAAATACTCCCCGACTTAAATCAGACTCTTTAAATGATGCACCACTCAGATTTGCGCCAATCCATCTATTCTCAAACAAATCACACTTTTCGATACACTGCCTTTCAAAGTTGGCGTATGAAAGATTACAACCTGTTATATAAGCTGAACAAAAATACATTCTGTTCGATACCTGATTCATGAAGCTAGCTTGAGAAAAATTGGCACCCTTTAAATCGCATTCTCTGAACTCGATACCAAAACAATTTGCACCTTTGAAATACGACATTGAAAGACTGCAGTTTTTAAAAGATGCATCTCTAAGATCCGAGTAAGAAAAATCACACCCCTCTAATTCACCTCGTTCAATGAAAGAACAATCTACAAATTGTGTATCGCGGAGGTTCGCTCGTTTAAAGGAACAGCAGAAAAATTTGCAATTTTTAAAATACTGACCACTCATGTCTTGATGTGAAAAGTCTGCTTGTACATATAACTGGTCTGTTTTATCCATTTTCTAGCCCTCTTTCTATTTGAGTCGAAGACTAACATTTACCAACCAGGGGTTCTAGGGATTTTCCCCTCTAAAAAGACATAATCCTCTGTAGACCACACCAATAAATGGCTGCGGAGGTGGTTTACTTTCAGCTTGGAGCCTAATCATCCACTATCGGCCTTGTTATTTCGC
>NZ_JAMXSK010000066.1:0-2139 GCF_024124645.1 Pseudoalteromonas sp. Ps84H-4 | reverse complement strand
GGTACCATGCGTATCGGTCGATAAGGTATTAGGCTGTATATCTGAAGAGTTGTTATAGAGTAAGTCAAAAGCAAAGTGACCTTCATATTCGTTAGCGCCAATGACTTGCGTACTCACCGGAACATGATTAGAAACCAATGTTAATGCTGAAACACCTTTACCTTTGGAGAAGTACTTAGACGAATACCGAGCCTTAAACGTATTTATGCGACACTCAAATTTTTGACCATCAATGCTTGAAAACAACTGATTATCGTCCACATGGTAATAGGCAAATATTGGCAACGTGGCTATAGCATTAGAAACCTGATCATTAGACGTTTTGAGTGTTTCATATCTGACATAACTATCATCTACACTGCGTAATTTACCCATTGAACGGTCAGAGATATTCGCCATTTTATATAGGCCGTAATTGATGCCGTTTGCCAATATACAGGCGATCAGATCTTCTTTATTTACTGGTGATTTTTCTTTAGTTGCTGATATGTGTGTAAATGAATTTAAGTAACCTGTCTTTTGATCAACAAACAACATGAGTTCAACGATACCCATGTGTTGAATTTGATTGTAGAGCGGGTTTTCAATTGTTTGTTGCCAACGGCTGTTAGGAATTGACCACTTGAGTTCGGCTTTGCCAGGAATAAACTCAACATACTTATTATCACCACTAAAGATATGCTCGCTTGCTTCCTTCAGCTTAACTTCTAATTGTTGGCTCTTATCTGCGAGTGTTTGGTTAATCGGTGTTGCCAGCTTATCAAGGCCAGTGTTTTCAATGATTGTCTCTTTTTGCTGCCATTCTTTAGGTTGTATAAGATCTGACGTTAAACTACGGTTATTAACGCTTTCTTTCACCGTTAAGCTATTACTGTGAAATAATTGTTCGGCTTTACGATAAAGGAAATACTCAAATCGATTAGCAATTAATTTGGTATTTTCTCCCTCTAAATACTCTCGGTCATGTTTAGGTACCACATCGATGTTAATGGTTTGGATAGCCTTTAATTCACTAAGTTCAGAATGTGCCATAACATACTGCTCATGGAGTTCATCCTTTAAATGAATGAACTCAATATCGATAGACATAAATAATGAGCGGATAAGTTTTTTAATTTTACTGGATTGTTTATCAATAAATTGCCATTCGTACTGACGGCCATCAAAGTCGTTATTATCTAAGTGATCACTTAACAGTTTAATACTGTCAGCAGGGATCAATTCAAAGGCTTTTTTACGTACATCACCAAAGCTTAAATCATCGTCCATATCGGTATCGATGAAGTACTTTAATAAACTACCAGCGGATTTTAATTTGGTTCTTACAATGGTTACATCTTCAACAATACGCTGCTTTGCATAGCCTTTAGCTGATTCGGTTAACTTCCTTACCAAGTAAATAAATGCAGCAACAAGATTGTCGTTAGTCTCTCGGTACCTGAAGAACAAGTAACAAACGAGATATAAAATAGTTTGGCTATCTGCGTGTCTTCTAAGCTTATAAACGGACTTGTGCTTTACCAGTGAAGCATAGTATTCAAGATTTTTAGGTGATAGCTCCAGTTCAGCAATCAGTGACTTAATTTCTGGATAAAGCGAGCGTATAATTTTATGCGTCTTCAGCTCTTGGGTGATTTGGCTCGTTGAAAAGTCCTTAGCCATTTTCTTTAACTTGGCTAAGTCAGTAAAGGTATTATTTGACTCAAGTAATTTAAGTAATGTTTTTCTGGTACCTGAAGACAAACTATCAAGCAGCACCATTTCAATTCGGTTACGCTCATTTGATAATACCGTAGAAATAGTGTCTTGCAGCGTTGTATAACCAGCTAGCGCTATTCTGTTTTGACCAAAATAAGCAATACATTCATCAAAAACATACCTTGGTTCAAGGTTGATTTTTACAACATCGTTAAGCCTTTTTAATAGCGGCTCTTTATCTAACTTGCTTTGGTATGCTGTAAACCCTGTATATTTTAATAACTTATTAATCAGCTTAGTTTTTGTTGTTGGTGGGCGTTGTTTCCTAAAAGTTTGAACTATCTTGCCAGCCTGTGATCAGATCATCTATATCCTACTAGCCTGTGCAACAACAATGAGCAAAATCACAAACTGGTCTCACTATAATCAAGCCCTCGTTAA
>NZ_JAMXSK010000065.1:0-2178 GCF_024124645.1 Pseudoalteromonas sp. Ps84H-4 | reverse complement strand
AATTTCGTTTTTGATGGCCATATCAGGGCTGTTCCGTATTAAATGTACGATATTTACCTAATTTGCCACACTTATAAGTAGTAACCCACCTCCGCAGCCATTTATTGGTGTGGTCTACAGAGGATTAAGTCTTTTTAGAGGGGAAAATCCCTAGAACCCCAAGTTGGCGTAAAAGTTGTCGCCGATGTGTATATTGCGTCCGAACTCGCAGCGGAACGTAGGTTCGAAATGAACCTGCTTACCCATTGAGCCGATAAGCTTCGTCAGAACGGCTTCACGCTTTTCCGCGTTTTGGCCGAAGCTGGCATTATAATCATTCGTCAGGAACACTGCTTCCTCACGAGCCGCCACGAGTTCAGACGTTAGATCGTTGTACATCTGCCCAGATCGGATGAGTTCAAACTGTTCGGCAAGTGTCATGCTATCTCCATTTAGAGCGTTTTCCTATCATAGTGGATCGTATCCGCATGATGGCCCCTGAACATTAAAGGGGCACAAATATACGGTAGGCCGATTTCACGCCTTTTGCGCAGCCTTCTTGATGGCAGTTACGAAGCCCGACAGTTCGGCCGGCGAGGTGAACCGGAACACCCGACCGGCAAATCCTTCCATTCGAGCAAGGTCGCGCTGTCGTTGCACCTTTCGGTAATTGATCACAAATCGGAAGAAGGCCCAATCAAAGCGTTCAGGACATCCTGGCGCGAGCTGATCACCGCGATTTCGGCCCAAACCGGATACCGTTCGTCGAATAACTCGCCACAGGCATAATGATGTTGGGTAATCGAGATGGATAAGCGTATTGTCTGGCAAGATAGCGGACGATGGCGTTCGATTCCCATAGGACTAAATCACCATCCTTCAGGCAGGGAACAAGGCCATTAGGGTTCATCGCGAGATAATCGGGGTCGCTCACCACGCCAAAGGTGCCACCCGCATTGATATGTTCATAGGTGAGGCCAAGTTCTTCAGCACACCAAAGCACCTTGCGGTTTCAGGATTTGCGCGACTTACCAAGTGCCCGCGAAGGCAGCGACCGCCAATAATGCCCCGGTCAGAATGTTCGACAGAAAGAGCCGGAAATTCAGCTCCGGCTTTTCGAGGTCAACACGCCATATCTGCCAAGCCAGATGAGCTGCAATAATAACCATACCGATAGCGTAGGGCATCGCCATGTCCAGTAACCACCCCCCAACCGCCCATGCCCCGACAGTCAAGGCGTAGAACAATCCGACGATAGCCTGCCCCCTGCGTCCAAATAGAATCGCTGTTGATTTCAAACCCAAACGGGTATCATCGGCTACATCGACATAAGCATACACCGTGTCATAGCCGATCTGCCACGCTATAGCGCCGACCCACATTACCACGGCTCCTGCTGGAATATTGCCTGACACCTCCGCCCATGCCATCAGCATTCCCCAATTGAACGCGGCCCCCAAAACAGCTTGGGGCCAATGGGTGAAGCGTTTGCAAAGCGGGTAAATGAATACCAGTGGCAGCACGCAAACTGCGACAAGCGCTGTGAATGGGCTTAAGAAAAACAATAGCAGCGCCGCCAAGGCGAGTTCGACGGCGAGGAATATTAGCGCGTGGCGCGTTCGAAGCTGACCACTCGCGAGCGGACGAAGGCGCGTCCGCTCGACATGCCCATCAAAGTTACGATCCGCAATGTCATTGGCTGTCGAGCCTGCGCTTCTCATCAAAAATGCGCCGAGAAAAAACACTACCAAAAGCCGAAATTCGGGGAGCCCTTGGGACGCTTGAATGAGCGCGGCAAGGCAGGGGAAAAAGGTGAGCCATATTCCTACCGGACGGTCGATCCGGGCAAGCCTTGCATAAGGACGCCAAGCAGCAGGCAACCAACGGTCAACCCAATCGCCAATATGAATATCGCTGAGGTCAGGACGGTTCAAAGTAGTCATCATGTGCTCCAATTCTGTGTCACAAAAATTCCGAAATTTGCGACATATTATACGAATAAAACCAGTGACGTAACAGGTTTCAGGAACTATGCGAACGACTAGCCCCCGTAGGCCCGCTCTCCTCATCTAGGGGTTCTAGGGATTTTCCCCTCTAAAAAGACATAATCCTCTGTAGACCACACCAATAAATGGCTGCGGAGGTGGTTTACTTTCAGCTTGGAGCCTAATCATCCACTATCGGCCTTGTTATTTCGCC
>NZ_JAMXSK010000064.1:0-2564 GCF_024124645.1 Pseudoalteromonas sp. Ps84H-4 | reverse complement strand
CACGCGAGTTGGTTGAACATGGTCGAGATAGAAATTGGTAATATGAATAAGCAATGTTTAGATAGACGTATAGCAAGTATGGAAGAACTAAAGACAGAACTCGCGGCCTGGGAATGGAGCAGGAATAAAGAAAGAACAAGTATAAACTGGCTATTTAATGTTGAATCAGCTCGTGAAAAACTTGAGAGGGCTTATGGTGCCCTCAACTAGTCAGAACTTGTGTGATGAAGTACTAGGCGCTAGGACGCGATGTAAAATCGCTACGACCTCGAATCTCGCATCTCGTAACTTTCCCCTTTCACCTTGAAACTTTCTCTTTTTTAATGGCGTTCTTTGGGGCTGATCTGTATAATCCGCGGCCTATTATTTACCCTATTGCTTGTTTATTTTCGCAGTTTCTGCGCCCATAACCCTGTCAGTATTTTTCTAGGAATAATTCGTTGATTTCAACCGCAAATATCACCATGCAGTTTGGTGCAGAGCCTTTGTTTGAGAACATTTCAGCTAAGTTTGGTAATGGCAACCGCTATGGTTTAATTGGCGCGAATGGCTGCGGCAAATCGACCTTTATGAAAATTCTAAGTGGTGCGCTTGTGCCAACCTCTGGCAATGTGTCGATTGCGCCGGGTTTAAAGCTAGGTACGCTTAGCCAAGACCAGTTTGCATTTGAGCAATACACTGTGGTTGATGCGGTTATCATGGGTGATGCCGAGCTTTGGAAAGTAAAACAAGAACGCGACCGTATTTATTCACTGCCAGAAATGAGTGAAGAAGATGGCATGAAAGTCGCTGAGCTTGAAAGCGTTTTTGCCGAAATGGATGGCTACACAGCAGAAAGCCGTGCAGAAGAAATTTTGATCCAAGCGGGTATTGAGCAGGAGTTTCATTACGGCTTAATGGCGAACGTTGCGCCGGGCTGGAAACTACGTGTGCTTTTAGCGCAGGCACTGTTTGCAAACCCTGATATTTTGCTACTTGATGAGCCAACCAATAACCTTGATATTCACACAATTACTTGGCTAGCTAACGAGCTTAACCAGCGAAAGTGTACGATGATTATTATCTCGCACGACCGTCACTTCTTAAACTCGGTGTGTACACACATGGCCGATATCGACTACGGTGAGCTAAGAATTTATCCTGGTAACTACGAAAAGTGGATCGAAGCTTCAAGCTTACAACGCGAACAACTGCTTGCTGAAAACGCTAAGAAGAGCGCTGAAATTGACGAGCTACAAGAGTTCGTAAACCGCTTTGGTGCTAACGCATCAAAAGCAAAACTAGCCAGCTCTCGTGCTAAGCGCATGGATAAAATTAAGCTTGATGAAGTAAAAGCTTCAAGCCGTATTAGCCCATCACTTCGTTTTGACGAAGGTAAAAAGATGTATCGCCAAGCATTAGAGCTTACTAAGCTAGGTCATGGCTTTGAGGGTGAAACCCTATTCAGTGGTGGTGACTTATTACTAGAAGCGGGTGCTAAGCTTGCGGTTATTGGTGAAAACGGTGTTGGTAAAACCACCCTATTACGCTGCCTAGTGAATGAATTACAAAGTAACGAGGGTGTGGTTAAGTGGTCTGAAAATGCCAGCATTGGTTATTGCCCACAAGACAGCAGTAAAGAGTTTGATAACGACTTAACTCTGTTCGATTGGATGTCGCAGTGGCGCACCGCTAAGCACAACGATTTAATGGTGCGTGCTATGTTAGGCCGTTTATTATTTACCGCAGATGACGCTAACAAAAAAGCACGTAACTGCTCGGGTGGTGAAAAGAACCGTCTATTGTTTGGTAAGCTGATGATGCAAGACATCAATGTGCTAATTATGGATGAGCCAACTAACCACATGGATATGGAAGCCATTGAAGCGCTCAATAATGCTTTAAAAGATTACCAAGGCACGCTTATTTTTGTGAGCCACGACCGTGAGTTTGTATCGTCATTAGCGACTCGTATCATCGATATTAAAGATAAAAAGCTTATCGATTTTCAGGGCACGTTTGACGAATATATGGACCATGTTGCGCAACAAGCGCAGTAAGTTTAAACAGGTTTTATAGCTACTCCCTTTATTTGGTGGCTCTAGTGGTTCTGTTTAGATTTAAACATTGAACCACTAAGGCGCTAAGTGCTTCACAAAGAAACTAAACTCACAAATAGGTTATGGTCTCTTCCTCTGTGCTCTCTGTGTCCTCTGTGGTTAGAAAAAGATCCAGCAGGCTAATATACATTTAATAATTATCTGAAGTCCGCTCATTCACTTCTCTTTGTGAAAAAGATATTGGGACCACAGAGGTCACCGAGGCGCTGCGCGCTTCACAGAGAAACTAAACTCACAAAGAGGATAAAAGACGCTGCGCTTTAGAGGATTTAAATTAAGTAGCTGTCTATTTCGCATACTCATTGTCTTCTCGTTCTCTTCTCTTTGTGAGTAAAGACAATTGAACCACAGAGATGTATGGACTCCCCTCCCACAGGGGGGTAACGTAATAAGCGACAAAACTTTTACAAAAGGAGTCCATACATGGTGAATCTTAACGTTATTGCGATTGATTTAGCAAAAAAT
>NZ_JAMXSK010000063.1:0-2583 GCF_024124645.1 Pseudoalteromonas sp. Ps84H-4 | reverse complement strand
AAATCAAAACACACCGCCAAGTGAAAGAGCCGTAAAAACTTCACGCGCTTTAAGTCAGAAAAAAGACTAGTTACCTCTTGCTTGACTCGCCCTTGAAAGGGTGAGATTGCGCAAGCCTAATGTTCAAGGACTATGAAAATAAATTTAATTCGGGCCTGCTATCTGTAGTCATAGCAACTGGTGTAAGTAATATGAGTTATGCTGAGGAAGTTCCGCGCAGTCAACAAGTAATTACCTCCCTTCCTGTACTCACTAGTCAGAATGCTCCAGCTCCTGCCGAAATCAAAAACATCCGCATGGAGTCTGAATTAATGGCTCGAGCATCAGCTCCGCCGCTATCTTCAATGTGGGTATATGCTGTTGGTTCAACTGATTGTGGGTGGGAGTCCACTGTTGGTATGACAACAACTGCATGTGATCATGGGGGAGAGCAGCTGCGTACTGCTGTTTTAGAAATTGGTTATGGTTATAATCATATTGCTTGGATGAACGGTGGGTTACTTCCGAGTTCCACAATGTACTCAAGTACGCCTGTTTGTGTGACTGGTAGTAACTACACATGGCCTTGTACCGCTGGGCAAACTGTCGTGGGTTTCCTCAATGAATACAATGTCGATGGTCATCAAAACGGATTATTCAAATACCAAAATACTTCGACTAATTCGCCATGGAATACTATGTCAGTCCAGATCAGTATTCTTTGATTTATTAATGATGTAGGCCAGACATTCTGGCCTTTTTATATTTCTAAATACGAATGTTAACACCAGTACTTTTGTCTTGCATGATAGACATAGCTGATTCTAACATCTTCAAAGTAGTCTCGTCATTGCGTGACAGTGCGCCTTGGATGCCATCACGCGTTTTTTGAATGAAGTTATATCGTGTTTCATCACTGTGTGCACCTGCCAGTTCGCCTCCATTTACGGGTATTTTCATAGTCATAGCCATGAAAGGCCTGCCGTCATCGAGAGACATTTCTCCATTGCGGATTTGAGTGTTGGCCCAGTCCCGCATTTCTTGCCGGGTCATACTAGTGAAATCCGCCTGTTTTGTGCTGCTGTCAGTCTTATCATTGTCTGTTTGTGCTGCTGTTAATGCAGCCGAAAATGACGTTGAGGCCTCTGTTGAAGGCTTGGTACGCTGGTTCCCATTAAAATAATGTACGTTTGCATCAACTCGCATAGGTTCTTTTCCTTAGTATGATCGTATGAGTGATATTAACTGCAAAACCTGCGCCATAATTATACACTTATAGTCTTTTGAAAACGCCTTTAAAAAGTTTATTTAAATTAAGTTGTTGAAGGTAATTCATCGTAAAGTGAAAAGCTTAATACAGAGGTGTTGGACGGCAAAGGCTTTCCGGTAACTGGAATATTTACTAATAGGCTTGGCTCATAGGCCTTAAATTATTCAGGATAAAGCCTAATAAAAGAAGGTTTTGAAATAAGCAATATTAAAGTGAAATATTGGGATCGAGATTGATACAAAGATGAGGGATATAGAAATCAATATCCATTTCAATTTTTTGATTTCTTTTAAGTGATTTGCATTTTTAAGCGATTCATTTAGCCGCTGAATATTTAGTTCAACTTCGTGTACAGTCTCCTGAGAGACGAGCGCTAAATCTTTAATACTATCAACAGAGCTTTTTAAGTTTTTCTCTGTTGCTAGTATATGAGTATCAACGCTCTTAATTTCCAGTGATTTCTTCACATATTCAGATAAAGAAATACCTTCCTTTTGCGCCTCACTACTTAAAGACTCTTTTAATTTATCGTCAATTCGGATGCTTAGAATAGCCATTCTAAAATACCTCTGATGTATACGGGTGTAAACAAAGCGTATACGCCTATTTTTAAAGGCGCAACAGGTTATTTTAGATGAAAACTGTGTATGACAAAATGAGATAATAGGCACGCTGTCGAATGTATACAAATGAATCGCCCCGAGTTCATCGGAGACCAGTTTGTTTAAGTCAGGCCACTTTACCTGACTCGTTTAAATTATCATAGTAGTCTGTTTCATATTGAGCTGGTGAAATATACCCAATTGAAGATAATAAGCGTTGATTATTAAACCAATTGACCCACTCTAACGTTGCGTATTCAACAGCATCAACATTCTTCCACGGGCCATTTCTGCGAATAATCTCTGTTTTAAATAATCCATTTATTGTTTCAGCCAATGCATTGTCATAAGAGTCACCCACACTGCCTACAGACGCTTGAATTCCAGCTTCAGCAAGTCGCTCAGTGTATCGTATAGACAAATATTGGCTGCCTCTGTCGCTGTGGTGAATTAACCCTTCGGGGTTGCCACGATGCCAAATAGCTTGCTCTAACGCATCAAGAATAAGCTCTGTGTGCATTGTCGTTGATACACGCCAACCTACAATGTATCGTGAAAAAACATCTATCACGAAAGCGACATAAACAAACCCACTCCATGTGGCAAGTAGAGTAAGAGGCGGGGCGTAGTCGTGCTATCTCCCAACCTCTCCTCTCCGAACCGGACGTGCACCTTTCAGCGCATCCGGCTCTCCACTTAATTGTGGCTAACAGCCATTGCAACATCTTGATA
>NZ_JAMXSK010000062.1:0-2652 GCF_024124645.1 Pseudoalteromonas sp. Ps84H-4 | reverse complement strand
GGCAATCGTAAGACTAGCCGAGTCAAAAGCTCGACTAGCGGTGTCCAACGAAGCGTCAAAAAAGAAAGGTTAGTAGCTTAGGCTATTATCTTGGAAGCTCGATGCCTTTAGGCGCGAGTAGTTCACAATGGCATCGACAGAAAAAGCAGCTGAATTAATGTTAGAGACAGGTGAGTTTTATACAGCCCAATCTCTCGGGAAAGCACTTTCTATTTCAGCAAATAAAGCGAGTGCACTTCTATATAACATCCGTACAACCAATAAGTATAAGACGGTTGATACTGGTGTCCCGAATAGCAAAGTAAAAGTGGTTGCTATATATGGCAGAAAATCCAGCATGAGAAGTTTACAAAAACAAGCTTTGCTGTTTGCCAGACCACCTATGCTTGCAAATGAATGAACTATTTGGAGGGCCTTATGTTATCAGTAAATGATGCAGCCGAATATATGCTTGAAAATGGAGAATACTTCACAGTAAAAAACTTGCTAAGCACTTTGATGTAAGTACCCGTAGAGCTTCAAGTTGGTTAGCGATTATCAAGAATGATGTTAAGTATTGTACAGCAAATTGGGGGGAGTCGGTTAAGCTACTTGGCGTTGGGGATAGAAAAGTTTCTTTGTCGCAATTACAGAAAAAGGCATTAATTTTTGAAAGACCGAAAATTCCAATCGGCGACTAATTATCCTTATAGAATAAGCTACATAATTTATTGTTATGTTAAATTGAGATTAGCTTGCAATGTTATGTAGGTTTTTGTTGGTTTTACAGTAATAGCGTCTTTTTATTTAGAATGTTAATTGAACATAAAAATAAAATGTTAAATTTGACTAGCGTTTATTGTGATTTCTAGTATTTTATTTCTAAACTATTGGTTCTTAATACTCAAATTTTGAGTTAACTCTAAAAAGGGAAGCTACCTAATGTGGTTTACAAATAAAAAATTGTTATCTGAGATAGCTTATCTAAAAGAGCAAACTGCTGAGTATGAAAATATTAAGCAGGAACTGAAAGAAGAGATGCTGTATTTTTTATTAAGTAAAAGTGGGCACATCTTAGAAGCAAATCATCGTTTTGCTGCAGCAATCGAAACTGAAGTTGAGGATCTAAAAGGAGCAAGCATTGAAAGCTTGATCTTAAAAAAGTCATTAAATAAACCTCATACACAAAAATTCTTGTCTGCACTTAAGAAAACTAACCATTGGCATGGTGCTTTACAGTTAAAAACGAAAACTGACAGAGAGTTGTGGCTTAGAAGTATTGTTCAACCTGTAAATGATGATATAGCTGTTTTTTCATCTGAACTCACTCGCACTATCTCTCATTCGAGAGACAAAGAAGATATGCTTGCTGCTCTTAGTCGTTCATCAGCTGTAATCGAGTTTACACTAGATGGAATAATTCTGAGTGCTAACGATAATTTTTTAAATGCAATGGGGTACTCTAAAAGCCAAGTACTAGGTAAGCACCATAGTATCTTTTGCACTCCAGAAGAGGCAAATTCAAATTCTTATAGAGAGTTTTGGTCAGAGTTAAAGTGTGGTCGCTTCATCTCTGATCGTTTTAAAAGAATAGATAGTTACGGCAATGAAGTATGGCTTGAAGCTTCTTATAACCCTATCCATGACGAAAATGGAGATTTATATAAAGTTGCTAAGTTCGCGACTGTCATTACAGAACAAATGAGAAGAGAGCAAGCTATTTCAGAAACAGCTGGCATTGCCTATGATATCTCAAAACAAACAGACTCTGATGCAGAAAATGGTTTAGGTGTTGTAAAGCAAGCCATCTCAACTATGAATGCGCTTTCTAAGAAACTTGAAACTGCGAGCGAAGGCATTAATAAACTTGATGTACAATCAGCAAAAGTCTCTCAGTTGGTTGAAAGTATTAAAGGAATAGCAGATCAAACTAACTTATTAGCACTTAATGCTGCAATTGAGGCAGCAAGAGCCGGAGAACAAGGACGTGGTTTCTCAGTTGTTGCAGACGAAGTAAGACAATTAGCATCAAGAACGAGCTTAGCTACAGAGCAGATAATTAGTGTAGTTGCTGAAAACAAACTACTAACACAGGACGCTGTTACTCAAATTGAAGCTAGTTTAGTAGAAGCCAAAGAAGCTTTGGATTTATCTAATAGTGCAGGTAATATTATCGATGATATTCAAAAAGGCGCAAAAGAAGTCGTTGAGGCTGTAGGCCAATTTAAAACAAACCTTTAATTTAGCTATCACAATTTGAAAGAGACTGAATACTACGACTAAAACAAGTCAGTCTCTGTTATAAATTTCTCTATCGAGTATGGCAAAGCGAGCAACAATGCTTACACCCGTCGACATTTGAATATTTGCTTTCTCTACTGCATCTTTGCAACTATGAAAGAAACCTAAATAAGTGCGGTCTGTTATCAAGTTGAAGTACGGGCATGACTCTGTATGTACCTCATGTTCACCTGTGTTTTGGGCGTTATCGTTAATGTAATAGTGTTCCAAAATTTCTCCTTAAATTATCCATTTTGTTTTATTACACGCGAATTCAAGTCCGAAGTGCACCACTCGCTAAATTAGGCTGCTTTGCGTAATTCATCGAATATTACCGCTGGTTGCCTAAACCCTAGACATTTTCTCGGCCTCGCATTGAGCGCCTTTTCTATG
>NZ_JAMXSK010000061.1:0-2958 GCF_024124645.1 Pseudoalteromonas sp. Ps84H-4 | reverse complement strand
TAAAATCAGCAATCGTTTTAAAGTCGGGTGCCAACTTACCAAGTAGCCACATCAGTTCAATATTGCGTTGGCATTCGGTTTCTAATCGGCGGGATGATTGAATACGGTTGAGGTAACCATAAAGATAAAGCTTTAATAGTGTGGCTGGATGATACTTAGGGCGGCCTGTGGACTTTAAGGTTAATCCTTTAAACCCCAATTCAGCTAGATTTAGTTCCTCAATGAAAACATCAATTACTCTGACCGTATTATCTTCACTGACGTAGTCTTCCAACGATTCTGGAAATAACGTTGATTGGTTACGATCTTCACCGCTTATAAACTTTGACATATTGCCTCAACCCTCGACTGAATCAATAGTCTTATTATATAAATATCAGTATATTAAGTGAACTAAATGTATAGATTAATCGATCATAAGCAGCAGATACTTAGACCAAAAGGTGATCAGAGTTTTCACACAGTCTGTGCCATAAGTGGACAGTGCTAACGCTTTGCTAATTGGCTGCCGCAGCGCAGCGTAGGCAGTCCAGTGGAGGCCATGCTGTTTGTGGCCGGAACGAAATTAAGCAACTTGTTATGTTGAAACATGCTTGATAAGCCCCTTAGCTACGAAATAAAAAACAAAGCAGACAAATAACAGCCCAAGGAAACGAATTGCTTTTGGTGCGTCTTTCTTAATTTTCACCTGAACGGCGATGCCAAACTCATCACCGATGAGCCACAAAAATATCTTGTGTAAACTCCATAAAACCATAAATACGTAAACACTGAGGAGCCCATAAAATTCAACATCGGCTACCATCAACGTGATCGTAATGATTAATGCAGCTACTAATACCCCAAAACTGATTGTCTTAATACGAGCGATCAATATGCTGCTCCAACATAACGCCCCAATATGCCGACGAAAAGAGCGCAGCGAGTTGAGGTCGGAATAATTGGTTTGTTAGCTTTGTATATCAATTTCAACAACTTGAGCCTCTTTAAATATACTTTTAGCTTTTTCAAACACAGTATCTTTATTAGCTGGATGCACCGTAATATCGATTGCGTTATCCGATAATGTAAAAAGTGTAAGACAACCCGCTTTTTGGATTTTTGCTATATCCGACTTTTTTACCAATCGTCCTTTGGTGTTATAAAAACGAGAGTAAGAATTTGTTCTTACCTGCACGTTTGCACCTAGGTCGTTAAACGTTCTTTCTGCTTTGTCCAAAAAGTTGATGGGAATCATTGATTCCAACTTTATAACCAAAACAAAGAATAATACTGAGGCGATAACTAATATTAAAATGTCAATAAAGCCTCCGCAAAGCTAACGCCCGCCACACGGGCGAGCAACTTGTTGCGAGTCCAGCGCCGCAGGCGCGATGTGCTGGCGCTTGTTATGTGCGTACATGCTACAGAACATGAACATCGTTGATTGTTGCAGCATAATTGTTGTTCCCAATTGGTACAAACTCAAATTCAACAGTTAGGTCGGTTATCTCGCCATTGGCGGGTAAATAAAAGCCGAAGATCAATGAGCCTGAATCGGTTTCTAAAAACTCAGGGTAACAATTCGCTATATTTTCGTTTTGAAAACTCACAGGGGCATCGCTACCAAAGTAATCATGCACAGCGTCTTTGAGTTCAGATTCTGCCCATACAACACCATAGTTATTGTTTATATCAATGAGCTTTTCTGCGTCTTCAAATTGATTTGTGGCTAATAAGCTCAGCCAATGCTGACAATAACTTTTAAGTTGATTCTCTTTATCTTCACTGGTGATTGAGAGCATGAGATACCTTAGAGCACATAACGCCTGCAGTTGCGGCGGGTGCGGAGCGCAGCGTAGCACACGTCCGACAACCTGCACTTGTTAAGCATTTTGCGACTTACCAGCAATTACTCCGAATTCACCGAGTATTCTTTGCTCTAGAATTCTAGTTACTGCTTCAAATGATGAGTTCGTATCGATAGCTTCTCTTTGATCGACTAGTTCATATTCAAATGGCAACTCTATCGCCATTTTTGAGGCATAAAACTGACCTAGCTGAAGGCGCCAAGGATAAGATGTGTACTCTGGAGTATAAACATGAAACAAAATCACCTTTTCATAAGCTTGATACTGGCTTAAGAGCCAATATTTTCCAACATTTGTATCAGGGTGAGTTTGTTTTACCTCCACTTCCAAGGCTATAACAACATTCCCATCAGTTAGCAGCCCATCAGCACGAAATCCATTTGAAGGAAAGCCAGGGATTGC
This sequence comes from Pseudoalteromonas sp. Ps84H-4, assembly GCF_024124645.1. NCBI lineage: Bacteria > Pseudomonadati > Pseudomonadota > Gammaproteobacteria > Alteromonadales > Pseudoalteromonadaceae > Pseudoalteromonas > Pseudoalteromonas sp. Ps84H-4. Next base: position 706 of record NZ_JAMXSK010000061.1, on the reverse strand, counting down.
TTGAAAACCATTAGTGAACGACAACTTTTCGCTAGCAAACTGTTTCATCCAGTCTGCCAACCTCGATTCATATTTTAGCCACGGTGACTTCACTGGACATGGTTCCTCGTATGCTTAACGCCCAAATTTAGCGCGGAAAGCCGCGCAGCGGGTTGACGTCGCAGCCAGCGCTTTTTGCTGGCGATAAAATTTGATTGTTATGTGTCTGCTGATTCATTAAACAATATCCTGTTTGAAAACGGATCTGTTACGGTAAAACACCTTGCACCCCAAGGGGCATCTTCAATGCTTGGTTTGTTGTATTTGTAAGGCTTTGCAGTAACTTGTGCGAAAAGTTGATCAAGATTGCTTACATTAACGAAGACCTTGCTGCCCGGTGTGCAGTCACCAGAGTGTTCACTCAGATGTAAAACAAAATCGCCAAGCGAAACTTGCATGTAAATTGGGTAACCATCCTCAAAACGATGCTCCCAATCTAGTTCCATACCGAGAAAGCCAAGGTAAAACTCTTTTGCTTTATCTTCATCGAAAATCCGCATTATTGGGATCGTCTGAAACTCCATGCCATCTACTCCATTACACATAACATTTTAGTATTTATGCGACACGCAGTTTGTGTTGCATAATCGCTTGTTGGACTGAGGCGCTACCTGCTCGGTGTGTCAGAGTTGGTGCTATTTATGCTATGGGAATTTGCTTTTTAGAG
>NZ_JAMXSK010000060.1:0-4113 GCF_024124645.1 Pseudoalteromonas sp. Ps84H-4 | reverse complement strand
GGGGCGAATACATTAAAGTGACCAGGGGTAGCTCCCCAAATAGAGTCCGTATATAAGCCAGCATCTAATCTTTATTTAATAAATACTCCGTTGACAAAAAACGGGGAGTCCATATAAGTACACCGAGACGCTTCGCTTAAGAGAAGTACACTTTAATACCTCCGTTTCTTCCTCTGTGCTCTCTTTGTCCTCTGTGGTTAGAAAAAGATCTATCAAGCTAATATACAATTAACTGATGTACCCTTATTCGCTTCTCTGTGCGCATAAAAAATCCTACGGGCTGATTTAAGATTAAGAGCACTAACAGATGTTTTTAGGCCGCTTTCCAACTTTAATTTGTACCTTTTTCAATTTAAAAATAACAACTTACTGATTGCCGTAATTACAATTTATCTGTAACTTGTGTCGCCCATTTCGCTACGCACTACTATAATATTAAGCGAAATCAACATTTTCATACTAAATACTAGGGATACACAATGAAAAAACTTCCTATTGCATTGGCTCTATGTGCTGCTTTTGTGTCTGCAAACACAATGGCAGAGGTTCGCATAAATGGCTTTGCTTCTATTGTTGGCGGTAAAGCCCTTGACGACGACGCAACGCTTTATGGTTACGATGATGATATTTCGTTTAAAAACGAAAGTATGTTCGCATTACAGCTTTCTGCAGATTTACAAGAAAAACTAAGCGCAACGGCACAAATTGTAGCGCGTGGTAGCGATGATTTTGATGCTGAGTTTGAGTGGGCTTATTTAACCTATGAGTTCAGCGATGAGCTACAAGTGAGTGCTGGTAAAATGCGTGTGCCTTTTTACCGTTACTCAGACTTCTTAGACGTTGGTTACACTTACCGTTGGGTTCGTCCGCCGCAATCTGTTTACAACCTCCCGTTTTCAACGTATGAAGGCCTAAGCCTGTTACATAACACGCAATTAGGTGATTGGGATTCAACCGTTCAAGTTATTTACGGTAGCTTCGATGGCAACATTGCTGTGGTATCGGTTAATGGCGATACAGAGCTTAATGATATTGCTGGTATCAACTGGACGATGAGCTACGACTGGTTCAGTGCTCGTGCTGCATACTTTGTAGCAGACACAACAATTGCAATCGAAAACGACACCGATGCAGGTGTTGCGCTTAATGGCCTTGAGCAAACGCTAAGAGCTGCGGGCTTTGTTGATCAAGCTGATGATATTGCTGTTAACGAAGATGATGGCTCTTTCTTCGCTGTGGGCTTTTCGATTGATTACAACGACATTCTATTTGATGCTGAATACACTGAGTTTGAAGTAGAAAACAGCGCCCTTGCTAAACAAACTCAATACTATACCTCTGTTGGTTACCGTATGGATGAGTGGATTGTGCACTTAACTTACGAAAATAACGACGACAAACACGATAGCAACCGCTACAACGCACTACCTGCAGTACCAGCTTTAAACGCAGGTATTAATCAGGTGCTTGAGGGCGTAAAAGCGAAGAGCAATGTGTATACCATTGGTACTCGTTATGACTTCCACCCATCAGCTGCTTTAAAAGTAGATTTCAGCCGCTTTAAAGATGATATTACAGATACAGAAACCGACGTTGTTGCTGTTGCTGTTGATTTAGTTTTTTAATTGGAGTTTATGATGAAAAAATTATTAATCGCTACAGCACTCACCGTTTGTTCGCACGCTGCATTTGCTGATGTTGCTGTTATTGTAAACCCTGCAAATGGCAATGCTATTGATGAAGGAACAATCAAAAAGATTTACCTTGGCAAAGCAAAGTCGTTTGATGATGGCACCAAAGTAAATCCGGTAAACCAAGACGGTAACAGCGTAAGCGACGAGTTTAACGATAAGGTGGTTGGTAAGTCGAGCAGCCAGCTTAACGCTTATTGGTCAAAACTGGTATTTACAGGTAAAGGTACGCCACCTGAAAAACTAGCAAACGATCAAGCTGTTATTGATTTTGTTGCAGCCAATAGCGACGCCATTGGTTATATCGATGCAGCAAAAGTAACTGATAAAGTTAAAGTAGTAGGTACTTTTTAAGTGCTAGCTTAAATACTCACTACGTTAATAAAAAACCAGGCGATGCCTGGTTTTTTATGCGCTTAAATTACTCAACTTTAAATTTTGCAGTGGCGTCGAGTAACGAATCAGAAAGGTAATGAAGGTTCTTCGCTACATCACGTACCGCCGAGAGTGAATCCATTGTTTCTTCAAACGACATATGCATATTCGACACGTTCTCAACCACCATACTTGCCACAGATGTTTGTTCTTCGGTGGCTGCGGCAATCTGAGAGTTCATACCGTTAATTGATAATATCTGCTCAGAAATTTTATCAATAGATTGCCCTGTATTTTCAGCAGCTTCAGCATTGTTTGTAGCCATATCTCGGGCTGAGTTCATAGCAGTTACCGCATCGCTTGCTGCGGTGGTTAGCGTTGTAAGTAGCTCTCTGATTTCGTTAGTTGAGTGTGATGTTCTTGAAGCAAGCTCACGCACTTCGTCAGCAACAACCGCAAAACCACGGCCTTGTTCACCTGCACGCGCAGCTTCAATAGCCGCATTTAAAGCAAGTAAATTAGTTTGCTCAGCAATAGAGGTAATTACGTTTAAAATTTGCGTTACATTTTTAGTGTCATTCGCCAGCTGGTTAATTGTCGAAGCAGCTTGGTTAATTTCATCACTTAATGTACGTGACTCACTTACAGAGCGTCTTATTTGCGTTCGGCTTTGCTCTACTTCCCGTTCTGCGGTTTGCGCAGCTTGCGATGCGTTTGCCGCTGAGTGAGAAATATCAGCAACACTTTGACGCATTTCTTCCATCGATTGCTTTACGATTTCGGCATCTGATGTTTGTTTAGTTGTTGCACGCTCGGCGCGTTCCATACCTTGCACAAGCCGGGTTGAGTTTTCCATTAATGGCTCACACACCGCTATTACTTCAAGTACAGCAGCCTTTAGTAGCTGTATAAAGGCATTAAAATTAATTGATACCTGACCTATTTCATCTTTAGCGTGTACTTCAAGTTGGGTGCTCAGCGAGCCTTTACCGTCGGCTAACAAACGTAAGTTACTTGCCGCAGCACTGGCTGATGAGCCAATTCCACGGGCAATCCAAATCGATGTAGCAATTAGTAACAGTAATGAAACTACCGAGACAATCAGCATTAAATTAAGCGCATTGTCTGAACGAGCTTTGGTTGCTTGTACAAGCTCAAAAAAGCGATCATCAGCGCGAGATTGAGCACGCTTAAAACCTTCAAGCACGGCTTCGTACTGTTTGGTTTTTTGCTGGGCTTGCTGCTGAATTTTGCTGAAGTCGGCAGTTCCTTCAATCATCGAGCTTGCAATACTCGAAGACGTTTGTGCATAAAGCTCTAACTGTTTTTTTGTATCGCTATTCACGTAGCCATCGTTAATGCTGATGATGTCTTGTAGGTTTTCGTTAATCTTTTTATAGGTTTGTGCTGCGCTATCGACTAAATCTGATTCACCAAATGTCACTGCCTGTGTATATAGTTCGTCTAGTTTTTCGAGTAAGGCTACATTGGCGGTAGTAAGTTTTACGACTTGATAGGATGACTTTTCTAATTCATCGAGTGAAATTTTGTTATCGTTCATAGCGATAAAGTTGGTTACCACTATAATCACGAATGCCGTTATGGCAATGCATGTTATGGCATGTATCTTTTTTGAAATGCTTAAGTTGTTGAAAGAGAAACCTGCAGACATTTAATCCACCTTTGCTGTCATAGTCTTAATATTATCGCCCGATTTCCCTAAAGTATTAACTATATTTATATATTTTCAGGTTTTTTTCGTATTTTGTGCCGTTTTTTAGGATCTGGATGAAGAGCGAGAAGATAATATTCAAAAAGACAAGAGCTTTCAGCCTTCAACTCTGAGATGCGCGAAACAAGTTTCACGCCTACGCGTAGCAGCGGGTTTATCCCGCGTCATCAGGTGTTAGATTTTGGGCACTAGTACTCTTTCACATATATTTTGATCAGTTGCCCCTACTTAAATTCAGGTAACTGATCTTTTTCAATCAATAATTCAATACTCCTGCTTTTTCCAGTAACTGATGTTATAAATTTCTTCTTCTTA
>NZ_JAMXSK010000005.1:0-195252 GCF_024124645.1 Pseudoalteromonas sp. Ps84H-4 | reverse complement strand
CCCCCACTTTGGTCCGTAGACATCATGCGGTATTAGCAGTCGTTTCCAACTGTTGTCCCCCACCATAAGGCATATTCCCAAGCATTACTCACCCGTCCGCCGCTCGTCAGCAAAGTAGCAAGCTACTTTCTGTTACCGCTCGACTTGCATGTGTTAGGCCTGCCGCCAGCGTTCAATCTGAGCCATGATCAAACTCTTCAATTAAAAGTTTTTTGAAACCGAAGTTTCGTGCTCAATGAATTCTGTATAAATTGACTATATAGTCACTCATAAGAAATTGAGACTCTAAATTTGTTTGCGTCATCTAGCGAACTAGAATCTGCTGTTAGAACTCAATCTGTACGAGTGCCCACACAGATGATTGCTTTATATTGTTAAAGAACGTTGCGACGTTGTCGCTAGGGATGCGTATAATACATCCTTAATTTTTCGAGTCAACACTTAATTTCAAACTTTCTTTTTAGACCGTTTTAAACCGAAGTTTTACTTAACTCTCTGTCAGTTTGTTCAGCGCTTTTCATTGCTGCCCGCCGTGTCAGTGGATGCGCATTATAGGGATGCGAAGAATTAACGCAAGCACTTTTTGTAGAAAACTACTAAAAACTTACCTTTCGCGCAAAAAACAAGCTAAAGGCAGTAAAAAACATAGTTTACTGTATAAAATACAGCCAACTTTTCTCGAGAGGATCTTAAGTATTATCGAAATTAGGTAATACGCAAGTTTTTTTAAATAAAAAAGCGCCTGTATTTAAGTGGCGCTTTTATCAATCAACACTAGATTTAGTACAATATACTATATAATTTACGGCGATACTTAGAAGCAAGTGCATCACCATCAGGTAAGGAGGCAATGATTTCTAGGTATGTTGGTTTTGCATCCGCGTAATTTAGATCTTTTTTAAGCACAGTAAATAACATCTCAAGTGCTTCTTCTTTGCGACCTGCAATGTTTAAGGCATTGCTTAGCTCTAGTTTTATCTCAAGATCATTTGGATATTTTTCTACTTTCGCTTGTAGTGCTTTTATTTCTGGTGAATCTGTTGCTGCTAACGCTTGTTCACATTTAGCTTGGATATTTGTGAAATACGCATCACGTTCATTTTCTGCAACCGAATCTAATAATGCTTGCGCATCATCTAGCTTATGAATTTGAATACAGATATCAGCTAACACTAACTTTACACGAGTATGGTTTGGATCTAGCTCGTATGCCTGCTTTGCATAACTAAATGCATTATTTAAATCCTGATTAATTAACGCTTGTTTAGCTTGCTCAAGTAATAATTCATGTTGTGCGGGTAAATGCTTTGCTAACGCATCACGAATTTGCTGTTCTGTTTGAGCACCAGGTAACATATCAACAGGCGCTGAGTCTTTTAACATCACAAGAGTGGGTAGTGCTTGCAAACCTATTTGCTGTGCAAGTTGACTTGCAAGTGCCTGCTCAACATCACAATCTAACGTTGCTACTAATAAATGTTCACCATATTCGTGTGCGATCTTCTCTAAAATAGCAGCTTGTTGATGACACTCTGGATTTTGTGCAGAGTAAAAAGTAAGTAACACTAATTTTTCAGCGGACGTTTCACCCAGTGCTTGCTGCAAATTTTGCGGGGTAAGATTTATCATATTATTCATTTGATTGATTGCACTATATAAGTATTTAAGTTTTGATATAGTGGCAAACATAACAATTACAAGTCCTACGGGTCGAGGTCATTATGAAATTATCTGCTATTTCTGCAGCTTTATTACTTCTTAGTCCATTCGCGCAAGCAACAACGCTCGATTTAAATCTTCAAAAAACCATGCCTGAGATTGAAGAGCTCTATTTAGATTTGCATCAATCTCCTGAGTTGTCATACCACGAAAAGAAAACAGGCCAAAAGTTAGCAAAGCAATTAAAACAACTGGGCTTTACTGTTACAGATAATGTGGGTGGTTACGGCGTTGTTGGGATATATAAGAACGGTGATGGCCCTACGGTCATGATCCGCACTGATACTGACGGCTTACCAATTGTTGAACAAACTGGTAAGCCATACGCCTCTAAAGTAACTGTTACTAATGATGCTGGTGCAACCGTTGGCGTAATGCATGGCTGTGGTCATGATATTCACATGAGTTCATTTATTGGCGCAGCCCAACAGTTAATGACACACAAAGATCAGTGGCAAGGCACTTTAATGATGGTGGCACAGCCAGCAGAAGAAGTAGGAGGCGGTGCAAAAGCCATGCTGAAAGAGGGGCTATTTACTAAGTACCCTACTCCAGACCATGTTATTGGTTTACATGTTAGTGCCAGTGTTCCTGCTGGCAAAGTTAGCATGAAAACAGAATATACGATGGCAAGCGTTGACTCTGTTGATATTACTGTAAAAGGTAAAGGCGGTCACGGTGCCTACCCACACACAACAATAGACCCTGTTGTAATTGCTTCACGTATTGTGTTGGCGCTGCAAACTATTACTAGTCGCGAATTGTCACCACTTGAACCATCGGTTATCACGGTAGGTTCTATTCACGGGGGCTCTAAACACAATGTCATTTCAGATGAAGTAAAACTGCAATTAACACTGCGTAGCTATAACCCTGAAGTACGCTTGCAACAAATCGCTGCGATTAAACGAATTTCTAAAGGCATCGCATTAAGTGCCGGACTTGATGAAAGCTTAGCTCCTGAAGTATTTGTGCATGAAGATGAATCAATTCCTTCGACTTACAATAACCCTGCACAAACCAATGTAGTGCGTTCAGCAATTGCTAATGCTATTGGTGAAGACAATGTACTTGAAACTGAAGCTGTAATGGCTGGTGAAGACTTTGGTCTATACGGTCGTACAGAACAAAACGTACCAATTACTTTGTTTTGGTTAGGCGGTGTTGAACCGAGTCAATATGATGCAGCAATGCAATCTGGCGCAACATTACCGTCTTTACACTCAAGTAAGTTTGCACCTGATTACAAGAAGGCGCTCCCGACTGGGATTACTGCGATGAGTAATGCCGCGGTTGCCCTGTTCAACAAAAACTAGTTTAGGCTGACTTAGCTCTAGGCTTAGCTTTTCTTTTAAAACGTCGCTTTTGCGGCGTTTTTGGTAATTGGGAAAATACTTGACTGTCGCACTGCTTTGCTTGCTCAACTAAAGCATGCAGCTCTGCCAGTAATGGCGTTAAAAACTGCTGATAACTCATGTGTTGCTCAGCTATATTCCCTAATGATGCTTCCCACTTAGCTGTTAAATCAGGGCTAGCAAGCTGCTCTGGTAATGTACTAATGAGTGCTTTTCCTGTTGCCGTTGCTAAAATGTTTTTACCCTGACGCTCTAAAAAGCGGCGCTTAAATAAAAGCTCAAGAATACCTGCCCGTGTAGCCTCAGTGCCTAAGCCATCGGTTTCTTTAAGGATCTTTTTAATTTCAGGATCTTTCACATACCGGCTGATGCCTGTCATAGCACTTAATAAGGTAGCATCAGTAAAATGCGCTGGCGGTGTCGTCATTTTGTCTATCACTTCGCCTTGATTGCAATGCAGCAACTGACCTTTTTCAAGAGCAGGCAAGGTTTGCTCATCTTTTAACTCTGTTTTGCCCATCAATGTTTTAAAGCCTAGGCTAACATCTTGTTTAGCAGCTGCTTTAAAAAGCCCACCTGCAATTTCAACCGTTACTTTGGTTTCGTTAAATACATAGTCTGGATAAAACTGGATTAAATAATGACGACAGATCAACCGATAGACTTTTTGTTCATCACTATTTAATGTTGCTGAGCGAAGTTGTTTTTCGGTAGGTACTATCGCATGGTGAGCTGCAACTTTGCTGTCATTAAAACATTTACTACGCTTGCTCGTATCAGCTTGCTTACAAGCTTCACTTGCTTGCCCTTCATTATTAGCAATAGCAGCAATAATTTTAGCTGCATCTTTATGATGCTCTTTTGGTAAATAGCGATTATCTGATCGAGGATAAGTAATTAACTTATGACGTTCATATAAACTTTGACAGGTATCGAGCACCTTTTGCGCAGGCATTGAAAACGCTTTAGCCGCATCGATTTGTAAAGCTGATAAGTTATAAGGTAGCGGCGCTTGTTGCTTTTTTTGCTTCTGCTCAAGCTCAACTACTTTAGCTGGCAGATTAGTTATGCGTGACACAACATTTTCAGCAAGTCCTCTATGTAATACCCGCCCTTCTTCATCTTGATAAGGTTCGCATGCTTTGCTTGGCTGCCATTTAGCAGAAAAAGTTTGCTGCTGCTCAGTTTCAAGATGAGCTAATACTTCATAAAAAGGTTTTGCTACAAAGTTCGCTATTTCATTATCACGATTTACAACTAAGCCTAAAATAGGTGTTTGTACCCGCCCAACAGATAACACATTACCAAATCCAGCTTTTTGCCCAGCTAGCGTATAAGCTCGCGTTAAATTCATACCAAATAGCCAATCAGCACGCGAGCGAGCTAAAGCAGATACACTTAAGGGAATAAAATCGCGATTCGATTTTAAATTATTAAGTGCTTTTTTAACTGCACTTAAGTTTAAATCGCTGATTAAGAGTCGTTGAATTTGCTGTTTTTTAGCTTGGCTTAGTTTGACCTGATCAATTACTTCATCAACCAATAGCTGGCCTTCACGGTCAGGGTCACCTGCATGAACTATGATACTTGCCTGCTTGATCAGCTTTTTTAATACAGTGAGTTGTTTACGGGTTTTTGCTTTAGGTTTTAATTGCCATTGTTCTGGCACGATAGGTAAGTGCTCAAATCGCCACTTTTTAAAACTTGCATCGTAATCATCGGGCTCTGCTTGTTCAAGCAAATGCCCTACACACCAAGAAACACAATCACCATTAGCAAGCTCTATATAACCATCCTGTTTTTTCTGTGGTTTTGGCAGCGCATCTGCAATGGCCCGTGCTAGGGAGGGTTTTTCGGCAATGTAAAGTTTCATAAAGTAACACTAAATACTGTTTTTATAAACAGTAGTCTAGCACAGGATTTTTAACTTAGGAATCGCTTAAGCTTGCTGACTTCGTCGAGTAAAGAGATAGATAAGTGGTAGGTAACAAACGACCACAGTACCAATATTGATTAGCGGTAGCAGGGTCTTATACATGTAGGTACTGTATGATAAATCCCAAAGATGGCGGTCGACCAAACGGAACAGTTGTAAAATTGGCGCCATAATAACAACAAGTTGTCCCAACACACTTTGCCATAAGTAGACTTTGTCTTTAATACCTAAATAAGCAATGATTGCCATCCAAGCAATATCATTAAAAGCCCAGACTACATAGCGCCAGATATAAATGTCATCAAATTCTTTTAAAGCAGAATAAATAAGAGTTCCATAAAGGAAAAAAGCAGCAGTAATAACAGAGAAATAAAAAGCAGGCCAATCTTTACGAAGATAAAAAATAATAATAGCTGGGCTCAAAATGAACACCCAGCTATTGCTTAAGATAACTCTAATTTCTACAAACCAGTCAGGCAAAATGTAGCGCCTTAATCAGTTTTATCGTCATCACCGCCATCACCATTGCCTGGCATATAGCTATATTTATCAACTTTTTTCATTTGTATACTCCATTACATCTGTTAATGAAGTTTCACTTTAATTGATTTATTGCCTCACATCAATAGGCTCAGATTCATGCGCCTTACCTTGCATAATAGAGATCTCGACTCGTCGGTTACGCCTACGATCTTCATCGGTTACATTCGGTACTAGTGGCCTTGTTTCTGCGTGACCTACAACCATCATACGAGATTTATCAAAACCGGGGGCCTTTTCCATTTCGCTAGCAACTGCAACAGCACGTTTTGACGACAAATCCCAATTGTTTGTATAAAGCTCATTCGATACTTGGAAATCATCTGTATGCCCTGACACGGTTATTTCACCCGGCACATCTTTTAACAGCGTAGCAATATCACGAATGATAGGTTTAAACCTAGGCTGTAAGAAAGCACTGCCTGATGGGAATGAACCATTCTCACGAATGCGAATGATAATTTGCTGACCTAGTGACTCAAGTTCAATCGCGCCATCCATAATTTGCTGCTCAAGCTGTTGGGCAATTTTCTTCACAAGCTCATTCGTTTGCTCTTGATCTGCTGCAGAAATTGACTGCTCCATTGCTTGTTGCTGAGCAGTGCTTTGTGATTCCCCACCACGCTTATTACCACGCTGTTCTTGACGACCACCTGCAGAGCTTTCATCACCAGCCTGAAACTCGAGCATTTGTTGTGTCATCTCTACGGTTTGTTGTTGAATTGTCTCGATAGGAGTAGGTTCAGGTTTGCCCGGAGTGAACTCCATTGCAATGACCGAGGTCCCTTTTGGAATATCTTTTACTTCAATTTTATTTTGTACACCAAAAGCAAACTTCATTGAACCTGCTATCTGCTTAAATTTAAGAACATCCATTTCCGAGAAAGCAAGCAAGAGTACAAAGAAGCACATTAATAGCGACATTAAATCTGCGAAGGTTCCCATCCAGGCAGGTAACCCCGGAGGTGGACATTTGCACTCTTGATCTGACATGCCCTACTCCTCGGTATCGACTTTACGTTTTGATTCAGCTAAATAGTTTTTCAAGATGCCTTCAATTACTTTCGGGTTTTGACCATCTTGAATACCCAGTACCGCATCAAGAATTAAACGTTGGTTGAGGGCTTCTTCATCTTTACGCAGCTCTAGTTTTACCTGAATTGGAATTGCAACAACGTTTGCCAAAAAAGCACCATAAAGTGTTGTTAAAAGAGCTACAGCCATTGCAGGACCAATTGCTTTTGGGTCATCCATGTTAGATAACATTGCAACCAAGCCAATTAGCGTGCCTATCATCCCCATCGCAGGAGCGATATCGGCAAGCGACTTAAATAAGCCTGCACCAAGTTCATGGCGAGTAGCGGTGAGGGAAATATCTTTTTGCAGTGTGGCACGAACTACATCAGCATCATGACCATCCACTAACATATCAACCCCTTTGCGCATAAAGCCATTAGGGATTTCGGCTTCTTCTAATGCTAAGAAACCACCTTTACGTGCTGAGTCAGCTAATTCTACTGCTTTTTCAATTAATTCTTCTGGCGATTCAATTTTGAACATAAAGGCTTTTGCAGCGACCTTACCAATGCCCAAAAACTGCCCCATAGTGAAGTTCGATAACACGATAAAAATCGAACCACCAAATACAATGACCACCGAAGGCGTGTTATAAAACATTGCAACTTGGCCGTCACTACTTAATACCATCGACATAGCAATTAAGCCTATGGCACCAAGAATACCTATTATGGTTGCTAAATCCACATACCCCTCCAGAGGAACAAATACACGACACCAACGGCATCAAATTTTTATTATTAACTGCTTATCGGCAAGCAATTGAATTACTTAAATCATTAAATGAATTAATTTTATTTTAATGTAAGATTTTTAAGCTACAAGTTGCCGCTACTTCTAAAACCGTAAAAATAGCATATTGATTTCCTTTTATGCGCAAAAAAACACATCATTCTTTGACCTAGTTTAGCATTCCCCCTAAAATTGGCCTCACTTTCTATTAGCTATCGAGGCCACTATGGCAACAAAGAAACCAGAAAACTTGAGTTTTGAAGAAGCACTGGATGAATTATCTAAGATTGTTGCACAAATGGAGCAAGGTGAACTGTCTTTAGAACAATCGCTAAAACAGTTTGAGCGTGGTATAGCGCTTGCGAATGCCTCATCTGGAAAATTACAACAAGCCGAACAAAAAGTGGCCATATTAATGGGTAACGATAGCCAAGCTCCTCTTAGCAACTTTGACTCAAACTTGGACTAATTAAGTGCAATTAAAAGAACAATTACAACGCGCTCGAGAAGACGTTGAAGCACATTTAAATCGCTATTTCGAACTGCCACTAAACACTGAAAAAACCATTAAAGAAGCCACTCATTACGGCGTTTTAAATGGTGGTAAGCGCTTACGTCCTTACCTCGTTTATGCGACGGGCCGCATGATGGGAGCTGACAAAGCTGACCTTGATATTCTTGCCGCTGCTATTGAGTGTATTCATAGCTACTCATTAGTTCATGATGACCTACCAGCAATGGATGATGATGACTTAAGACGTGGCCGCCCTACTTGTCATATTGTTTATGGTGAAGCGCAAGCTATTCTCGCCGGTGATGCTCTTCAAACATTAGCATTTGATTTAATTGCTAACCATCAGTTTGCAGTACCTACGACACAACAGGTAAGAATGATCGCCTCGTTAAGCAAAGCCTCAGGTATAGAGGGTATGGTAGGTGGTCAGGCACTTGATATTGAAGCTACTGATAAAGCAATTACAGTCGAAGAACTAGAACGTATTCATCAACTTAAAACTGGCGCATTACTCAACTGTGCAATCACCTTGGGGGCTTTGGCCGCGCCGCAATGTGATGAGCAAACGTTAAAGCAGCTTAATTTGTTTGGTCAAGCAATTGGTCTGGCTTTTCAGGTACAGGACGATATTCTCGATGTAGAGGCAGACACCGAAACGTTAGGCAAACCGCAAGGTTCAGATATTGCGGCCAATAAAGCGACCTACCCTGCATTATTAGGTATGGCAGGCGCTAAGCAAAAAGCACAAGACTTATTGGCTCGGGCTCATAAAGCACTTGAGGCTATTGATTACGACACCCGCGAGCTGGCAAGCCTTGCTAGCTATATTGTTGAGCGTAATTATTAACGTCTAAAAAAGAAAGACAAAATAACTAAAAAATCAGAGCAGCAATGGGCTATAATGCACTCTGGTTAGCGAAGGATGTATATAAAATCATGACACTTGATAGTAGCAAGTATCCATTATTAAGTTTGGTTGACGAACCAGCACAACTGCGTGATATTGCGCAAGATAAGTTACCTGCGTTTAGTAAAGAGTTACGCGAATACCTGCTTAATTCAGTTTCGCAAAGTAGTGGTCATTTAGCATCAGGTTTAGGTACTGTTGAGTTAACAGTGGCCCTTCATTATGTCTATAACACCCCTGAAGATCGTTTAGTATGGGATGTGGGTCATCAAGCATACCCGCACAAAATCTTAACGGGTCGCCGTGACCAAATGCATACTATCCGTCAAAAAGACGGTTTACACCCTTTCCCATTCCGTGAAGAAAGCCCTTACGACACCTTCAGTGTTGGTCATTCAAGTACTTCTATTTCTGCAGCGCTCGGCATGGCTATTGCCGCTGAAAAAGAAGGTAAAGATCGTAAAACGGTTGCTGTTATTGGCGATGGCGCAATTACTGCTGGTATGGCATTTGAAGCGATGAACCACATGGGCGATGTAAACCCTAACGTGTTAATTATCTTAAACGATAATGAAATGTCGATTTCAGAAAACGTAGGTGCCCTAAACAACCACTTTGCACGTATTTTGTCTGGTAGCTTCTACACCAATATTCGCGAAGGCAGTAAAAAACTTCTTTCGGGTTTACCGCCAGTGAAAGAACTTGCCAGCCGCATGGAAGAACACCTAAAAGGTATGGTCATTCCGGGCACATTCTTTGAAGAATTAGGCCTAAATTACATCGGCCCAATCGACGGTCACGATGTCAATATGTTGGTCGATACCTTACGTAATATGCGTAACCTTAAAGGCCCTCAGCTACTGCATATTAAAACGCAAAAAGGTAAAGGTTATAAACCTGCTGAAGCGGATCCAATTGGTTACCATGGCGTACCAAAATTTGATCCGAGCATGTCTAAATTACCAAAATCAAAACCTGGCGCTGCCACATTCTCAAATGTGTTCGGTGACTGGCTTTGTGATATGGCAGCACAAGATGACAAGCTAATGGCGATTACTCCTGCTATGCGTGAAGGCTCAGGCATGGTTCGTTTTTCTAAAGAGTACCCAGCGCAATACTTTGATGTAGCAATTGCTGAGCAACATGCTGTAACGCTTGCAGCTGGTTTTGCTTGTGAAGGACTGAAGCCTGTTGTTGCTATTTATTCAAGCTTTTTACAACGTGCGTACGACCAACTTATTCACGATGTGGCATTACAAAACCTACCGGTTTTATTTGCTATTGACCGTGCCGGGATTGTTGGTGCTGATGGTGAAACTCACCAAGGTGCTTACGATTTAAGCTTTATGCGCTGTATTCCTAATATGATTATCATGGCACCAAGCGACACTAATGAGTGCCGCCAGATGCTGTATACAGGTTACCAATGCAATCAGCCTGTTGCCGTACGATACCCACGTGGTAGCGCAGGCAATTGTGATGTTGAATCAACAATGAGTGCGATTGAAATTGGTAAGGCGCGAAGTATCAAACAAGGTAGTAAAGTGGCAATCTTGTCATTTGGTACGCTACTAGAAAACGCCAAATCAGCTGCTGAAGAGCTTAATGCAACAGTGATTGATATGCGCTTCATTAAGCCTCTTGATACAGAGACTATTAGCGAGTTGTTGAGTAGCCACGATGTAATTGTTACCCTAGAAGACAACGCCATTGCTGGCGGTGCGGGTTCTGCTGTGAATGAGTACTTAGCTGCAATTAAAGCAAATGTGACTATCTTGAACTTAGGTATTCCAGATGAATTCATTAAGCATGGTACTCAAGACGAAATGCACGCAGAAATGGGCTTAGATGCAAACGGTATCTTAACTAGCATCAAAGAGTTTATGGCCTAAGCCGTACACTAATAAAACTAAAAAGGAGCCTTAAGGCTCCTTTTTTGTCATCGTTTATATTAGCGCATCCAAACCTTAATATCAGCAAGACCTGTTTCTTGAAGAACACCCAGTTGTTTATCAACATTATTATTTTGCTCAAACTCAAAAGCATCTAATTGTTCATCAAAGGTAATATTTGCAACGCCATCACCACCGCGCTTTTTCACTTGGTGTAGCGCGATATCAGCTAAATTAACAGACGTTTCCCAGCCAATCACTTGACCACCCAATAAAGGTAATGGATAGAAAGACCAGCCAATAGACGCAGTGATGGTGGTCGATTCCCCATTTGGTAGCCTAAATGGGTTTGCTGCAATTGCTTCACACAAGTCAGCAACATAATTGTCTATAGCTGTACGTTTGAAATCACGTAATAAGAGTAAAAACTCATCGCCACTCCAGCGTGCGACATAGTCTGAGCCTTGTGTCCGGCTATTCAACAATGTCGCCATTTGCTGTAAACAACTATCGCCTGCAAGTGGTCCATAGGAATCATTGATGCGGCTAAAGTTATCAAGGTTAATTATCAGTAGCACCAACGACTTACCCTGTGCTTGCAATGATTGCGAATTACGTTGGAAATGTTCAATATCTTTAGGGAGCTGATCAAACAAGAAGCGACGACTA
Source organism: Pseudoalteromonas sp. Ps84H-4 (assembly GCF_024124645.1). Lineage (NCBI taxonomy): Bacteria > Pseudomonadati > Pseudomonadota > Gammaproteobacteria > Alteromonadales > Pseudoalteromonadaceae > Pseudoalteromonas > Pseudoalteromonas sp. Ps84H-4. The sequence goes on along the minus strand of NZ_JAMXSK010000005.1, from coordinate 183,911 downwards.
CGAAGCCCCGTTAGCTCATCTGAGTGACTGACTAACTTAAGCTGAGAATTTACTTGATTGAGCTTATCGTTGGCTTCACGAAGCTCTACGGTGCGCTCTGTTACTAAGCTTTCAAGTGCTAATTGTTTACGCTTCTCTTGCGCCCTAAACACCCAAAACACGAGGTAGAACAGTAAAATAAAACTACTTGTGATCAAGAGTCTAAAGTAAATGGTCTCGTCAAAGCGACGTGGAACAACGAATGTGTACTCGGTACGACGAGCCTTTTGCCAATCTTCACCACCACGTTTGGCTTCAAGCTGAAACAAAAATGCCCCCGGCGGTAAATTTGTATAAATAGCCTCACGGCGGGTGTTTGCATAGCGCCAATCACTGTCTAAACCACTCAGTCGATATCTAAACTCAATACTTGAAGGAGCAAAATAATCAATTGCGGTATATTTGATTGTCACATCGCGCTCATCAATTTGTAGCTCAGGTTTATCACCTAAAGTAGCGGTACTTAAGCTTCGCAGCGGCGTAATAATACTTTCAATACGCGGCTTAAGCGCTTGCACACCAAAAAGCTCAACACTCTTAGGTATTTCAACTACCCCTTGTAAGCTTGGGTACCAAATAGAGTTACCTGTGTCTGCTACAGCATCATGGCCAAGACCAGCACAGCACTGACTGGCTTTACCATCTAATTGTCGGTCAAATGATGAGATCACTTGCTCTACTTTTAAGCTCTCTATATCAGTACCAAATTGCTCTACCGGCATGCGGTAAACGCCCTTCATGGTACTTACCCAAATACGTTTTAACTGTTTGTCATAAACAAGGCTGAAAATCGAGCCGTACGGTAGGCCGTCTGTTGCATCAAGTTGACGCCACTGACCTTGGGTGCTGCGATAAAATAAACCATCGTTAAGAGAGCCAATTAATATCCCCACCCCTTCAATATTTAAAATACTGGTGACATAAGCGCTTTCTAAACTGGTTTGGTCACCAATTTTTTCAATACCACGGTCAGTAAAGTAATAAGCCCCTTTACTGGTACCTATTAAGCCAAAATTTTGCTCATCAAGCACATAGGTAATAAATTTACTGCTCAAGAACGCATTGTAAGCAAAAGGTGTTAAGCCACCGTAACTTAAACGGTACATACCGCGACCAGTACCGAGCCAAAAACCGCCTTTACTAGAACGGCTAATTGCGAATACAGGGTTATCGCGCAGTGCTCGTCCTGGCACTGTATACAAGGTTTGATTCTCATAGTAAAAAACACCGCGACCTGTAGCAATGTATAAGCGATCACCATCAAACTGCAAATCGTGAACTGCAGCCCGACCAAACTGATTACTTGGTATTTGATTTACAAAATTCTTATTGTAATCGAAGTAGCCGACACCACTGCGGTTAGCCACCCATAGTTTGCCATCAGGTGCTTGGCTAATCGCCATCACCGCTTCTGTCATATTTGAAATAGCTGAGTGGCGCTCAATACGCCCTTCGTGAGCAAGCCATAACCCCTCACTGAAACTTGCCAGCCAAATATTATTTTGATTATCACGGAAAATATCTGCAAACCAAATACTTTGATCAAGCTGACTTGGCTCAACCCATTGCCAGTCCCCAGAGTTATCTCTAAAGAGTAAACGGCCATAAGTTGAAATCCACAACGCTCCATCTGAGTCGCTCATAAACTTGTAAACGGCAGAGTTACTCGCGTTAGGAAGTGGGAATGGACGCAGCTCGTCATCTAAATCAAGAAAGTAGGCACCAAGCTCAGAGGCAAGGTATAAATTACCCTCAAGCCACGCCATATCATGAATGATGGTTTGCGCTAGGCGCTCAGGTAGAGAGACTTTTGCGGTAAGTTCTAGGCGCAGCTTTGCAAAATCAGATGAAGTATTAGTTAAACGCAATAAGTGACGCTCGTTAACCAGCCAAATACCTTCTGGCGACAGCGCCATTTGGCTCACTGAACCAACTATTTGCGTGATTGCCGTAGCATTTGATACTGGCACGACTAACGCAGAGTTTTGGTTTAGGGTGACTTGATTTCGTGCAACATAATAAAGGCCGTTGGCTGCAATCCAGATACTGCCTTTAGAGTCTTCAAGAATGTCGCGTACTGGGCCTTTAACATTAAAGGTTTGCGACATCATCGTTCTTGGATCGAGGGTTACTATCCCGTTTTTAGTGCCAACCCAAAGTAACCCCGTACTATCAACTAATAGCTTGTTAATACCATTACTTGGCAAGAAATCACTATTTTGTGTGTTGAAGTTGGTGAAAGTATTACCATCAAAGCGACTCAAACCGAACTGAGTACCCAGCCACATGTAGCCTTGCTCGTCTTGAGCTATGCTCTTAAGAGATTGAGATGGCAAGCCGTTTTGGATATTCCATTGTTTGACGACGTAGTCAGTAATAGATGCAAACGCAGGCATACTGCATAACACCAACAAACAGACAACTAAAAATCGCATCATATACTTGCCACCAAGTAACACTGTATTAATCGTTTAAAAGGGTAAATAGCCAGCTTTAAACAAAGCCTGTACACAAATTAATGAAAAAATACCTGCTAAAATATCATCAGCCATGATGCCCAAGCCACCGTGTAAACGCCTATCGAGAATACGAATAGGGCCTGGTTTAGCGATATCAAAAAAGCGGAACAATAAAAAACCAACTAACAATGACTGCCAACTAAGTGCAGCACCAATCATGGTGATATAATAACCAGCAACTTCATCCCAAACAATGGCAGGATGATCATGCACCCCTAAGTCATCTGCTGTTTTACCACAAGCCCATATACCAAATACGCTGATCACAATTGCAAATACAATCTGTAACCATAGCGGAAAGTACATGGTTGTAAAAATAAATGGTAATGCAGCAAAAGTACCAAAGGTGCCAGGTGCTTTAGGTGCTAGGCCTAAACCAAAACCCAAACCAAATAATTGATGTGGGCGTTTTAAATTAAATAATCGGTTACTACTCAAACCGGCTCCTTTGCAAAGTGTTGAAACCCTTTACCTTGATAGTTAAATTTTTCACCATCAAGTAGTAGTTCAATTTCACTTTCGCCACTTTTTATTTGCCCAACACAGCTGGCTTCGACGCCATATTGACGAAGTTTCATATCAACCATGCTTTTATTGCTTTCAGGCACAGTAAAAAGTAATTCGTAATCGTCGCCGTAATTTAAAATATAGTCAAACTGTTCAGGGCGTGGAATTGATGCGCTGACAGCATCAGACACAGGTACTTTATCAACATGGATCACTGCACCGACTTGCGAAAGCGCCAATACATGACCTAAATCAGCTAATAAACCATCAGAGATATCTATGGCAGCTGAAGCCGCACCTCGTAATACCTGCCCAGCTGCAACTCGCGGAGTCGGGTAATCGAAACGATTGTTTAAATAACTCAAATGCTCAGGCGCGATGTCGAAACCTTGCTTACGTGCTTCGATAGCAACACCTGCATCACCCAGTGGCCCGGTCACATAAATCCAATCACCTACCTTTGCACCGCTGCGACGCAATGCTTTGCCTTCAGGCACAATACCTTTGGCACAAATAGTAATTGTGAGCGGACCTTGTGTAGTGTCTCCACCGATAATTTGCACATTAAAGTATTCCGCAATTTCATGCATACCTTCTGTGAACTGCTCAATCCATTCCATATTCACTTCAGGCAGGGTCAATCCTACTGAAATCCAGGTAGGTTCAGCACCCATTGCAGCCAAATCACTTAAGTTAACAGCTAACGCCCTATGCCCAAGGGCGCGAGGAGAAATGTCATCAAAAAAGTGTACACCTGCAACTAATGTGTCGGTTGTCACAGCTAATTGACAGTTTTCTGGCACAGTGACCAACGCACAATCATCACCTATACCAAGGTTTACATCACGACGGATGATACCGCGACCTTTAAAGTAACGGTTAATTAATTCAAATTCCTTCATTCACAAAAAAGCCGGCCCAAGCCGGCTCTCCTTTACGGGGCTACTTACTTACGCAGCTCTTTAACTGCTTTATCAAGTACACCGTTGACAAACTTATGGCTGTCTTCAGCACCAAACATTTTAGCAAGCTCAATACCTTCATTGATTGCTACTTTGTATGGAACGTCTTCACGGAATTTCAGCTCATAGCCAGACAGACGTAAAATTGCTTTTTCGACCATGTCTAACTCATCTGCTGGGCGTGCTAAATGTGGCGCAACGATTTCATCTAATTGCTTACAGTTAACAACAACACCGCGTGCTAGGTCTTTGAAATATTCGACGTCGATTTTAGTCACATCATTTTCAATTAACATTTGCTGTTCAATATCAGCAATTGGGTTACCGCTTAACTGCCAAGAGTATACGGCTTGAAGTGCTAAGATACGTGCTTTACGTCTTGCTGCTGGTTTCACAGAGATTCCTTAAACTTAAATTTTGTCTAACACATTAACCATTTCAAGCGCACCTAAAGCAGCTTCGCCACCTTTGTTACCCATTTTGGTACCTGCGCGCTCAATTGCTTGCTCAATGCTTTCAGTGGTTAATACGCCAAATGCAACCGGGATATCGTACTCAAGTGATACTTGTGCAAGACCTTTGTTTGATTCGCCAGCGACTAAATCAAAGTGTGGTGTACCACCTCTGATCACAACGCCTAGAGCGATGATTGCATCGTGTTCTTTCTTTGCTGCAACGCGTTTCGCTGCTAAAGGTAATTCAACGGCACCTGGTACGTAAACAACAGTAATGTCGTCGTCAGATACGCCACCTGTGCGCTTAAGCTCATCAACAGCACCTGCTAATAGGCTGCTACCAATAAAGTCATTAAAGCGAGAAATGACAATGGCAAACTTTTTGCCCGGTGCGTATTTGTTACCTTCAATAATTTTCATTTAATAACCCTAAAAAATAAGTTTAAGCGGTTGCGATTGCGCAAAAATTACGGCGCATAATACCACAAAAATATAAAAGTAGCCTAGTTAACCTGAACTCTGGCTAATAAATCTAACTCTAGTGGCCACTCGTAACGCTAACCGCATTGAATTTAAATAAAATTACGAGTAAACCTCTTAATTAAATTACGCGTTAATTAAATTACGCGTTAATTAAGATTGCGCCTCAACGTAGTCAACCACTTCTAAGTGGAAACCTGATAGTGCATGGTATTTTTTCGGACGGCTCATTAAGCGCATTTTTTCAATACCTAAATCAGCCAAAATCTGCGAGCCCACACCGACAGTACGCGATGTCCCTTGGAATTTACGATGATTTACATTTTCACCCGCATCTTCGGCAGCAAATGCTTTTACCATTGCTTCAAGGTCTTCAGTTGATTCTTGCTTACCCAAAATAACCAGCACGCCATTGTGTTCTGCAATGTAAGCCATCGCATCCGATAAGCCCCAACTGCGATCAGCACTACGATCAGATAATAAAATATCATTGAAGGTACTTTGTAAGTGAACACGAACAAGCGTTGGCTCTTCTTTCGATACTTCACCTTTTTGTAAAACATAATGAAGTTGACCATCGATGGTGTCTTTGTAGGTCACTAAATCAAACTCACCGTGATCTGTTGGCAGTTTACATTTAGCAACACGCTCAATGGTGGTTTCGTTTAGGTTTCTGTATTCGATTAAATCTGCAATAGTGCCAATCTTTAAGCCATGCTCTTTTGCAAAAATTTCAAGATCTGGACGACGTGCCATGGTGCCATCGGCATTTAAGATTTCAACGATCACAGACGAAGGCTCAAGACCCGCTAAACGAGCTAAATCACAACCGGCTTCGGTATGACCTGCGCGTGTTAACACGCCACCTGGTTGCGCCATAATTGGGAAAATATGCCCAGGTTGTACGATATCGCTCGGCACGGCACCTTTGGCAATAGCTGCTTGAACTGTACGTGCTCGGTCAGCTGCTGAAATACCTGTCGTTACGCCTTTCGCTGCTTCAATCGACATAGTGAAGTTAGTTGAAAAAGCAGCACCGTTATTTTTAACCATTAACGGCAAATCTAACTGCTGGCAACGCTCTTGCGTCATCGTTAAACAAATTAAACCACGACCGTGTGTTGCCATAAAATTGATAGCATCAGCACTGATATGCTCTGCTGCGATGATTAAATCGCCTTCATTTTCTCTGTCTTCATCGTCCATTAAAATAACCATTTTACCGGCTTTAATGTCATCGATAATTTCTTGCGCGCTGTGTAGATTCATAATGTGCCCATGAGAGTATGATTAATAGTGACGTATCTTTGCTTATTTAATAAAACCAGCTTGTGCTAACAAGCTCATTGATATGTCTGAACGGGAAGGTTGTTCGGCCCCTTTTATTAGGCGCTCTAAATAGCGAGCAATCTGGTCAACTTCTAGGTTCACCTGAGTACCCACTTGAAATTCTGCAATCGTTGTTTGCTCTGCGGTATGCGGAACAATAGTCAACTTAAAGCGGTTTTGCTCGACCTCGTTGACCGTTAAACTAATACCATCAATACATACCGAACCTTTGTAAGGAATGTACTTCATTAAATCATTGTCAGTACTTAGCCAGTACTCTGTTGCACGAGCATTAGGACTGATACTTTCTACAGTCGCAATACCATCAACATGACCAGATACTAAATGCCCACCTAAGCGAGAAAGTGGTTGCATGGCTTTTTCAAGGTTAACTGTTTGACCTTTTTTATAGTGAGCAAAGCCCGTTAAGCTGATTGTTTCGTTTGATAAGTCAGCACTAAAACCATCGCTATGTTTAGCGACAACCGTCAAACACACACCATTGGTGGCAATACTGTCACCGAGCTTAACGTCTTTCATATCCAAATTAGTGCTTTGAATACGAATAGCTAGGTCACCTTGCTTTTGTGTTAGTTCAACAATTTTACCTGTTGCTTCAATAATTCCAGTAAACATAGTGCTACTCTTTATTTTCAATGTGTGTGGCTTGCTTTGCTTTTGTCGCTGTTAAGCGAATATCGTCGCCAATCATCACTGTATCAGTAAAGGTCAGTTCAGTGATATCACTCATCATGGTAACTTCTGCAAAGTTTAGTAAGCTTTTGCCCATATCACCTATTAACTTAGGGGCAATATAAACAATGTATTCATCAATTAAATCTTGCTCAGCAAATGCACCGGCAAGGGTCGCACCTGCTTCGAGCCAAATATGGTTAAATTGCAGCTCAGCAAGACGCTTTAAAACCGCTGATAAATCAACTTTATTATTAACTGCTGGTACAACTTCGTGTTTAACAAAGTGAGGCCATTGATACTGTTTATCAAGCGATGTAGTGAAAATAATCACCGGACTTTCAATGCTAAATAATGCAAGTTCAGGCGTTAACCTATTTTGTGAATCAATAATCACACGGGTAGGTTGACGCAAAGGCAGTGACGTTGGCATATCAAATGGCAGCTCATCAATGCGTACATTAAGTTTGGCATTATCGGTCATAACCGTATCTGCACCAGTGAGTACCACGCAACTTTGGGCACGAAATGCTTGCACATCTTGGCGCGCTTTAGGCCCTGTAATCCACTTACTTTGGCCATTATTTAGCGCAGTTTTACCGTCTAAACTGCAAGCCATTTTACAAATCACATATGGCAACCCAGTTTCCATGCGCTTTAAAAAGCCTTTGTTTAAATCGCGCGCTTGTTGTTCAAGTAAACCTGATGCTACAGCGATACCTGCATCAGCTAAAATCTGTAGACCGCGACCACTCACCGCTGGGTTTGGGTCGACCATGGCAGCTATAACTTTGCTAACACCCGCAGCTTTTAAACCTTCGGCACAAGGCGGTGTGCGTCCATAATGACTACAAGGTTCTAAAGTCACATATGCGGTGGCACCTTTTGCATTGTCGCCAGCCACTGCCAGAGCATTAACTTCAGCATGGCCCTGCCCTGCTAGTTGATGAAATCCTTCACCGACTATTTCGCCATCTTTAACCAGTACACAGCCAACATTAGGGTTTGGTGTTGTAGTAAAACGACCTTGTTTAGCAAGCTCTATGGCACGTGCCATATAAGCCGTATCAAGTTCTGTGAATGACATAGTTAATCACCTAAACGAGCGATTTCTTCACCAAACTCGCGAATATCTTCAAAAGAACGGTAAACTGATGCAAAGCGAACATAAGCCACTTTATCTAGTTTTTTTAGTGACTCCATAATGCACTCACCAATTAAATGGCTAGAAATTTCACGTTCACCCGTGGCACGAAGCTGAGATTTAATAATGTTGACCACTTCATCGACCTGCTCTGTGCTGACAGGGCGTTTTTCTAGCGCACGATGCAAGCCATTGAGTAATTTGTCTTCATTAAATGGTTCACGACTACCGTCTTGCTTTATGACTCTTGGCATCACAAGTTCTGCGCCTTCAAAGGTGGTAAAACGTTCGTGACATTCATTACATTCACGTCGACGCCTAACCTGGTGGCCGCCGCCAACAAGTCGAGAATCAATTACTTTAGTATCTTTTGCGGTGCAAAAAGGACAATGCATAGAGTTCAGCTTCCGTTTATTAAAAACAAAAAAGGCCGCTTATTAAGCGGCCTTTATAATAGCAAAAAACAACGCTATTGTTATCTTAATTACGGTTCAACCAATAATTAAGCGTAAACTGGTAATTTTTTACAGATAGCTTTAACTTTCTCTTTTACTTCAGCTTGTACAGACTCATCAGTGATGTTGTCTAGTACGTCACAGATCCAGCCAGCAAGCTCTTTTGACTCTGCTTCTTTGAAACCACGGCGAGTAATAGCCGGAGAACCAATACGAAGACCAGACGTTACGAACGGTGAACGTGGGTCATTCGGAACTGAGTTCTTGTTTACAGTGATGTTAGCGTTACCTAGTGCAGCGTCAGCATCTTTACCTGTGATATCTTTATCGATTAGGTCAAGAAGGAATAAGTGGTTGTCTGTTTTACCAGAAACAACTTTGTAGCCACGCTCTTGAAGAACTTCAACCATAGCTTGAGCGTTCTTTACCACTTGAGCTTGGTACGCTTTAAATTCTGGTTGTAATGCTTCTTTGAAAGCAACTGCTTTAGCAGCGATGATGTGGCATAAAGGACCACCTTGACCGCCAGGGAATACTGCGCTGTTTAGCTTTTTGTAGATTTCTTCATCACCACATGCAGAAACGATTAGACCGCCACGAGGGCCCGCTAATGTTTTGTGAGTTGTCGTAGTAACAACGTGTGCGTGAGGGATTGGGCTTGGGTATACACCCGCTGCGATAAGACCAGCAACGTGAGCCATATCTACGAATAAGTAGGCACCAACTTTGTCAGCGATTTCACGGAATTTAGCCCAATCAACGATACCTGAGTATGCTGAGAAACCAGCGATGATCATTTTTGGTTTGTGCTCTAATGCTAGCGCTTCAACTTGAGCGTAATCAATTTCGCCTGTTTCGTCATTTAGGCCGTATTGAATTGCATTGTACGTTTTACCAGAAAAGTTAACGTGTGAACCGTGAGTTAAGTGACCACCATGAGCTAAGCTCATACCTAGTACTGTATCATGCGGCTGAAGAAGTGCTTGGAAAACAGCTGCGTTTGCTTGTGAACCCGCATGCGGTTGAACGTTAGCGTAATCAGTACCGAATAATTCATTAGCACGGTCAATTGCTAGCTGCTCAACAACATCAACATGTTCACAACCGCCATAGTAACGTTTGCCTGGGTAACCTTCAGCATATTTGTTGGTAAGCTGAGAACCCTGCGCTTCAAGTACGCGTGGGCTACAGTAGTTTTCAGACGCGATCAGTTCGATGTGCTCTTCTTGACGAGCCGTCTCTTTAGTGATGGCTGCAAATAACTCTGGATCGAAATCCGAAATATTCATGCTACGTTCTAACATGGGGTCTCCTAAGGCAACGTGTATGGTATTTTTTGAAGGCTATATTGTACGCTTAAAACGCACTTTTGCCTATCTTGTAAAGATGAACATATTTAAACAGGGATTGAATTTATTTCACAGTGTTTTAATAATGATATTTTTTTATTGATACATAATAAAAATTTATAAATTTAAAACATTACATATATTTTTAAAATATGATTTAGCGTAAAAAGTTCATCATGCGTTTGCATATGGGCACAATGAAACTAAGCTTGTAATACAAACCCAGATCAAGGATGTTTTGAGTCAATGTTAGCCAAGCCCATTTATGAACTTGTTCCCTACTGCTATTTGTTTTTAGGTATTGCCTGTATCGTCATACCTCATGAGCTGCTCTACACACTCATTGGTATTGTGTTATTTTTGCTGGGTGCAAACATATGGCGAATGCGCTCAGAAGCACGAAGACGAGATCAAAAAAGTCAGCGAATTAAACAAAGAAGAGCGCGCTATTACTATGAATTTAAACCCTTTATTTTATTCATTAGTGCTCTGACTTTAACACAATGGACGCAAAACGAGATCATCTTATTAAGCTGCGCTTTGCTATGTTTTAGTGCGTTAGTGATAATTGCAATGCGATTATTGAACCGCCACAGCCATTCATTATCACATTAAAAAGAGCGGCAATGCCGCTCTTTTAATTACTTTAAGCTAGTTTATTTAAAAGCTCTGTTCTCAATAGTTGATAATCATGCTTGATGTCTTCTGCCAAACAAGGCTTAGCAAGAGCATCTGCTAGAGGCTTAGGCATTGCTAACTCAATACCTAAAATATCTTCAACACTTTCTTTAAATTTAGCAGGATGTGCCGTTGCTAAAAATATACCGGCACTGCCATCTGCTAAATTTTCTTTTAAGCCTTGGTAAGCAATCGCTGTATGAGGTTCTGCGATATAACCCGTTTGATGAATTTTTTTCATCACTTCTTTGGTTTCTTCTTCGCCAACACAACTTGAGTAAAAGTCATCATAGCTAAACCAATTATTATCTAACATAAATTGAACACGAGGCCAGTTATTCGGTTTACTCACATCCATTGCGTTCGATAATGACTCAAGCGTTTCGTTAGGTGCCCACTCTTTGTTTTGTAAAAAACGTGGCACAGTGTCATTTTGATTGGTTGTTGCACTCAATTTTGCGACAGGCATACCAAGTACTGCACCAATCATCGCAGCGCACACATTACCAAAGTTACCACTTGGTACTGAGATATGTGCCTTGCTACGCTTTTCTTTTGGCAACTGGGCTATTGCTTCAAAGTAATAACACACTTGAGCGACCAAGCGACTGATATTGATCGAGTTAGCTGAGTTAAGGCCAAGTTTTTGTTTTACTTCATCGTCTAAAAACGCATTTTTGACCATGCCTTGACAGTCATCAAAACTACCATCAACTGCATAGCAGTGAATGTTATTGCCAAGTGTGGTGAACAGTTTTTGCTGAGCTAATGAAATTTTACCTTTCGGATACAGAATAACTACATCAATATTTGGCTTGTTATAAAACGCATGGGCAACGGCAGCTCCTGTATCACCCGATGTTGCCGTTAAAATCGTTACTTTTTCGCCTTGGTTAAACTGCGCCAAACACTCAGCCATAAAACGACCACCAAAGTCCTTAAAGGCAAGCGTTGGACCATGAAAAAGCTCTAAGCAATACATGTCTTTTTCAACTTCAACCAATTTCACATCAAAGTTAAACGCATTTTGCACCATCTGTGCAACAGTATCGGCAGGCAGCTCATCACCAATCAGGTGTGATAAAATTTTGCTGCTACGGCTAACAAAGTCCAAATCAAGTAGCGCATCAACATCTTTGATAGGCGTTAAGCTATCAGGAAAAAAGACACCTTGATTACGCCCTAATCCCGTTTTTACCGCTTCAACAAACGACACCTGTTGTGATTCATCTTTTAAATTATGTAATTGCATGTTGTTTCCTTAAATTCTTTAAAGCTCTCGTGTGCCAAGCTGATCGAGTTGACAGATGTGGCTGAAACCCTGCTCATTAATGTAATTATCGTTCAGCCAAGCTGCGCATTTTTCTGCAGCATCTAAACTTTTACACACGGTAAATAATGTTGGGCCTGCACCCGAAATACTGACGATTTCGGCACCAAGCTCTGGTAATGCTTGTTTCGCTTCGGCAAAACCTTGGATAAGGGGTGCTCGATGCGGCTCAGCTATTTCATCAGTCATGATTGATAGCGCAGCATCAAAGCGTCCCGTTAGCAGTAAACTGCTAAAAGCCGAAAGACGTTGTGCAAATTCAACACTGTCATGCATTGATAATTGTTTTGGCAGTACTGAGCGTGCTTTTGCGGTATTTAGCGAAAAGCCAGGAAAAGCCGCCACGTAATACCATTGATTATCAACAGGTAACGAAATTGATTTATTGGGAATGAGTTCGCCAGTTAATTGCAAGCCACCTAAGTAGCATGGTGTGATGTTATCGTAATGACGGCCGCCACTAACCATAGCTTCAAAATCAGCCATCAATTCGATGAGTTGCTCTTGTGATAAATTGGTTTGTGCAAATTTATCAAGGGCTGCAAAGGCTGCCACCACAGAGCAAGCACTTGAACCTAACCCAGAGCCAATAGGTAGATTCTTTTTAAGTTCAAGTTTTACCGCTGGCATAGCAGGCGCAACGTGTTCTTTAAAGTGAATTAAACATTGATATGCTAGGTTTTCTTCTGCATTGGCAGGCAGTTTATGGGCATAGTCGCCAGAGCATACAAAAGTGTCTTGCTCAGCAGGACTTACTTCAACTACATCACCCAATAAAGTGCCATCGATGGGCGCTAAAGCAGCGCCTAATGCGTCAAACCCAACTGCAAAATTGCCGATAGAAGCAGGTGCATATACACGGATCATAACCTGCTCCTATCGTGTTAATGTTTTGAGGATGTCAGCAAATACACCTGCTGCTGTTACTTCAGCACCAGCACCATAGCCACGAATCACGAACGGACGTGGTTGATAGTATTGACTTAAAATTGCTAATGCATTTTCACCATCGCGAATATCATAAAGTGCGTGACTGCTATCGACAGCCTCAATACCGACTTTACAATGACCATTTTCAATTGTGCCTACATAACGTAGAACTTTACCTTCACTGGCTGCACTTTGAATGCGGTCGTTAAATTCAGCATCTAGACTAGGTAGCTTCGCCATAAACTCATCAACAGAGTCGCCTTCTGCAAACCCTTTTGGTAATACAGACTCTACTTCGATATCGCTCAGTTCTAACTCAAGACCTGATTCACGAGCGATAATCAACAGCTTGCGGGCTACATCTGTGCCCGATAAGTCATCACGCGGGTCTGGCTCAGTAAAACCACTTTCTTTCGCTTTTAATGTTGCTTCGCTAAGTGATAAACCATCCTGAAGCGCACCAAACATATACGATAATGAGCCCGATAGAATACCGCTGAACTTAATTAGTTCGTCACCTGCACCAAATAATGATTTGAGATTATCAAGTACCGGTAAGCCTGCACCTACGTTTGTTTCGTATAAAAACTTACGGTTATTCTTTTGTGTCGCTGCAACTAAATCTTGGTAGTACGCATACGAGCTAGTATTGGCTTTTTTGTTTGCCGCAACCACATGGAAACCTGCATTTAAGAAATCAACATATTGCGCAGCAAGTTTATCGGCTGAGCTACAATCAACAATTACAGGATTAATAAGGTGGTTTTGTTTTACAAATTGCTCAACTAAATTAAGGTCGAAGCCTTGTTCAGAGGCTGCGAGTTTATCCTGCCAACCATCAAAAGCGATACCTTCACTGTCTAGGTATAACTGTTTTGAATTCGCAACACCGTATAAATTAAGCTTGATATTACGCTTTTCGAGCCACGCTTGTTGACGCTCTAATTGCTGGATAAGCTCTTGCCCAACTAAACCACAACCAAGTAAAAACACGTCGATTGATGGGATGTGAGTAAAGAAGTTCTCGTGACACACTTTTACTGCGTCGTTGCATAGCTCACCGTCAATCACTGCTGAAATAGCACTTTCAGTTGAATCTTGTGCAATAGCTACAATATTCACTTGTGCTTGAGCTAATGAAGCAAAGAACTTGGCCGCTAAACCTTTGTGAGCACGCATGTTATCACCCACTAAAGTGACAATTGCAAGGTTACGTTGTACTTGTACTGGCTCGATTAAACCAGCTTGCGATTCTAATTCAAAGGCTGTTTGCAGTGCTTCAAGAGCTAACGATAAATCACTCTCATGCACACAAAAGCTGATACTAAATTCACACGAAGATTGAGTAATTAATACGATTGAGACATTGTCATGAGCCAAGGCATTAAATACTTTTGATGCCATCCCCACTTTACCCTTCATACCAGGCCCTGACACCGTCAACATAGCGAGGTTTTGTAAACTTGATAACGCTTTAACTGGCTCGTTAGATACACTGTCGTTACTGATCACAGAACCTTCGGCACGTGGGTTATGAGTATTTTTAATCTCGCACGGCACACCCGCTTTGGCACAAGGTAAAATCGTTTTCGGGTGCAATACTTTCGCACCAAAATAAGAAAGCTCCATCGCTTCTTTATAAGATAGCGAATCAACTTTAGAAGCTTTTTTAATATAACGCGGATCTGCGTTGTAAACACCATCAACGTCAGTCCAGATTTGGCATACATCAGCGTCTAAACACGCCGCAGCTATTGCAGCAGAATAATCAGAGCCATTACGACCAAGAGTAGTCAATTCACCTTGCTCATTCGCAGCAGTAAAGCCCGGCATAATATAAATAGTGCTTGGGGCAGCTTTTAACGCTTCTTGAAAACGTAATTTGCTTACATTAAGGTCAGCCTCTGCATCAATGTAGCCACCCACTGAAGCAATACATTCTGTTGCTTCTAAATAACGTGCATTGCTTTGTTTGAGCATACATTCCATTAGAGCAACACTAATACGCTCACCAAAGCTAATTACATAAGCGCGTACTTGATCTGGACAACATTTTAATAGCGCCACTCCATCAAGCTTATTTTTTAACTCACTTAAGTCTGGCCAGTTTGCTACTTGACCATAGTCTGCTTCTACCGCCGATTTTAGCTGCTCACAGCGATTGATTAAATTCTGCCACTGCTCACTAAAGTCTTGACCTTGTTCAGCTGTACTTGCCAATGCAACCAAAGAGTCTGTCATGCCACCCGGTGCAGATAGCACTAATAACATTTCATCTTTCAGTTCTTCTTTGACTAACTGAGCTACCTGTTGCAAACATGCGTAGTCGGCCAAGGACGACCCACCAAATTTTAATACTCGCATTATTTATGTTTCCTCATTCCATAAACGAAAAAGGCCTGTGTTCTAGTGAACACAGGCCTATAATTTTGTTGCACCGACCTATGCCACTATCCCGTAAGGATGATGGTTGTAATAATAATGGTCGTTGCGTGATTAAATGTTTTCATAGTCTGTAGACTGCCTTAAAAACAGCCAAGATGTCAACCCTTAAAAAAAGATAAATTATGCATTTAAATAATTTTAAAAGTTAACGAATACCAAATTTATGCAAAGTAGCTTTTAAGCGCACAATATCTATCGGTTTATCAATGAAGTCAATTGCACCCAACTTTACTACTCTTTGCTTCATTTCTGCTTGAATATCAGCCGAAATAACGATAACAAAGCATTCTATTTTTTCTGCCTTGATTGATTCGAGCACTTCGATCCCATCGATTTCTGGCATTGTTAAATCTAGGCACAGCAAGTCAAAACTTTGCTCTCTTAACAAGGCAAGCGCTTCTCGACCATTTGAGGCTTGTTGAATATCAGCACTGAGACAATCATCTAAACAGCGCACAACCTGTTTTCTGGCTATTGTAGAGTCATCACAGACCAGCACGGTAAAATTAAGATTATCCATGAAATAAAATCTTCGTTGTCACAATTACAACGTAAAAAAAGTCTAAAATTAAATACGGTACAAATTTATAACACACTTTTATTAGTGCAGTAAGGCTAAGTTTATTAAGAAATTAGTAACAATTAATAAACTTCCAGTAAAAAAGGATATATTTATTTATTTTTAAGCATTTATTAGCTAACTTTAGAACTAGCTGAATGTATTAATCATGTCACCAAGGAGCTATGGATATTCCATGCTACAAAAAAGCCTGTCAAAAGAGTTATTAACAAATGTACTATCGGTCTACTTTCTACTTACTTTTGTAGTGACATGTGGACAGGTTATTGCTGAATACGTTAACACCAAAGATTACATTCGCGATGAACTAACAACACTGCAAAAAACCTTTAGTCGCAGTTTAACCCGAGCTATTTGGGAACTTAATGATAAACAGACTATTACGACCGCTGAAGGTTTATTAGCAATCCCCATGATTGAAGGCATTATTGTTCGTGACGATAGTGGTGAAGTTCTTTCGCAACTTGGCCGTTCTTTAGATATACATGAACTTTACAGCCAACAGTTAGTGCAAGAAGAAGCCATTATTGAGGACACGCCTTCAGGTTTGTTCGGTTATACATTTCCACTGATTTTTGAGTTTTCAGGTAAAACGACTCAAGTTGGTGATGTCACATTGTTCTCAAGTCGAGAAGTCGTTTTTAGTCGAATCATGATTTCTATCTACTTCTTGATTGGTAATGCAATGATCAAAACCACCTTTTTGATCTTTTTATTCTTACTTGCCTTTAGAAAAAGACTCACAGAGCCTCTTTCACAATTTACAGAACAAATCGAAGATTTAGAGCTCAATGACTTAGAAGGTCGTCATATTGAAGTGAAAACCACCGAGCGTAATGAGCTCAAAGTAATGGAAGAGTCATTCAATCGCCTTATCGACAAAGTTGTACTTTATCGTGAAGAGCTCGAGCACACACAAAAAGAGTTGTTAATCAGTAATGAAAAACTCGATCAACACAATTTGCAGTTAGAACAAGAAGTAGCTCGTAAAACGTCTAATTTGAGTCAAGCGATGATGGACTTACAAGAACAAAAATACGAGCTTGAAAAGCAAAAGCTTACGCTGACCGAAGAAATCGATTTACGTAAACAGACCGAACAAGAGCTGATTGCTAAACAAAACGAGCTGCAGCGTTACCTTGATGAACTCAACATGGCACAAGAGCGTTTAGTCGGCTCTGAGAAAATGGCTGCACTGGGTGGTCTAGTTGCTGGTATCACCCATGATGTAAACACGCCAATTGGCATTGGCGTGACTGCGACTTCATTTTTACAAGAGCGCCTTGATCAAATAGAAGCTGCATATAAAGACAAAACACTCTCGCCAAAAGCGTTAGAAGAATTTATTAATGATGCTAAACAAAGCACCAGCCTATTGACGAGTAACTTAGATAGAGCCTCGGAACTGGTTGCGAGTTTTAAACAAATCGCAGTAGACCAAGCTAGTGAAGCTGTGCGCACTATCAACTTTAAAGAGTACTTAGGTGAAGTCATTCGCTCTCTTCACCCTAAACTTAAGAAAACATCTCATCATATCAATTTAGATTGCCCTAGCGATTTGACCTTAAATTTACCAGCCGGTGCGATTAGTCAGATCTTTACGAATTTGATTATGAACTCTCTGATCCATGGTTTTGAAGGCATCGAAAGTGGCGTGATTGACATAATCATCAAAGATGAAGACGACGAAGTAGTTATCGACTTTAAAGACAACGGTAATGGCGTTTCGAAAGATCAGCTCGAAAAACTGTTTGACCCGTTCTTTACCACTAAACGTGACCAAGGCGGTAGTGGCTTGGGCACGCATATTACCTTTAACCTCGTTAAGCAGACGCTCAGTGGCGATATTGAAGTATCAAGCGAAGTAGGCAAAGGCTTGCATTACCATATTAGTTTTCCGAAAAACATGCCAAAACCACTTTCAATGTTTAACTCATAAGCAATTAGAGCTAATGCCGAAATGATTCATTTCGGCATCAGTTTTTTATTGTTATGATTGGGCAAATTTATTGAAAGGATTAGCCTAATTATGTGGTTTAGTAACCTTATATGTTACCGTTTTAAACAAGACGTTTCATACTCTCAAGAAGACTTCGACAAAGCCCTAGAGCAAGACCTATTCCGCTCATGTACAGGTCAAGAGCTTTCAACTTTCGGTTGGACAAAAGCGTTCGGTAAGCATGGTCAAACTCTGTCTCATTTCTCTCAAGACAGCATTTTAGTATGCGCTAAGCGTGAAGAAAAAGTTCTGCCAGCCGCTGTTATCAATGAAATGGTGGCAGAAAAAGTTGAGCAAATCGAAGCCGAAGAAAACCGCCCAGTAAAGAAAAAAGAAAAAGACGAACTAAAAGAAAATATTCTGCATACTTTACTGCCTCAAGCGTTCAAAAAGTCGAGCCTACAGTTTGCATTTATTGACCAAAAGAATGGCTGGGTTGTGGTTAACAGCGCAAGCTTTAATAAAGCAGAAGAGCTTTTAGCCTTATTACGTAAATCACTTGGCACACTGCCTGTGGTACCCGCATTTGCCAACTACGATTTAGATGTATTTTTAACTGACTGGTTAACTAATTTCAGTACCCCTGAGGGCTTTTCTATCGGTAACGATGCAGAGCTTGAAGAAGCCGATGACAGTGGCGCTCAGGTAAAATTAAAAGGCCATGACCTATCTTGTGATGAAGTTAAATCTCACCTAGAAAATGGTAAGCGCGTAACTAAGCTTGCTCTTGATTGGCAAGAGCGCGTTAAGTTCATGCTGCAAAACGATGGCTCTATTAAGCGCTTAAGCTATTCAGAAACATTAAAAGAAGAAAACGCCGACATTCCAAAAGAAGATATGGCGGTAAAACTTGATGCAGACTTTATCTTAGCATCAGAAGAAATTAAGCAGTTGCTAGAAGATCTGACCCAAGGCTTAGGTGACGCAGAAGATTTATAAAATTAACTCAGATAATGGTTAATATTAAAAGCGCGACTTGGTCGCGCTTTTTTGTTGTAGTTATTCAGTAAAAATTGCTTTTACTTCATTAAGCATGTCGTGATACTCATCTTCGTTGAACATATCAAGAGATTCAATCACGCCTTTGTCCATGTAGGTTTGTAATGCTGCTGACTTATCAGAAACCTGTAAGATCCCTTCTAATATCGCGCCAATACGAATGAAGTCGACATAACATATATGCTCTGGACGATAGTTTGGATTTGCCCAACTTTCAGCAACTTCGACAAACTCATCAGTAAAGCCCCAAGCACGCATAATTGCACCACCTACTTTACCGCCCAACTTTTGGATAGCATGAGCAAGGAAACTTGGGTTTGCGAATACTTCAGGATGCTTTTCAGCTTCAGTTAAAATTGGCAATACACCAATGTTATAAACTAGTGCCGCCAAAGTAATTGTGTCGCGATTAAGCGAGGTTTGCTTATTTCTGCGTAAGAAGAAGTCCATTAAAGTAATTGAGTGACACGCGACTTTAAGGGTTTTTTGCCACGCCTTATCCATATAGCCTTTGATCAACTCATTGTGCGACACAAACAGCTGCTCCATCGCCATTGCTGTGGCGATGTTTTTTATTTGTCGTAAGCCTATTCGTGTTACCGCTTGATGCAAATTGGTCACTTTTACTGAGCGCCCCATAAATGCACTATTAGCTACCTTTATCATTCGCGCTGATAATGCAGGGTCGTGTGAAATAACATCAGCCATGTCCATTAGGTTTACGTTTGGATTATCTGCAGCCTGCCTCACCTTCACTGCAACTTCAGGCAATGTAGGTAGTACTAATGTATCGTTATTAATTCTATCGACCAATATGGTCAGTAATGCATTTTCTGTTGACATATGTGTGCCATCCTCTTGGGGTAGCTCACTTTACAGGTAAGCTACTGACTGACATTATTAAATTAATTATAGTTTTAGTATTGACTAACTTAGCGCTAAAGTTAAGAAAATCACAGCAATAATCTATTTTTTATTATTCGCTAATAATTTTAGGCTAAATACACCCCTAAATAGAGTAAACTTGTCAGGTACGCATCAGTTTTGCTTTAATGCGTGCACGTTTTGTTTTCTAAACAATCACTCTCACCAAAAAATCGGGAACGGGCAAAAATGACATTAAATAAAATTAGCCAAGCACTTATCTTATCTGGCGCTGTTTTTCTTGGCGCATGTTCTGAACAACCAGCAACATCATCAGAAGCGAAACCTACAACGGAGCAAAGTGCTAAAGAAAATAACCCGCAACTAATTAATATCGATCGCAATCGTTTAGATATTTATACTGACTTTACCCTTACATCAGATTTAAGCCATCTAAGCGACAACCAAAAACAAATGATCGGTAAGTTAATTGATGCATCAAAAATAATGGATGAGCTATTCTGGCGCCAAGCATTTGGTGAGAATAAAGATGCTTTCCTTGCGAAAATTAATGATCAGAAAATACAAAAATTTGCTGATATCAACTATGGTCCTTGGGATCGCTTAAATGGCGATGAAGTCTTTTTATCTGGCTATGAAGAAAAAGCAGCTGGCGCTGAGTTTTATCCTCGTGATATGAGCAAAGAAGAGCTAAACAAAGCAATTTTAGATGATAAAACAGGGCTTTACTCTGTCATTAAGCGTGACGAAAAAGGTTTACTTTATAGCGTTGCTTATTCTGTAGAATACGCACAAGAGCTTGAAAAAGCGGCCAACTTACTGCGCGAAGCAAGCCAGCTTGCTGATGATAAAGAATTTGCAAATTACTTAAGCATGCGCGCAGATGCGCTTGTGACTGATGACTTTAGAGCTTCTGATTTTGCATGGATGGATATGAAAAATAACCCAATCGATGTGGTTATTGGTCCGATTGAAACTTACGAAGATCAGCTATTCGGTTATCGTGCAGCCTATGAGTCGTATGTGCTTGTTAAAGATCTTGCCTGGAGTGAACGACTAGCTAAGTTTGCGGCGTTTCTACCTGAACTGCAAAAAGGCTTACCTGTTGACGACAAGTACAAACAAGAGGTCCCTGGCTCTGATGCAGATCTGAACGCGTATGATGTAGTTTACTATGCTGGCCACTCTAATGCAGGTAGTAAAACAATTGCTATCAACCTACCAAATGATGAGCAAGTTCAACTAGAAAAAGGCACCCGTCGTCTGCAACTTAAAAACGCTATGCGTGCTAAATTCGATAAAATCTTAGTGCCTATCTCTGAGCAGTTGATTGTCCCTGAACAACGTAAACACATTACCTTTGATGCGTTCTTTGCCAACACAATGTTCCATGAAGTAGCGCATGGTTTAGGTATCAAAAACACGATTACCGATAAAGGTACTGTTCGCCAATCATTGCAAGAGCATGCAAGCGCACTTGAAGAAGGTAAAGCCGATATCTTAGGTCTTTACATGGTTGAGCAATTACTTAAGAAAGGCGAAATCACTGATGGTACATTAGAAGATTACTACATCACCTTTATGGCAGGTATCTTCCGCTCTGTACGTTTTGGTGCATCAAGCGCACACGGTAAAGCGAACATGATCCGCTTTAACTTCTTTGCTGAAGAAGGTGCTTTCTCTAAAAATGCTGACGGCCTATACAGCGTTAACATGGAGAAAATGAGCCTTGCAATGGAAAAACTGTCTCGCTTAATTCTTACCATTCAAGGTGACGGTGATTATCAAAAAGTGGATCAATTAATCGCCACTCATGGTGAAATTAAAGCAGAACTTGCAAAAGACTTAGAAAAACTAAGTAAAGCAAACATTCCTGTTGATGTTACCTTTAAACAAGGTAAAGAAGTATTGGGTCTATAAGTTTATTGCAGGCGCTCGCTTGCAGTAATTAATAGCAAAACTCAAATAAAAAACGCTGCCATGATGCAGCGTTTTTTAATGATGAGCGACAAAGCTGAGTTCATACTTTTTGTTCAAACGAACAATATCCCCGTTGATCAACATTTTTTGAAACTCAGCATTAAAAGCATTAATAAATTCATCGAGTTCACGACTTTTACTAAAACCAAAATAGCCTTGATTGACTGTCACGATTGGCGATAGCATAACCACTTTATCTTTAATATTTAAACTATCTATAACAGGTTTCGCAGCACGAGGATGAGTCAGGATAACATCAACCCTGTCATACATTAATTGCAAAAAGCTAGCCCTGACACTGGCGACCTCAGACAGCGACAAACTCGATGCATTGCGTTTAAACTCATCACCATAGTTCCAACCGCGAATAACCCCAATAGTATCTTTTCGTAAACTGGCAAAATTACCTACCCACGTAACCTCACTATCCGGTTTGGTGTAAAAAACTATCGGGTCTTCGTAAAATGGTAAAGCACTATAATGCATGTACTGTTCACGCAAATGGGATTTGTATGGGCCAATAATGGCATCAGCATGACCTTGTTCAACCATCTTCAAGGCACGTTTCAACGGCATAATATCAATAACTAGCGTATGCCCCAACCGACGACATATTTCGTGAGCAATATCGCCACCAAGGCCAACCACCTGGCCTTGTTCATTATGTTCTAAAATCGATGGAAAATGACTGCCAACAAAATAATAACTTTTCGCAACGCTAGGTGCTGAACTCAAAGCAAAGAGCACGACAAAAATATACATTTTCATTACGAGGTGCTCTTATATTCTTTCATTTATTTATCCTAGTTCATCCTAGCTATTTTACATCAATTAGAAGTGTGCTTTTAGCTGTTTAATTTGCTCATCAGTATAAGGGATGGCTGGGAGCTTGCCCCACACAGGCGCAGGCCATGCTGGGTCAGATTTAAAGCGCGCGATATGGTGAATGTGTAATTGTGGCACCATGTTGCCAAGTGCAGCCACATTCAATTTATCTGGTGTGAATACCTGTTGAATCAACTTACTAAGCTTAGCTGACTCTTGTAAAAAAACGATTTGCAGCTCTTCTGATAGATCAATGATTTCTCTTAACCCTGCCTGCCTAGGAACTAAAATGAACCACGGATACTGGCTGTCATTCATCAATAACACTTTGCATAACGGCCAATCAGCAAGTTCGATACAGTCTCGTGCTAGTTCTGGGGCCAAAGAAAACAGCATATCGGCATTTTTCATCAATAAATCCTTTGATAATGGGTAAACATCTCCTACTTTATAGCATTTTGTTGCAGTTGCCTAAGCTTACCATTACCATCGTGGCAGTTTTTATTCGAGCGAAGGTACCCTTGTGCTAAAAAAAATTAAATCTCTCTCACTTGCTTTGCCAGTGGTGGCAACAGCATTCAGTGTGACCGCTGAACCACTCACTCTTGAACGTATTTTTGACGATCCAAGCTTAGCAGGTAAAGCGCCTGTACAACTTAAATTCTCTCCAGATGGCAGTCGTGTAACTTACCTGCAAGGTAAAACCGATGATTACAATCGCTACGACCTATGGGAATACAATTTAAAAGATAACAAAAATCGCTTATTAGTTGACTCTGCAGCACTATTTTCTGGCCCAGAAAACTTATCTGACGAAGAAAAAGCCCGCCGTGAACGCCAGCGTATTTTTGGTAAAGGGATTTTAGAATATAAATGGTCAAAAGATGGTAAAGCGCTTTTATTCCCGCTTAATGGCGACCTTTACTACTATGATCTTGCCTCTGCAAAAAGTCGAAAACTTACTGACACAGAAGCATTCGAAACCGATGCACGTTTCTCACCCAAAGGCCACTATGTGTCGTTTATTCGTGAGCAAAACCTATATGCACTTAACTTAAAAACGGGTCAAGAAATCCAATTAAGTAAAGATGGCGGGGGCGTAATTAAAAACGGCATGGCCGAATTTGTTGCGCAAGAAGAAATGGGCCGCATGACTGGCTACTGGTGGTCTGGTGATGAGTCTAAAATCGCTTATACCCGTGTTGATGAAAGCCCAGTAAAAGAAGCGATCCGTAATGAAATTTACGCGGATGAAGTAAAGCTTTTTAACCAACGCTACCCGTTTACAGGTACCGACAACGTTAAAATTCAGTTAGGTGTTGTGAGCATTAACAACCAAAAAACTGACTGGGTTGATTTAGGCGACGATCAAGACATCTATATCGCTCGTGCAAAATGGTTAAAAGATAACAAAACGCTTTCTTATCAGTGGCAAGACCGCTCGCAACATAACTTAGAGTTACGTTTTTATAATAGCGACACTAAAAAACAAACCGTTGCCCTAACAGAAACCAGTGATACTTGGATTAACCTGCACTTTGATTTGCAGTTCTTAAACGATAAAAAACATTTCGTTTGGGCATCTGAGCGCGACGGTTTTAAACACCTGTATTTGTATCGCACAAATGGTGAAATGATCCGTCAAATCACCCAAGGCGAATGGGTTGTTGATAGTTTAAAAGGTATCGACGAGAAAAAAGGCATTGTTTATTTTGCGGGTCGTAAAGACACAGCTCTTGAGAGCCATCTATACAGTGTACCGCTATTCAAAAAAGGTGAAATTAAGCGCGTAACTGAGCTAGGTGCTTACCATAATGTGGTGATTGCTAAAGATAACAAAACCTTTATCGATAACAGCTCATCAGTGAATAAGCCTGGCTCTGCAGCATTACGTAAAATTAATGGCGAATTTATCACTTGGCTTGAAGAAAACAAGTTAGATAAGTCACACCCATTAACGCCTTACCTAGCTGATTTGATCACGCCTGAATACGGCACGTTAAAGGCTGAAGACGGACAAATCATGCATTACCGTTTATTCAAGCCAACTAATTACCAAGATGGTAAAAAGCACCCAGTTATTGTTAACGTTTATGGCGGCCCTCATGCTCAGCGTGTAACGAACAGCTGGCGTAGTAAAAACTTATACTTCCAGTACATGGCACAACAAGGCTATGTTATTTTTCAACTTGATAACCGTGGTTCATACAACCGTGGTAAAAAGTTTGAAGACGTGATTTATAAGCACTTAGGTGTGGCTGAAGTGGCAGACCAAATTAAAGGTGTCGAGTTCTTACGCACCCTTGATTACGTTGACCCAGAGCGTATTGGTATTTATGGCCACAGCTACGGTGGTTACATGGCGCTTATGACGATGTTTAAAGCGGGCGACTACTTCAAAGCCGGTGTTTCTGGTGCGCCAGTAACTGATTGGGCACTTTACGACACTCACTACACTGAGCGTTATGTAGGTCACCCTGCAACTAACGCAAAAGGCTACGAAGCAAGTGCAGTTTTCCCATATGCTGAAGGCTTAAAAGGCCCACTGATGATTTACCACGGGATGGCAGATGATAACGTGTTATTCACTCACGCCACTAAGTTATTTAAACAACTGCAAGATCAAGAAAAGCAGTTCGAAATGATGACTTATCCGGGCTCAAAACACAGTTTACGTGGCAAGAGCGTACAAACGCACTTACACCAAACTATCACCAGTTTCTTCAACCGACACTTCAACGTTGAGTAATAACGTTTTATTTCGGTAACTTAGACTAAAGGCTGATTGTTAAATCAGCCTTTTTTTTGTCTCAATGTATTCTACTATTTAACTAGATTTTCGACCTATTTTGGCTACGTTTAATACATTGCTCCTATAAGCATGACGAAGGAACACACATGAATTTACGCCGTTTTACAATTTTTCAGCGCCTCGCCATGTTAGTGAGTGTGGTCGTTATAGGGCTGATATTTTTAAGCGTCTCGAGTTTAACGCAGCAATACAGCTCGCTAAAACATGAGCAATACATTAAAACCCAAAACCTTGTTGAATCTGCTTACTCTATCATTGAGCATAACTATGCGTTGTTTGAGCAAGGTAAGCTGAGTGAGCAACAAGCAAAACAAGCAGCCCTCGAAACAATTTCAGCACTTCGTTACGACAACAACAATTACTTTTGGATCAACGATTATCAACCCGTTATGGTCATGCACCCGTTTAAGCCCGAATTAAATGGTAAATCGCTAGCGGGCAGTAAAGATCCAGATGGCGTGTTGTTATTTGTCGATATGGTTAATATCGTCAAAAAACAAGGTGAAGGTTTTATTCCTTATAAGTGGCCAAAGCCAGGTAAAGACGAGCCGGTTGATAAAATTGCCTACGTAAAAGGCTTTGATAAATGGCAATGGATTGTAGGCTCTGGTGTCTATATTGATACTATTGAAGAGGCATTCTCTTCGCTACGTAACAATGTGATTATTATCGCGGTAGTGATCATTGCCCTACTAGTTGCACTAAGCTACCTCATTGCCAATAGCATCTTGCGCCCGACACAACTTGCCGCCGACATGATGAAAGACATCTCGCAAGGTGAAGGCGACTTAACCCAAAAGCTTGATGAAAATGGCAATGATGAAGTGTCTCGTTTATCGCGCTACTTTAATTTGTACACCGCAAAAATGCGTGAGTCACTGAAACATGTTGCCCACAATGCCGAGCAAGTAAATCAGTTTGCCCATAGTGTTGATGATGCCAGTAAAACAAATCACTCTTTTATTGAGCTACAAAACGACAGCTCGACTCAGGTAGCAACCGCAATGGAACAAATGACTCATCAAATTCACGATGTTAGTCAAAATGCCGATCAAGCTGAGCATGCCGCTAATGAAGCTGCGCAAAATGCCGAAGCGGGCAAGCAGGTTCTTAACAAGACCATTACCGCCATTGAGACACTGTCGCATAATATTGAACAAGTGAGTAAGGTAACGGCGGATCTTGCTGCAGAGAGTAACAACATTGGCTCAGTACTTGATGTTATCCGCAGCATTGCTGAGCAGACCAACTTACTGGCACTCAATGCTGCCATTGAAGCAGCTCGTGCTGGCGAGCAAGGTCGAGGCTTTGCCGTAGTAGCTGACGAAGTACGTACATTAGCAAGTCGTACAGGTAAAAGCACTGACGAAATTCAAGCCATGATCAGTAAATTACAAACCGGCGCACAAGCTGCTGTTGATGCTGTATCGGCAAGCCAACAGTTATCAACTGAAACGGTTTCACAAGCAGGTGAAGCAAATAGCTCATTGAGTGAGATTGAGCGACTTGTCTCTATTATTAAAGATATGAACAGCCAAATCGCCCGCGCTACCGAGCAACAAACCAGCGCCGCAGATGAGGTTAATTTACGGATTAATGAGCTTTCACAATCAACCGAACAATCACTGTCGAATACCGAAGGACTCTCGAACGCCAGTGAAAACTTAAAGCAAAGCTCACAAGCGTTAAGTGATGTCGTAAACCGCTTCAAGCTCGACTAACGCCACAAAAAAGCCCCGTACAGCTGTGCGGGGCTTTTAAAACTAAAAACTTATAGCTTTTAGCTTATAAACAATAACGAGCGAATAAGCTGCTTACTGTTGCTGCGGTAGGCTTACCATGTTGCCAATCACCGCCTTCTACGCCGCTACCTGCGATGTCCATATGAACATACGGTAATGGTTGCGCTGATTCAGTGCCATGTTTATCTAAACCACCAACAATTGCTAAGAATGCCATTGGGAACTGGTGACCACGAGCAGTCACTGCAGAAGCTGCATTATTACTTGATAATACATCATCAGCTAACGTGCGAGGACGAATGAAGTCATAATCTTCACGGCGGCTACGAGATACTTCGGCGCCATCTGCCCATAAATCGCCTAAGTCAGCAATTTGGCGCGAAATTTTCGCTGCGCGAGCTGGACCATTTTCAACATATGCGCTGTAAGGACCCATAGCACGTGCTGCGTGGCCTGTTAGTGTTGCAACAGTGAATAGCTCTGGATTTACTTCGTTTAAAGCACGATCTTTCATTTCGCTTAGTAAGTCACCCATTGCTAAACGGCCTTCTGCATCTGTGTTACCGATACGAACACGAACGCCTTCACGGCTGGTAATGATTTCGTCAGGAACAAAACAATCAGAACCAATTGAGTTACGAACTACGGCTAAATAAGCAATCACTTTTACGCCTTTTGGTGCAAAGTCAGCCACTGATTTCATAAAGCCAGCAACCGAAGCTGCACCGCCTTTATCACGGCTCATACCAGCCATAAAGCCACCCACTTTAAGGTCAGCACCACCGGTATCGTAAACTAAACCTTTACCAACAAACATTAAGGTGCGCTCAACGTCGCCTTCAGGAACATACTCTAGTTTTACAACACGCGGATGATGACGCTCAACAGCATAAGATGCGCGCGCTACTGTGCTCATCATTGGGTAATCTTTATCGATAGTGTTGATATCTGAAATCACTTCTACAGACACTTTGCTACCTGCAAATAACTCAACGCAATAATCTGCAAAACGAGGTGGTGCCATACGCTCAGGCTCGGTACCACATAAGTCACGTGCAGCGTATTGACCCGCAGCAATGGCATTCACTGCTTTAACCATCGCTGCATCTGCGCCCACTAGGCTAATTTGGCTAATTGGTTCAATCGCCTGACCGTGGAACTCACGTGCTTCAAGTGGTTGCCACAGTGCTTGGCAAGCACCTAAATACGCCACTTCAAGGGCATGCTTGTAACGGCTGTCTTGATTTATATTAGCAAGTAAAATAGCAGGCTGAGTGCTCCCCGATGCTTTGGCTTCTAGTACACCTTGCTTCGCTGCATCAAAGTAACGACGTACATCATCATAATCACGATTTAGAGGGCCTGTAGGCGCTAAAATCACGCGTTTAGAGTCAATGACAAGTAATGTCACTTGTTTACCAATACGTGCGTCTACGGCTTGTTGAGCGCTAATAGCTTGGCTTAAGCTTGCGTCTGCTAAAGAAGAAAAATCATCACCGATAATAATCAATGCATCGTGATTTGCATCCGCTAATTGAGGGGCTGCAACTGCATGAGGGTATGCCATAAAAAAGGTCCTGCTGTTAGAAACATAGGACCTTATTATCATTGATTTAGAGCGCTATTGCCAGCCAAGTAAGACAGCTTACGATATGGCTGGCAAGCTAAGTTTACTGCTCTGTAATGTGTGCTGAGTCTTTACGATGCTTAACAATCACAGACCAAGCTTCAAGCATAACCAGTACGCTCACTACCAGCACTAACAAATCAAGTGTCACCAGTAACCAGTTACCTTGTTGGTAGTACTCGCCCAGTTTAATAACCCCAGCAAAGAACGCCATAACTAATACGAAGCTCATTGGGATCAAGGTGTATTTTGCCGGGCGATTCGCTTTAATAAGCATTACCGATATAACCAGTAAGGTTAAGCTTGCAAGGATTTGGTTAGTCGAACCGAATAATGGCCAAATGATCATACCGCCGCTACCGTCAGCGCCACCAGCACCAAAGGCAAGCAATAAACAGCTAAGTACTGCAATGAGTGTAGCAACAATACCGTTACGAATAATGCTGATATTATAAATATCGCCCCACTCTTGGATGATATAACGCTGCAGGCGCACGCCAGAGTCCATCGTAGTGCCCGCAAACAATACCACCATTACGGCAAGTAATGTCGAGGCAACTTCTTGCGAAATACCCCAGCCGTTTTCAATTAGATTAGCGCCACCATTAATGAAGGCGCTCACACTACCGGCACCTAAGTGGCTATAAATTTCGTGCCATTCTTCTGGTGATACCGCAAGTGCAACACCACTTACTGCAACCAATGTAATAAGCGCAAGCATACCTTCGCCTACCGCACCTAAGTAACCAACAAAGCGGCCATCAGTTTCTTTGTTAAGCTGCTTAGAGCTAGTACCTGAAGAGACAATACCGTGGAAGCCAGATACCGCACCACAGGCTATGGTCACAAATAGCAATGGAATAATACTTGGTGTATCTACCGCCGTTTGAGTATTGAAAGCAGGCGCTGTGATATCAGGCATTGAAATAAATACCGCACCATAAAGCAGTACTAATCCCACTAATAGCTGCATACCGTTGATGAAGTCACGTGGCTGTAACAGCATCCATACAGGGAGTAATGAAGCAATTGCCGCATAAATAAATAAGATGATGATCCAGTTCGCATTAGCACTTAAGCCAAACATTTCATCAGGTAATGCAATTGGCATGCTACTACCAAGATAAATAGTGTAATAAAGGATCCCCACACCAATTAAACAAAGTGGAATTAACGACACTTTACGGCGTAGCAACTGACCAATGACTAACGCCACGACAATCGCTGACCAAGCAGGAAAAACAGCGTTAGGTTGAGATACAAATGATTTGGCAATTACCACACCAAATACCGCATTCACCATCAGCAGTACTAAAAACACCACAATCATAAATAACGCACGGGTGCGTTTACCAATTACGCTTTCAGATAAAGCGCCCATTGATTTGCCTTTGTTACGCGCACTGGCCCATAGAGCCCCCATGTCGTGAACACCAGCAAAAAAGATAGTACCAAATACCACCCAAAGTACCGCAGGCACCCAGCCCCAATATACGGCAATCGCAGGGCCAACAATTGGCGCTGCACCTGCAACAGAAGTGAAATGGTGACCCCATAACACAACTTTGTTGGTTGGCACATAATCCACACCATCCTCAAGTTCATGAGCAGGTGTGACAAAATTATCATCCATTTTAAATATTTTTTCGGCGATGAATTTCGAATAAAAGAACCATCCGAACAACATACCGACTATTCCGAGCAGCACGATTACGACCGATTGCATAGTCATCTCTCTTATTAAGTTATAATGTTGTCTAAGGTGTTGAACTAGATAGGCCTAGCACCCCAACTAGACACTAACAAACTTTCAAGCACCAAGGTGTTAACCTTTAGTCTAATATACTCAGCTGAAAATGCTCGTGAGCTTGACTCTTTATTCCGACACCTATCCCTAACAGGCGTACTGGCTGGTTGTTACCTCGCTCATAGGCTTTACTCATTAACTCAGAAAAAATGCGTTCGTCTAATTGGTGATGGCTTTGATCGGCACTGGTAACAACAAAGTTGGCAAACTTTACTTTTACCGATAATTTATTGATGCGGTTACTTAATTGCTGTTTATCAAGACGGCGAGTTAATTCCTCCATTAAACGGGGTAACTGGCTTAAACATTCGTCTAAATTATTTTTGTTGTATTCATAGGTATGCTCAACACTAAGTGACTTACGTACTCGCTCAGTTGACACTTTGCCAACGTATTCACCTGCACATTTTTGGTATAAAGACACGCCAAAATTACCAATGTGTTGCTGCATCCAATTAACCCCTTTCGCGCGCACATCAGCCCCAGTGTAAAGCCCTTTCAGTTGCAACTTTTCTAATGTCACCTTACCTACACCAGGAATTTTACCAAGCGGTAAACTCGCCAAAAAGTCATCAACCTCCTCTGGCAATACAACAAACTGTCCATTTGGCTTGTTTTCATCACTGGCAATTTTGGCAATAAATTTAATCGGAGCAACACCTGCGGAGGCTGTCAGCCCGGTGGTGTTATAGATTTCTTGGCGAATTTGCTGCGCCATCAGTGTTGCGCTGCCTTTGCATGCGGTACTGTCGGTTACATCTAGGTAGGCTTCATCTAACGATAACGGCTCAATAAGGTCAGTGTACTTTGCAAAAATAGCGCGAATTTGTGTAGAAATTTCTTTATAGACCTGCATTCGTCCCGGCACGATAACCAGATCGGGGCACAATTGTTTGGCGTGGTAGTTCGACATCGCCGAACGCACACCATATTTACGGGCAATATAATTGGCTGTAGAAAGAACCCCGCGACGACTATTTCCGCCTATAGCCAGTGGCACATTGGCAAGGGCTGGGTTATCACGCATTTCAACGGCCGCATAAAAGCAATCCATATCAATATGAATGAATTTTTTCATCTAACATACAACAACTGTTTATTTATACAGTTATTATTATTTAAACGACCCGAATGTGCAAGCTAGGTAATTTAACTTGTTTGCTCGTTTGTTTGCTGTGATGATTTTTTCCGGCTAACAAGCCGTGCTCCAAACAGCCAGAATGCCGCCTCAAGTAGCAGCCCTACACCAATTAAGACGATGAATCCTGACATTGTGCCCATGCTGTAACACAGCAGAGCGAGCGCAAGGAGGATGAAAAGAGCGATCCACTTAGCCGCTTTCAAAGTGAGTTGCTGCATAATTAAGATCCTTCAATGTGTGTTAAACCAGTGCACACTTTACGTAAGCGTGAACTTATAAATCTAGCACAATATACTGAGCTTTCTAATTACCTTGAGCTAAAAGCTGCATATTGCTAACCTAAGTTATCTCACAATCAATGAAGATTTACTATGCAATCGTTTATAGAACAACACCCTATCAGAACAAAAATCAATGTTGCATGGGGTGAAATGGATGCCCTGCAACACGTCAACAATGTAGTGTATTTTCGCTACTTCGAAACAGCCCGTATCGATTTTTTTACTCAATTAGGTTTTCTTAAAGATTTACAAGTAACAGGTGTTGGCCCGGTGATCAGCGAAAACAATGCTCGCTATAAACGCCCGGTAACATTTCCTGATACGGTGCATGTTGGTGTTAAGATTAGTGACATTGAACAAGATCGTTTTATGATGCATTACACTGTATTTAGTGAAAGCCAAGATGCTGTAACAACCATTGGTTCATCACAAGTGGTAATGTTTAATTTTAAAACGGGTAAAAAAGCGCAGTTAAATGATGAGTTATTAGCTGCACTTAAAGCCCATTCTAGCGATTAACAAGGATCTATTATGCTTTATAGCCCACTTGGTCGAAGTGGTATTGATGTATCTCGTGTTTGCTTAGGTAGCATGACATGGGGTATGCAAAACAACCAAGCCGATGCCGATGAACAAATCGCCTATGCATTAGATAAAGGCGTTAACTTTATCGATACTGCAGAAATGTATGCAGTGCCACCTTCTCCTGACACCTATGGTAAAACAGAACAGATCATCGGTAGCTGGTTAGCTCGTAACAAAGACAAACGCGATAACCTTGTTATTGCCACTAAAATTGCAGGTAACGGTTTGCCTTGGGTACGCGATGCGGGCGACATTACTCGCCAGGCAGTAGTTGAAGCTGTTGATGCTTCACTCAAACGCTTACAAACTGATGTTATCGATTTATACCAGTTACATTGGCCTAATCGTACTTCGCCACACTTTGGTAAACAGTGGCCAGGTAAAGTGCGCTTCTCGGAGGCTGACACCGAGCAAAATATCGCTGGCATGTTAGATATCCTCGAAGGTCTGAATGATTGTGTTAAAGCAGGTAAAATTAAACACTGTGGTTTATCTGATGATACTCCGTGGGGCATTAGCCAGTACCTGCGTTTAAGTGAACAACATAACCTTCCGCGTATGGTATCAATTCAAAACGAGTTTAGTTTGTTGCATGCCAAAGATTGGCCGTATTTGATTGAGCAATGTATTCATGAAGATATTGCTTACCTACCATGGTCACCGCTGGGTGGTGGCATGTTAAGTGGTAAGTACTTAAATGGTGCGCGCCCAGAAGGTAGCCGCTGGACGCTAGTACAACGTAATGGCCTATTTAGAGACACAGCACAATCGCAAGCTGCAATTGCTGAATATGTTGAAATTGCTAACGCCTTTAATTTAACGCCTTCACAGCTCGCGCTTGCTTGGTGTGATCAAGTAGATGGTGTGAGTTCAACGATTATTGGTGCAACATCGATGGCGCAGTTAAAAGAAAATATCGATGCTTTCTCGGTGCAATTAAGCGATGAAGCTAACGATAAAATCGCTGACGTATTTAACCGCTATCCGATGCCATTCTAAGCTATCTTCTAAAACATTAGTGAGTCTACCTCCAGTAGACTCACTAGCACTTATTTATCATTTTAAAGTTTTATCTACAAATTTATCCATACTTTAGTGTATAGTTGTTAACAGTACTTTAGTATTTGGGTTATCGATGAGTAAATACGTAAAACAAGTATTATGCATTGTTACTGGTATATTGCTTACCCCAATCACTTGTGCCTCAGAACAACTTTCAATTACTTGGCTTGAAAATGATGGTAAACCATTCTATATAGAGAAAAGCCAAGCTAACCCGTATGGCGGCTTGTGCAACGAAATCACCGATATGTTGATTGAAGCCTTACCAGAGATTAAACACACCAAGGTGATGTTGCCGCAAAAAAGAGGCAGTAAATACCTCGATGAAGGCCATATGGCGTGTTATGCCTGTATGATCCACCGTGAGGAAAAGACCAATCGCGCAACCTACTCGATTCCAACGACGGTCTATCCTCCATTTAGTGTTTTAAGTACCCCTGACACCGCAGTAAAGATTACGCAAAAACACGGCAACCCAGTCTCATTAATTTCTTTACTGACCGATGCCAACTTCATTTATGGTCAAAATGATGCTCGTAAGTTCGGTAACCTGATAGACACTATTGCAATTAATACAAAGCTATACGAGAGTGCTGCACTAAGTAGTACTGGTAGTAATGCTAATTACGCACTGCTTTCCCAGCTTGAACATGGCTATATTGATTACACCATTGAATACCCTTTTGTTGCTGATTACTACAATCAGACAAACCAAAAGAATATTCAAAAATTGGCCGTAAATATTCCTGAAAAAAATATGATATTCGGTGCAATAGGTTGCTCATCTAGTGCACCAAACAATTACGCCGAAAAAGTTTTAGCAAAAATAAACACTGTACTAAAAAATAAGATTTTGGCTGATGAAAAATATCAACTTAGCCAACGCATTTGGCTAGAGCAAAGCTTTCCTGAGTTTTCGTCACATTATCAGCGTTATATTTTAGAGCCGCTTAACGTGATTGCCACTGATGGCTCAAAAGAGTCTGCTCAGCCGCCTGCAAAGTCACCTTAAATATAGCGCCTGAGGTTACCTTACCTACACCTTTAGGGGTGCCGGTCATGATGATGTCACCATCTTCTAAATCCATGAACTCACTAATTTCGGATAAAATTTGCTGTGCATCATGCAGCATTAGCTGAGTATCACCAAACTGCACTTCCTTACCATCTATTTGCAAATTAAATTGATACGCCAAAGCTTCATCACAACTAACAAACTCAGTAAATAGCGCTGCGCCATTAAAGGCTTTTGCACGCTCCCAAGGTAATCCCTTTTCTTTTAATGCGCTTTGTAACGAGCGCTTAGTTAAATCAAGACCTAATCCAACTCCAGCTAACTGCTTATTTTTTATCAGAAAGCAAAGCTCAGTTTCATAATGTAGAGCTTCACCATTATGCTCGGCATGGAGCTGTTGCGAAATTGCACTATTAGGTTTCACAAACAATACCATGCTGGTAGGAGTTTCATTATTTAGCTCGGCAATATGCTCGGCGTAATTGCGTCCAACGCAGACTATCTTACTCGGTGTAAATTCTTCAGAGGCTAATTTTACTGAATGCATAACCAGATCCTTTTAAGTAAAACTTAGGCAAACACGTATATCATTGAGTAATTCTAACTGAAGAAGAAAGACAACAGTACTAAACTATGTAGTAGAGTAAAGCTCTTGATAAAGAGAAAGTGGTTAACAGGCAGTATGTTACCTGTTAACCAAAAGGACGTAAGGGAGGAGTTGTTACTTACAAGTATTCGTCAATTCTTGGTTATCGGTCACACCAACGCTTAAATGAGCAATCGACACCTGCCATGCTCCGTCGGTTGCCAACTGCCAAGGCGAAAATACCTGCGCTAGATTGACACCTTTATCTGCAAAACAAGCTAAGTTTACAGAGATAGTTTGCCATTCGGCCGTGTCTGCTAGTCGCTCGCGAATATCAAACTGGCCTTCACAGTTTTCACCACATTGCATACCTAACATTAAAGGAGCATCAGCCGCTTTATCCACTTTAATTAACATCTCAAGTTGACCATTTTTCTCAATGTACGAGCGTAAATCTGACGGAAACGCAGCCACTAAACGCACTGATGCAGGCTCTTTACCGTTAAAACTAATGGCACGAGCATCTTCTTGTACGTCTTTATCAAAGGTTTTTACACTTACTGCATTTACAGCAGCTCGACTACTCGTCATTGCTTGCAATTCACTGCCACTTTGCAACTGAAGTGACCAAGGCGACTTAATTGCTCGCTCAAACATTACTAGATCTTCAAGTTCACTTGTCATCTGAGAAGTTTCATCAAGATTATCAGCTAGGGTATTCTCATCTTCATATGTTAAACCAAAGCCGTATGGCAGAAGTGGTGCGTAATCTTTATCGCCACGGTTTTGATTGCCGATTGGATCATTTGGCCATGAGAATGACAGCTTACCTTTAAAGTCATGATTGATTGAACCATCTGCATTTTTAAAAAGCACATCGCTTATGGCGTCACCTTCACTACCTGGCAGCCAAGTTGCAACAAACGCATCACTGGCATTTAGCTCTGCATTCACCCACATTGGGCGACCACTAATAAATAGCGATACCACGGGAATACCCGCTTCTTTTAGCTTTTTAAGTAGGGCTAGATCTGTTTTATTACCACGTTGGTATTCAAGGTTGTCTAAATCACCATTACCTTCAGCATATGGCTGCTCACCAAACACGACAATCGCTACATCTGGCTTAGTTTCAAATTCGCCATTTAGATCATACTGAACTTGGCCACCGGCTTGCTCAACGGTCTTTTTAATACCATCAAAAATTGAAGTACCACCAGGGAAGTCACTATTTTCATTGCCTGTACCCTGCCATGTGATAGTCCAACCACCTGACTGCATACCAATATTATCAGCACCTAAACCAGCAACTAGTACATTGGCTTTTGGTGATAATGGTAACAGCTGCTGTTTATTTTTCAGAAGAACCAGTGATTCACGTACCGCTTGTTTTGCAACTGCGCGATGCTCTGCACTGCCAATGATCTCTGTTTTACCAGAAAGCGGGCGCTTAGCAGGACTTGGCTTATCAAATAAGCCTGCACGCATTTTTACACGAAGAATACGGGTAACCGCATCATCAATACGACTTTGCGCAATTTCGCCGCTCTTAACCTGCTTAATTAAGTTTTCATATAATGGTTTCCATGCATCTGTTGGAACCATATACACATCAAGGCCTGCATTTGCAGCTTGCGCACAATCTGCATTGTTACAACCAGGAATTTGACCGTGACCATTCCAATCGCCGACGACAAAGCCATCAAAGCCCATTTTACCTTTTAGCACATCAGTAAGTAGGTATTTACTACCGTGAATTTTCTCGCCATTCCAGCTGTTAAATGACGCCATCACGGTTTGTGCACCTGCACCTAAACCACCAACATAACCTTGTGCATGAATTTCGAATAACTCTTGTTCAGACGCGGTGTTATTACCTTGGTCATCGCCCCCTTCTGTACCGCCATCACCTAAAAAGTGTTTAACAGTACTGATCACGCGTTTATCAGACAGAAAATCTTTATCAACAGCTCCTTGTAAGCCTTTTACGATGGCTGCTGAATATGCTTTAACGATTTCAGGGTCTTCAGAGTAGCCTTCGTAAGTACGGCCCCAACGATCGTCACGAACAACGGCGACTGTTGGTGCAAACACCCAATCAATGCCCGTCACCATTACTTCTTGTGCTGTAGCGGCTGCAATTTTCTCAATTAGCTCAGGGTTATTTGTTGCCCCTAAACCAATGTTATGAGGGAATAATGTAGCGCCAATCACATTGTTGTGACCATGTACTGCATCGGTGCCCCACATAGTTGGAATTTTGCTGCCATCTAATGAGTCATCAATTGAGGCTTGATACATTTTTTCAGCCAAATCAATCCAATCAGAAGCCTTGGCATGTTTGTCGTTATTAGGGAATGCACCACCACCATTAAGGTAAGAACCAAACCCGTATTTACGCATATCTTCAACGGTAATATCGCGAATTTCAGGTTGGATCATTTGTGCAATTTTTTGCTCAAGCGTCATACCGGCTAACATCTTCGCAATCTTAGCTTCAAGCTCAGGGTCTTCAGCAATCCCGGTTTCAATATGTGGCCAGATTTCTTGCTTCACTTTTTCTTTAACTGTTACTTCTTGCTCAGCACAACCTAACAGCCCCATACTTGCAATCATTAAAGAGCCGAGGGTGAATGTATTTTTCAATTTCATATTTACACCTTTGAAGTCTGAGTTGATACTTTTGAGCCTACTAGCGCAAAGTAAGTAATGTATAAGTAGCATGCGATAGGTAAAAAGAGCGCCAGTTGCACGCCAATAGCATCAGCCATAACACCTTGCAATAATGGAATAATTGCGCC
This sequence comes from Pseudoalteromonas sp. Ps84H-4, assembly GCF_024124645.1. Taxonomy (NCBI): domain Bacteria; kingdom Pseudomonadati; phylum Pseudomonadota; class Gammaproteobacteria; order Alteromonadales; family Pseudoalteromonadaceae; genus Pseudoalteromonas; species Pseudoalteromonas sp. Ps84H-4. The sequence goes on along the minus strand of NZ_JAMXSK010000005.1, from coordinate 145,869 downwards.
ACCAACAATCGCTAAGCACAAAATACCAGAACCTTTTGAGGTGTATTTACCTAGGCCATGAAGCGCAAGGCTAAAAATAGTTGGGAACATAATTGAGTTACAAAGCCCAACTAAAAGAATCGCCCACATAGCCAGGCTGCCTTCACCTGTCATTGCGATCACAATTAACACCACAGCAAGTAAGCCATGACACGCAAGCACTTTGCCCGCATCAAATTTTTGCATCACAGCAGCGCCAATAAAACGGCCAACCATCGCACCGGCAAAATAATAACTAATATAGTGAGCGGCTTCCTTTTCAGCTAAACCAGCAATATTATCTAAAGTTAAAAAACCAACTAAAAAACTACCAATAGCAACTTCAGCACCCACATAAACAAAAATACCTACTGCACCTAAAATTAAATGACGGTATTTCCACACACTACCTAAGTCTACAAAATCTTCTAAGTCTTGATGTGCAGCTTCATTGTCACTTTCTCTACCTAGTTTAGGCAGCTTTAAAAAAGCAAAAATAACGGCAAGAACTAATAAGCTTAATGACAGTAACAAATAAGGTAACTTTACTTGCTCTGCGGTTGCATGACTGACTTCAGATAAAATTAGCCAACCACCAAAGATAGGAGCGACAGTAGTACCAAGTGAGTTGAAAGCTTGTGTCATCGTTAATCGAGATGACGCGGTTTTTTGTGGACCAAGGACACTCACGTAAGGGTTTGCAGATACTTGTAAAATAGTAATACCCGATGCAAGCACGAATAATGCTAGTAAAAATAATTCGTAAACATGTGCTACTGCTGCAGGGTAAAACAAGGCACAACCAATGGCGGCAACCACCAAGCCCACAACAATACCAAACTGGTAACCAATACGGCTGACCAATTTACCCGCGGGGATAGACATCACAAAATAAGCACCAAAAAAGCAAAACTGCACCAACATGGCTTGCGTGTAGTTAAGCGAAAACATACCTTTTAAGTAAGGGATTAAAATATCATTCAAACACGTTATGAACCCCCACATGAAAAATAACGTGGTCAATGATGCCAGTGCAAAGTGTTGCTTAGGCATATCAGCTTGGCTAGCTGAAGCCGCAACAGGCGTTGATACATGAGCCATAATTTTATCTCTAGTTAATTATATTTATCAGTTTGTTACAGCATATCCAGAACTAAACTACTAACAACAAATAGCGAAAAATGTTGCAACATCAAATGTAAGCGCTTACATTTATATCATATTAAATATAATTAGCAATTTATTTACAATAAAAATGTAAGCGCTTACAGATAGATTGTATATGCCTTTGGCAGCCTTACATTATCAATGCGAAGGATGACTCTTCAGTGTATAAATCTATTTCTCTTTTGCCTGATTCGTTTTTGCTTAAACCAGAATTCACTTTTGGTGTAGCGACTGCGTCATTTCAAATCGAAGGCGCCCGCGACACTCGACTTGATTGTATCTGGGACACATTTTGTGAAAAACCAGGGGCTATTGCAGATCAAAGTAATGGCGATAACGCTTGTGAACACATAGCTCACTGGCAAAAAGACGTCGAAATGATTGCCGATTTAGGCGTCGATGCTTACCGTTTATCAATTTCTTGGCCAAGAGTCATGAATCAAGATGGGACTGCAAACAAACAAGGTATGGCATTTTATCTTGAGCTGCTAACGGCTTTAAAAGCGCGTAACATCAAAACCTACGTCACTTTATATCACTGGGATTTACCTCAGTATCTTGAAGATCAAGGTGGTTGGTTAAACCGTGATACAGCTTACAAATTTAGAGAATATACTGAGCTAGTTACTGAGCATCTCGGTCATCTCGTAGATTCATTTGCAACCTTAAACGAGCCATTCTGTAGTGCTTATTTAGGTTACGAAGTAGGTGTGCATGCACCTGGTGTAAAATCACAACAGGCAGGCCGACAAGCCGCTCATCACCTATTACTTGCCCATGGCCTAGCTATGCAGGTTTTACGTGAAAACTGCCCAAATACAGAAGCCGGTATCGTGCTAAACTTCAGCCCTACTTATCCGCTAACTGCTGCCGATAGCAAAGCCGCAGAGCTTGCTGATCAGTATCATAATCAATGGTATATAAAAGCCGTACTAGACGGATGCTATCCTCCGCTATTTGATCAGTTAGCAGATGAAGTTAAACCAACAATACTTGCTGACGACATGGCGATTATTAGCCAAGCCGTCGACTTTATTGGTGTTAATTATTATACCCGCATACACTACAAAAATACTCCAGATGGCTGGTTTGAAGAAGCAAGTTTAGCCAATGTACGTGTAACCGATATGGGCTGGGAAGTTTATCCGCAAGGCTTAACTGAACTGCTTGTATCACTGCACCAGCAATACGATTTGCCTAAAATGTACATAACTGAGAATGGTGCAGCTATGGCTGATACACTCAACAATGGTGAAGTGTATGATGTTGAGCGAGTCGATTATTATCACACTCATTTAAATGCAGTTTGTGCAGCAATTCGTCAAGGCGTTAATATTCAAGGTTACTTTGCTTGGAGCTTAATGGACAACTTTGAGTGGGCGTATGGCTACGAGAAACGCTTTGGGTTAGTGTATATTGACTATGATAGCCAGCAGCGTATTTTGAAAGAAAGCGCAAAACAATATCGTGAATTATTAAGACAACGATAAAAATAACAACACACGAGAGCACACATGCTGACAAAAAAAGAAAAGATAGCCTACGGATTAGGCGATACAGCAAGTAACATTATCTTTCAAACAGTGATGTTATTCTTAACGTTTTTCTATACAGATATTTTTGGTATATCGCCTGCTGTTGTCGGCACCTTATTTTTGGTGGTGAGAGTTGTCGATGCTATTACCGATCCATTAATGGGGGCTCTAACCGATTCGACCCGCACTAAGTGGGGAAGCTACCGCCCTTACTTGCTTTGGCTTGCCTTACCATTTGGGGTGATCAGTATGATCACCTTTACCACCCCTGACCTACCTGAATCAGGCAAAGTAGTTTATGCGTTTGTTACTTACACTTTGTTGATGCTGGTCTACACCGCTATTAATATTCCCTATTCAGCGTTAGGTGGCGTGTTAAGTAGCGATCCGAAAGAGCGAGTATCAATTCAATCATACCGTTTTGTCTTTGGTATGCTGGGTGGGTTAATTGTGAGTGCATGTACTTTGCCCCTAGTTAACTGGCTAGGCAAAGGTGATAACGCGACGGGCTATCAGCTAACAATGGCACTAATGAGCGGCTTAGGTGTGGTGCTATTTTTAATTTGTTTTCGCTACACTAAAGAACGAGTTACAGCACACAACAATGCATCGCTTAGTTGGAAAAGTCGTTTCAATACATTATGGCAAAATAGTCCTTTTAAAGTACTGTGTTTTGCCGCTGTAATGCTACTTACCAGTATGGTTTTGCGTACTACCTTAGCAATTTACTATGTTAAGTATGTACTTGGCGAGGCTGATTTGGTGACCTACTTTGTAACCATTGGCATGATAGGCAATATCCTTGGATGTGCATGTGCTAACCCTCTGAGCAAGCGAGTAGACAAGAAAACAGCATACATACGCTTACAATATATTTCTGCTGTTATCAGCTGTATTGCATTTTGGTTGCCTAGCGAGCAGATTGTGTTGGCATTTGTTATCTATTTCTTTTGGTGCTTTTTCACCCAAATGGCAACCCCGCTACTTTGGGCCAAAATGGCTGATACCATCGATTACGGGCAATGGAAAACTGGCGAGCGCTTAACAGGATTAGTGTATGCTAGTGTGGTGTTTTTCATTAAGTTAGGGTTGGCGCTAGGTGGAGCAATTGCGGGCTGGCTATTGGCTTTTTATGGCTATGAGGCTAACGCAGAGCTTAGCGAGACAACATTATCAGGTATTTTGATTTCATTTACCCTTTACCCAGCAATAGGTAGTATGCTTGTCGCATTTATCATGAAAATGTATATTCTTGATAATCAAACTGTTGAGCAGATTAGTGCAGACTTATCATCGCAACATAAACAATAACTTGGTTTTTTAAAAGGACAAACATGGCCACCATTTACGAGGTGTCGAAACTTGCAGGAGTCTCACTTGCTACAGTTTCAAGAGTAATGAATAACAATGCCAATGTCAGTGACGTTACTCGTAAAAAAGTGACAGCTGCAATGAATGAGTTAGGCTATCGCCCCAACTCAATTGCACAGTCGTTGGCATCAAATTGCTCAAACAGTGTTGGCTTACTGGTCTCTGAATTACAAGGTCCATTTTATGGCCCAATGATGAGTGGTATTGAAAACATTTTTCGAAATCAAGGCAAACACCTCATTATTGCAGCTGGCCATAGTGATGAAGAACGCGAAAAACAAGGTATTGAGTTTTTAATAAGCCGCAATTGTGATGGGCTTATTTTACACGTAGAAGCTGTTAGTGATGAGTACCTAATTAAACTTAGTAAAGGCCGTATTCCATTTGTTCTGATCAACCGCTACATTAGTCAGCTAAGTGATCGTTGTATACTACTTAACAATATAAAAGGCGGTTACCTTGCTGCCAAATATGTATTAGAAAAAGGCCACAAGCAGATAGCATATATTAGTGGCCCATTATGGAAGCAAGACGCCAAAGACCGTTTAGAAGGTCACAAGCAAGCGCTTGCTGAGTTTGGTGTTCCTTTTGATGAAGAGTTGCTATATCAAGGTGACTTCATGGAATCGAGTGGCTTTGAAGGGCTTGCGGCATTGCATCAACATGGCAAACCATTTAGTGCTTTAATTTGTGCCAACGATGAAATGGCTGTTGGCGCTATGGCAAGTGCAAGAAAATTAGGGCTTACACTCCCTAAACAGTTATCTATTATGGGATACGATAATGTGTTTTTTACTCGCCATGTTTACCCTCAACTGAGTACCATAAACTACCCGATTGAAGAAATGGGCAGAATGGCGGCTAACTGGATCCTGAATCAGGTTTACCAAAAGCAAACCCCGTCATTACAAACTTTATTTGAACCAGAGCTTATAGTTAGGCACTCTATCAGTGCGCTATAAGCTCGCTGAGTATCCCTAAATTAATAGGTTTTAATAGCACTTGTTCAATATCAAGCTGTTTCATTTTTTCAGGATCAGGCTCAGCACCACTCACTACCACTAAAGCTAACCCCGCATACTCTTGGTTAATTTTAGCTGCCAAATCAAGACCTTCACCGTCTGGCAAGTGCATGTCTAACAGCACTTTATCAAAGCGTTGATTATCGTGAAGAATATCCAGACAAGCAGCACAACTATCGGCAATGACGGTTTCAACCCCCAAACTTTCAAGTAATAGCTGGGTTATTTGTGCGGCATCACCATCATCTTCAACCAATAAATAACGTGTACTTTGCTGAGTCAATGCGAGGGAATCCTCCCGAGCAACAACAGGTTCTGTTTTACCTTGGCAAATATAATGATTGAGCACTTGATAAAGTAATCCAGTATCAACAGGTTTGGCTATCATGTCATTAAAACCAAGCGCACTAAGCTCACTTTTTACACCTTTCATTGTTGCGGCAGTAAGCGCGATGATAGGCCCCTGATAGTCCATTTTCCTAAGCTCAATGGTGGCTTCTTTACCACCCATAACCGGCATATGTAAATCAATAAACACAATATCGAAAGGTTTGCCTGCTTGCTCTGCACTGGCCACTTTCTCGATAGCCTGCTTACCATTTTCAGCAAACTCTACATCTGCCCCAGTGCTGGTGATCATGTGTCCAACGAGAACTCGTAGGTCTTTTAAATCATCAACAACCAACACTCTCCCTGAAGTTGAAAGTGTACTTAACTTTTGCTGACAATCAGGGCTTGAATCGAAACTCAATACCTGTCGTTCAACCTCACGTATATTGCCAGGGTATATAGATAAGATAAATTCAGACCCTTCCCCTAAGGTTGATTCAAGCTCAATTGAGCCTTGCATACGAGCTAATAATTCGGCGCAAATCGCAAGACCAAGGCCTGCACCACCTACATCCCTCGACTCAACATCGGCAATCTGTTCAAAGGGTTTAAAAATCAGTGCCTGCTTTTCTTGAGGAATACCAAGGCCTGTGTCCTTGATACTAAAAAACAGCATTTCTCGCTCATTGACCCAAGCAGTCCATGCGCGCACGACTATTTCACCTTGGTTGGTAAACTTAATCGCATTATTGATAATATTGATTAAAATTTGTCTTAGCCGTGTGGCATCTGTATTTATAATCAATGGCAAGGCTTGCTGTGACTCAAATTTAAGTTTTAAGCCTTTATCCAAGGCTGAGACGCGCATTAAGGTATACACATCAGCCATAAGGCTATCAAAATTAACATCACTGCAATTTAGTTCAAGTTTATCGGCGGCAATTTTAGATAAGTCGAGCACATCATTAAGTAAACTTAGCAAGTGTTTGCCATTTCTATAAATGACCCCAAGTTCATTATTTAAATGCCGATTCTTTTCGCTCTGCATTAGCAGCTCGGTATAACCCAAAATGGATGAAAGCGGTGTACGTAACTCATGGCTCAAATGTGCCAAGAAGCGGTCTTTAGAACGATTTTCTGCTTCCGCTTTTAATCGTTCAACTCGCTCATCTTCAACATCTCGGCGAGCTAAGGCGTAACGAATAGCACGGGCAAAGCGGCTTGAATTCATCTCGCTTTTTACGAGGTAATCAACCGCACCAGCATCAAGTGCCGCAGAATCAAGGGCTTCATCTGATTGCCCCGTAAGCATGATAATCGGCCCACGAAAACCGTTTGCAACAGCCCGTTTGAGCACTTCTAAGCCATCAGAGGCACCTAAACGATAATCTAACAAACAAATATCATGCTTGTTTTCGCTCAGTACACTAATGGCTTGCTCGGGGCAGCTTAACCATTCTACATCAAAGGTATGGGAACCCAATTGCTCCAAGTAATCACAAGTGAGAATATAATCATCTTCATCGTCTTCAACCAAGAGTAAGCGGGTTACCTTATCTAACATGTATTATCCTTTAATCATTGAGTGGTGTTGGCAGCTCTACAAATTCAACCCAATACTTACCAAGCGTCTTCATCAGCTCAACTAATCCCTCAAAAGTGACCGGTTTTGTAATGTATGAAGCCGCCCCTAAATCGTAACCTTTAACCATATCTTCTTCTTGCTTTGATGTAGTTAAAATCACAACCGGAATGCCTTTTAAATTAGGGTTTGTCTTGATTGCTTGTAACGCCTCACGGCCATCCATTCGTGGCATATTTAAATCTAGTAAGATCAAGCCAGGCCTTGGTGAACTTTCTTTTTCGCTAAACTTACCTTTGCGTTCAAGGTACTCAAGTAGTTCCACGCCATCTTCAACAAAATATAACTCGTTTAAAACACGGCTTTCAGCTAGAGCATCTTGTGTTAATAAACGATCATCTTCATCATCATCGGCCATTAAAATGGTAATTGGTTTAACTTTATTAAATGGCATTATGCCTCTCCTTGTAATGTGAAAAGGGATGTTTCCACAGGTAATTTAATAGTAAAGCTTGCACCTTCACCTACGCGACTGCTCGCAAAAATTTCGCCACCGTGACGCTCTACAATTCGTCGACAAACCGATAGGCCAATGCCTGTGCCTTTATATTGTGAACGCCCGTGTAAACGCTGAAACGGAACAAATATTTTTTCTAGGTACTCTTCAGAAAAACCAATACCGTTATCCGAAATAGTAATGATCTCCCACTCGACCTCGCTATTATGAGCTTGGCTAAACTCTTGAGTTCGCTGGTAATTAATGTTTATGACTGGCGGCACATTCTCGCGTCTAAATTTAATGGCATTCGAAAGAATATTTAAAAATAGCTGCAACATTTGGCTCGGATCAGCCTGAATATGAGGAAGTGGCTCTAAATTAACAGTTGATTCTGACTCTTTAATAGCGATCTCAAGGTCATCTAATACCTCATTTACAACGTTATTTAAATCGGTATCTACAAAGTCTTTGCCACGCGTAGTAACTCGAGAAAACTCAAGTAAGTCATTAATAAGGTTAGACATACGCTGCGCCGCATTTTTCATACGGTTAATATAATCAATGCCTTTTTCGCCGAGATCATCCTTAAACATTTTTTCTAGACGGTCGCTAAATGCTTGAATTTTTCTCAGCGGCTCTTGTAAGTCGTGGCTTGCTACAAAGGCAAACTCTTCCAACTCTCTGTTAGAACGGCTTAATTCATCTGAATAAATGGTTAGCTCTTGAGTACGCTCTGCTACTTTTACAGCTAAATTTTCATTCTGTTCTTCTAGATCAGCTCTATATTTTGCTGCATTACGAGCGTTAATGCGTGTTAAAACAAACATACCGATCAGCAATAAGGTACTTGTAACAGCAGTAATTGCAAAAGTTAATTTTGCTTCGTTCTTAATTTCTAAAAGCTCGGAAAATAACTCTATTTTAAAATTAAGCTCCCGCATCTGGATTTCATCAACAGCTGTGCGTATCTCTTTGTATAAATCGCGTCCTTTATCAGTAAGTAACAATTGACGGGCTTTTAAATCTTTATTAGCCAATGCAAGATCTGTGGTTTTGGTCATCACAGCAACTTTATCATTGACTAAATAAATCATCCTTGCGATACGATCAGCTTGTCCCGGTATTTCTGAATGAAGACTTTTCACCAGCATTATTTGTGCTTGCATTGAGGCAATTGCATCATTGTATGGCATTAAGTAATCTTCACGATCAGTAAGCAAATAGCCACGCTGCCCTGACTCAGCTTGAACAACAGACAAGTGTAATCGTTCAATAGCTGTATTTAGAGAGTTAGTATTATCTAGACTGTTCTGGATCTCAGTTAATGAGCGAATACTATTAATAGCTAATATAGCGTTTGCAACCACAATACACAGCACGACAGCGATAAAGCTCGCCCAGCTAATGGTGATTTTTCCCTTCTGTTTTTTTCTTTGCATTTGCTTTCCGTTACTCACTAGCGTGGGTATCACTAATTAATTGTAATTGCTCACTACACTGTTGGCAGTTAGCAATTATTTTATCAAGTGCATCAAGTGCTTTTTGCTTTGGCATATCATTTTCTAATACAAGCTTAACTAGCTCTGCATTCATTGAAATACGATTCAATGGTGCGCGTGCATCATGGACTAACTTACGTAAAGACTCGTCATTATTCATAGCTATCCTTTATTATTTGTATTCGCCAATGCCTCCGTAAGCATTTAAACGGTTGTAGAGTGTTTTTGTGCTGATCCCTAACATCTGGGCAGCAATTGTTTTATTTCCTTGTACTTTATCCAATGTCGCGTGGATCAGTTCTTTTTCCACCTCTTCAATGGTTTGTCCTGCCATTACTTGGTTGTTTTGTGTTTCTTTATTTACTTTCGAGAAAGGAGACTCTAATGACTCAGGTAAAACAATTGCCGTACCTTTAGGATCGCTCATAATAAAAGCGCGATGTATTGCATGGCGAAGCTCACGCACGTTACCAGGCCAATCATGAGCCTCAAGCTCTTTTAACTGGCTTGCTTGCCACTTAAAGTCAGTGCCATTTTCTTCATTGAGTTGTTCTAAAAAGGCATTCGCAAGCAGTGGAATATCTTCTTTGCGCTCACGTAGCGGTGGAATATCAATAGGGAATACCGCTAAACGAAAGTAAATATCTTCACGAATAACATTGTTTTGCGCAAGATCTGTTAAAGTACGGTTGGTCGCAGAAATAACCCTACAATTCACCGCTTGCTCTTTTGTACCGCCCACTCGGGTTACTTTTTTGCTCTCAAGCACACGTAATAAGTTTGGCTGCATATCAATCGGCATTTCGGTGACTTCATCTAAAAACAACGTACCACCAGCAGCTTGTTCAAACACACCCTCTTTACGCGCAATCGCACCTGTAAACGCGCCTTTTTCATGACCGAAAAGTTCGCTACCAATCAGCTCTTTTGAAAATGCGCCGCAGTTGGTAGCCACGAGTGGACCATCGCACTCGGTTGCGTTATGAATAGCCTGCGCAACAACCTCTTTACCGGCACCACTTTCGCCCATTAACATCACATTGGCTGATGTTGCTGCCACACGCTCAATCATAGTATAGAGTTTTTTCATCACTTCTGACTCACCGATTAAGGTGCCAAAATGACGCTTAATTGAAGGTGCTGACTTTTTCTTATCAGACGCTTTTTTAGGGTTTAAAACACGCTCAATGTCTTCGCGTTGTAGCGGCTTTACCAAATGCCCCACATTAGCTTCACACATCTCGGCTAATTTACCTTTTACTGATGGGTGACCAGAAATAAGCGTAACTCGCGGAGATTGACCTATTTTTTTTAGGTGTTCGAGTAAGTGTAAACCACTGCCGTCTGGTAACATAAAATCTAAAAAGACTTGGTCAAACGTATTATTTTCAAACCATTGCTCAGCTTCGGCAAGATTGGCAGCAGTATTAATGTTATGCCCAAGGAATTCAACGATGTGACAAACAACATCACTAAATTCACTGTCATCATCAACCAAAAGTACATTCAACATATTAATTCCCTAAGCTTTTTTCATCATTCTACGCAAAGTTTTTCTGAAAAGAAAATACTACACATAGAGTGCATATGCAGTTATTTATTCCGACATTTTACCCCAACAAGTTCCATTTTGGGGTAAAAAAATAAATCTAATATCATTTACACGCTATAGTAACAACTCAAATATTAAATTAAGCTGTATTTGATTAAATACAAGAAGTTTTATGGCACATGAAGTTATTAAAAAAAGTACTCCACCCAAGTTTAAGTGAACAGTATGGTAGTGTGTTTATTCGCAACACAGCACGAGCCATTGTATTGAAAGGTGAACAAGTACTACTTTTATATACCGCCCGTTATGATGACTACAGCTTACCTGGCGGTGGTATCGATGACGGTGAATCTATCGAGCAAGGGCTACTCAGAGAGCTTCATGAAGAAACTGGCGCGCAACAAATAAAGATTAAACATCCCCTTGGTTTATACGAAGAGATCAGGCCTTGGTACAAAGACGATTTTGATTGTGTGCATATAAAATCTTACTGTTATTTTTGTGAAATAAGTGATGAATTTGCAGATCCAAAAATGGAACACTACGAAGTTCAAAACGGTATGCAACCCAAATGGGTAAACATATTTGATGCCATAGCACACAATGAAACAACTATGGCAATGAGTGATAAACAGGGATTATCGATACAGCGCGAAACTTATTTACTCAAGCTGATTGCCAACACGCTTTAAGCTTATTTTGCTATAAAAGCACGGTATATTTTACTATACCGTGCTAACACCTTTTAATACTTATACAGCCTTAGGTGAAGCGTAGTAGCGCCATATTCCTAATAAATTACTCAATAGAAATACCGTTTCCATTACCACTGCGACTGGGGAAAACATGATCACATTATGTGTTATCCAACACAGTGTACCAAGAACCATCATAAGCCTTAATGATAGGTCTTTGCCTTGGAACGACGCGTAGGTTTGAATTAAAGTTGCAACTAAGGCAATAAAACTTACCCAGTTATACCAAGTTAGGCTCACAGCGGAAATACTTACCAACATAAAAGTAACCATCACCCAGGTTTTACGAGCAAAAATACAATATGCATAGCGCACTGCCGCTATTAGCATTAAGCTTGCGGCACTTAAATTATCAAGTAGCAAAAAGTGAACTGATGTGAGTAATACCGAACTAAACAAACAGGCTAAAATAACGTGCCTTTGCCTAAATTGAAAAGATGCTAAATCGAGTAATGTAGCGATTGCAACTAAGCACTGGGATAAAATAAACATAACGACTCCTGAAAAACCAGCAGTGTAATGTTCACCGTTTTGCCACACCTTAACTTAAGTTAAGACGCCCTCTAATTCGTGATAAAGAAATAGCTGAGATCCCTAAATACATAGCAACCTCACTTAAACTCAATTGCGAAAGCCAATGCGGTTTATTATCCAGCAAATACTGATACCTTTGCTCTGGCGTATTAAGTAGTAAAAAGGCTTCTTTTGCCTCCTTAAATAATAACTGCTGAGTAATTAACCTATGTTTTAATTCTTGCCAATCAGGGCCATCAAGTAAAGCCAAAGGTACTTTAATAAGCTCAGCATCTCGTATCACTTTAAGCTGGTAAAACGCATTAGTTTTGGTCAACCAGTTGCCATAGAGCAGTGCAAACTCATCTTGAAAATAAAACTCTTTGCACTTTTCTGAGCCCTGCTCTGATGCATGTATTGCCGCAAGTACGCCAGAAACAATCAAATACCCCGCATCTTGTTGATTGCCTTGTTGCAATAGAACATCACCTTTAGCATAACACTTAATTATGCATTGCCCAGCAAGCTTATGACGAAACTCACTGGCAAGCTGATGATAACTATCACCTAGCGGAAGTAATTGGGTATCACTCAAGATTGCCAACCTTGCATTAGTAATTCAGTAATTTGCTTAGCGTTAATACCTTCTCTGGCAATAAAGCGCTCACCACACCAAAGCGGTGTAAAGCCACTGTCGCCATTTGCTTCCGCTTTTGAGCGCAATGCCGTCATCGCAATTGACGCATAAGGAAAAGGTGGCGCTTGCTCTGGCATCGCACCCAACTTTTGCATCACTCGATTACGTATTCCTCGCGCCGGACGACCAGAAAACAAAGTCGTCAATTCAGTTGAATCTGGCGAAACTGTTTTTAATGCTTCACGATGTAATGTGCCTGTCGTAGCTTCTTCACACAGTAGGTAAGCGCTCCCAACCTGCACCGCAGTAACACCTAATGCTTGGTACTGTGCTACATCTTCAGCTGTGCAAATTCCACCCGCAGCAATAACGGGTATATCAAGCTCTACACACTCTCGCACTAATTGTACTGTGGTTGGTTGCAGCGATAAATCCATTGATAAAAAATGGCCGCGGTGGCCGCCTGCTTCAATCCCTTGAGCAATAACTGCATCGGCACCGTTTGCTTGTAACCAATTTGCTTCATCAAGGGTTGTGGCGGATGAAAGAACGACCCCGCCCCACGCTTTAATTTGAGAAAGAATATCTTTACTTGGCAAACCAAAATGAAAGCTTACAACTGGCGGCTTATAAGGCGCAATTACATCAATAACCTGCTGATTAATAGGCTGGCGTGAAGCGTTACGGGTAAATTGTGAGGCATCTATAGCAAACTCCTCAAAATAAGGTGCAAGCACATTATGCCAAGCAGTCTGCTGCTCCAGTGTATAGTCAGGTGTATGATGACAAAAGAAATTAAGATTATAGGGTTTGTCTGTATGCTGACTAATATAATCAAGCTCTGATTTTAATTGCTCAGTCGAAAGCATAGCGCAAGGTAACGAACCAAGCCCCCCAGCTTCACATACAGCCACTGTCAATTTGGCATTTTGCACACCCGCCATCGGCGCTTGAATAATTGCCAGCTCGGTATTTAACACAGAATTTATCATTACGTATTCCTTGTAAGTTTTGCAGCCTATTGCAGTTTTTACATATCAAAGCAAATAAAACACTAAAGAAAAAACAACTAAAACATTAAAAAACAATAAGATAAAAACAAATGCAAGTCGGTATTACCTTTGCAGGTTACACATTACATTTTAAAGGAGGTAATAATGACTGATACTGTAACTACAATCAATCCAACCAATGAACAACCCCTAGAAACCTATAGTTTAATGTCATTGCAAGAAGCCAATGCAGAAGTCGACAAGTGTCATCAGACATTTTTATCATGGCGTGATACCACACTCGAACAACGTGCAACACTCCTCAATCAACTTGCTGAGGTTATTGAGTCTAATAAACAAGAATTAGCTCAATTGATGACCGATGAAATGGGCAAGTTATATCAACAAGGCCTTCAAGAAGTTGAGCTGTGTGCTGCAATTTGTCGCTACACTGCTGAACAAGGACCTACAGTTCTTGCTGATGAAAGCCGCGATATGCAAAATGGCCGTGCAATTATCAGCTATCAGCCAATTGGTGTTATTTTAGGTATTCAACCTTGGAATTTCCCACTTTACCAAGTCATTCGCTATGCTTGCGCTAACATTATGGCGGGCAATACCACGGTTCTTAAACACGCTGGTAATGTATTTGGCATGGCCGAAAAGATTGAGCAACTGTTTTCGCAAGCAGGTTTTCCAGACTATTGCTTTAAGAACCTACTTATCGGTGGCAGTACAGCAAGTGAATTGATTGAGCATAAAGCTATTCGCGGTGTCACATTTACTGGCAGCGACGAAACCGGTAAAAAGGTCGCTGAGCGTGCGGGTAAACAGGTCAAGAAAACCGTATTGGAACTTGGCAGTAATGATGCCTACGTCGTGCTTGATGATGCAGACTTAAACACAGCGATCACGGCATGTACTCAAGGACGTTTAATTAATAACGGCCAAACCTGTGTTGCCGCAAAACGCTTTATTGTGGTTGATGCCTTATACAATGATTTTAAAGCTTTAATTAAAGAGCAATTTGAGCAAGTCGTTCTTGGCGATCCGAATGATGAAAAAACCACGCTTGGTCCAATGGCTCGTAAAGATCTACGCGATAAACTACATCAACAAGTAACTGAGTCGGTAGAAGCCGGCGCAAAAGTGCTTACTGGTGGCTATATTCCAGAACACTCGGGGTGCTATTACAGCCCAACGCTACTTGAGAATATCAAACCGGGCATGCCAGCCTATGATGATGAATTATTTGGCCCTGTAGCATCGCTTATCAGAGCAAAAGATAATGATGAGGCAATGCAAATTGCTAATGACTCGCGCTATGGTCTTGGCGGCGGTATTTTCTCAAAAGACGAGCAAGCTGCCATTGAGCTTGCAAAGCACCACTTTGATACCGGTATGGTAAATATCAACGGCTATGGGCTAGCCCAGCCAAACCTGCCATTTGGTGGTGTAAAAGACAGTGGCTATGGCCGTGAACATGGCGGCTTTGGGCTACGAGAATTTGTTAATATCAAAACCATTATGGTCAACGACTAAACACAAAAAAGGGCTCTACGGAGCCCTTTTAAATACCTAATCATTATCATTCTTCAAACATTGGCACCTGTTGCTTTGACACTGTTGGCATTTTTAACTCATCCACCGCTTTTTCTTTATCTATTTGCTCTTGCTGTTTTTGATTGTCAGAATCTGGGTTATAAACAAGCTCAGTAAGAAGCGCAAAATGATCAGAACCATATTTTGCCAACCGCTCAATGCGTTTCACACTAAACTCATTACTATGAAAAAGGTGATCTAGTGGCCAACGCATAAAGAAATAACTGGCATGAAAGGTATTAAAAAAACCTCTCCCTTTACGTGGGTCTAACAAACCACTGATACGCATAAACAAACGGGTACTACGCGACCATGCAACATCATTTAGATCACCGGCAACGATACAAGGTCGCTGCCTGTTTTTAAGTGCTTTCGCTAAAATAATCAGCTCAGTATCACGGGGTCGTGAACTGTCTTCTTCTGTGGGACTCGGAGGAGCAGGATGAATAAAGTGCCCTTGTACTTCTACGCCATCTGCATCTTCAAACAAAATATGAATTGAGGGGATATCGCTTTCTATAAGCTCACAAACTTGCTGTTGTTTGATTTTAAACTTGCTGTACAAGTGCATGCCATAGCGATTATCTTTTGGGCAGTAGACACGATACGGATAATCTGGCTCTAAACTACTCAGTTTTTTTTGCCAAATTTGATCAGACTCTAAAGTAATGAATAAATCAGGTTGATGCGCTTTGACTAAACTAATCAGTTTGTCATATTCAGTGTTCGACATCAGTACATTTGCCGACATAATACGAATACTGTGCTTATCATCTTTATTGCTTGAGGCAACTTCTTGATTAGCCAACCTTGTGTAAGGGTAAATCCAACCAACTTGCAGTAGCAGAACTAGGATACTAGCCAGAGCACAGCCAATAAAAAGCAATGACTCCGTTCGACTGATTAAATAACATGATGCAACTAAACACATTCCTGCAAGGTAAACCACTTGCAAACGTACAAAGTCACAACTACGAATTAAATAATGTTGGGAGTATGAAAATGGCAGGATTGAGACCACCAGCAGCAGAGCTAGCAGTATACTCAATCCATAAGTCATACAGCTTTGTAGCAAAACTAGCGACTCAATATTGATACAATTTCGCGAGTGTCTTCAACTAAACGAACAACAGTATTGTCTACCTCAATAGAAATTAATCCATCGCGATCACGCGAGTTAATTATTTTACCGCGGCGGTAAATATCACGATCGAGAATGTCGCCCTTACGAAGTTTTTTCTGCCAACCTGGTGGTAAATCACCACCGTTATCTAGCTTTTTCTCTAGACCCGGTGGAAGACTCTTTCCTTTGTCTTTGTCCTTATCTTTTGCCAATACACCTGTTGTGGCTAGACTTAATCCCAACACAGCAACCGTTAATAATGCTTTCATGCAAATACTCCTTTTTTATATACACTTTTAAGCGTAGCAAGTTTTCCTGAACAAGGTATGAAATAACCAAAAAAAAGCCGCATTAGCGGCTTCTTACAGGATTAACGATGACGAGTAACGATTGATAATATCTCTCGCGTATCATGTACTAAATGAATCAGGCGGTCATCGATTTCGATGGCAATAATACCATTTCGATCACGGCGCTTAATTACACGCCCATGTCGATAAATATCACGGTCAAGGATGTCACCGTGGTGAAGACGTTTATACCAACCTGGTGGTAAACCACCACCATGTCCTACTTTTTTGTATAAACCGGGTGGTAAATCACGGTAGCTATAACGGTCATACCTATCGTGGCGATCATATCTGTCATGATGATGGTGATGCTTGTGATGCTTCTTATGTTTATGATGCTTTTTACGCTCATGTTTGCGCTCATATCTATCATGGTCACGGTCATGTTTTGCGTATGCTTCCATCGGAATAAAGCTTAAACCCAAAACAGCAACAGAGATAGTTAGTAATTTATTCATAATTGAGACCCTCAACTTTGCTCATATTGAAAGCCTAACGTTTGTGGCTGAATCATAGATGAAGGGTTACAATTTAAAAACGTAATTGTTTACATATCAACACATTAGAAAGCCAATCTTTACATTTCTTTAAACTTCTTTGGTCATCATAGCCAATTTTATGACTCGATTTTGACTTTTTACAACGCTAATTACCGAAAATAGGGCAGTACTTTTCATGCTGATTTAAAGTGCGAATTTTTAGCGTCATAAACACAACGTAAAAAGTTATTAATCGCGAAAGCTTTTACCCATCCTAAAAAGCAGTTACCCTTTGATTTTTGTTGTACCTAACCAAAGGGTTTTCATGAAGTTGTCGATACTCTCAGTGCTTGTGAGCACCTCATTAATTAATCAGCAAGCGATTGCTAATAATGAGCTAGAACATATTACAACAACCGCCTCGCGCAGCGAGGTATTGGCAGATCCACTGCCTGTTGTGGTTAGTAGTATTTCACAAAAGCAACTGACGCTTATCGCTCCAACCCATATTGAACAAGCCCTAAAGCAAGTTGCCGGTGCTAATCTTCAACATGGTAACGGCCAAGAGTATTTACCCGCCTTACGTTCGCCTGTGCTATCAGGTGCCGGTGCTTGCGGTGGTTTACTTACTGCTGAAGATGGTATTCCACTTCGCGCAGCTGGCTTTTGCAACATCAATGAATTATTCGAAGCCCATACTGAAATGGCTGAACGTATCGAAGTACTGAAGGGTCCGGGCTCTGCTCTTTATGGTTCAAACGCAGTGCATGGTGTGGTCAACGTGATCACCCCAGATACAACCTATGACCACAACCAACTTGGTTTTGATTACGGTTCGTTTGGCTATACCCGCTATAAACTAGGTACGGGTCGTGACTTTGGCAAGCAAGGTTTAGGCATTAATGCCACGATCACCCGAGATACGGGTTATCGCGATGACGAAAGTGTTGATCAAGAAAAGCTCTCGCTACGTCATCGTTTTGATGGCGAAAAACTAAGTGTAAGTACAGGCCTTACTTACACCCATTTAGATCAGCAAACGGCTGGCTACATCGAGGGCTTTGAAAGCTATAAGGATGAGCAAATAGCACAGTCTAACTTTGACCCTGATGCATTTCGTAAGGCCCGCTCTTTGCGTGTTTGGTCAAAGCTAAATTGGACACAAAATGAAGCTAACAGCTTTACCCTAACGCCTTATATTCGTGACCAAAGCATGACCTTATTTAAGCATTTTTTACCGGGTACTCCCCTTGAAGAAAATGCTCAGCAAGGTGTTGGCCTACAATCTAGCTGGCAGCATAAGTTGACCGCTTCTAGCCTGTTAACTGTTGGCTTTGATGGTGAGCTTACTGATGCTGATTTTTTACAATATCAAGACGGCCCCACTCAAGGCTCAGCGTTTTTAGTCGCCACCGTGCCACAAGGCAAACATTATGACTATCAAGTAACAAGTACCCTATTGGCACCATTTGTTAACCTTGATTGGCAACTTGATGAGTTACTCATCAGTCTTGGTGGTCGCTACGAGCGTATGCGTTATGACTACAACAACCAAATGTTGGCTGGTCGCACAAAAGACGATGGCACAGCATGCGCAATGGGTGGGTGTCGCTATTCTCGACCAGAAAGCGGCGTAAATCGCTTTACTAACTTCTCGCCTAAGCTTGGTTTAAGCTATCAATATGCTGATAATCAGTTTATCTATGCCAATGCTTCTGAAGGTTATCGAGCACCGCAAGCGGCAGAGCTTTATCAGTTACAGCGCGAACAGAATGTCGCAGATCTTAAATCCGAAATAGCTAAAAACCTAGAGCTTGGTTTAAAAGGTCAACAAGCACAGCTGCATTATGTAGTTAGCATTTATGCAATGAATAAAGAGAATACTATTTTCCGCGACAGTGACTTTTATTACGTCAATGATGGTCAAACCCAGCATCGCGGTGTTGAGCTTGAGTTGGCCTATGCCATTACACCAAGCTTATCGATGCAGTTAGCAGCGAGCCACGCCAAACACACTTACAGTTACGATCAATTACTTGGCGGGGTTAATATTAATGGCAATTTCATCGATACTGCACCACGTAACATCGCAAACTTACAGCTACTTTGGCAAGCAAACGACATAACGCGTGTTGGACTTGAGCTACATACCACCAGCAGTTACTTTACTGATCCTGAAAACCTGCATAGTTACGAAGGCCACTCGCTAGTTAACTTAAGAGCGGCGTGGCAATTAACAGCAAACTTTACGGTGACTGCACGAGTGAACAATTTAACCGACGAGCGTTATGCTGAGCGTGCTGACTACACCACATTTAGTGGCGACCGCTACTTTCCGGGTAGACCGCGCAATGCCATGTTATCAGTAAGTTATCAGTTTTAAGTAACCGCATTTATTGGTGAGCTATCTCATAGTTCACCCACGCTGTTTAGTGTTTTGGTATGATAAATGTACCTCTTGCTATGATTTCTAAACAGCGTGACATCATCTCAAAACTTATTTCGTAACCTTGTTTTAGTGCTGGGCATTTTTCTTATTGCAGCCAGTTTAAGAGCACCGATCACTGGCATTGCACCAGTACTTGAACAGATCATTGAACAATTTAAGTTAAATGCATCGCAAGCCGGTATGTTGACGACTCTACCTTTAATCGCGTTTGCTATTGCCTCGCCTATGGCGGCAAGTCTTGCTAAAAAGTGCGGCCTTGAAGTATCGCTATTTATTGCTCTTGTACTAATAGGCATAGGGGTTATATCTCGTGTTATTGATTCTGCCACTGTGCTATTTATTGGCACCGCAGTGATTGGCGTAGGTATCGCGATTGGTAATGTGCTATTGCCAAGCCTGATAAAAAGAGACTTTCCACATAAAGTGGCAGTGATGACATCTAGTTATGTTTTAGCAATGGGCATATTTGGTGGCAGCTATTCAGCACTTATCATTCCGCTGGCAGAATATAAAGAACTTGGCTGGCAATTGGCACTCGCAAGTTATGGCTTATTGGTTGTACTGGCAATAGTGGTGTGGTTACCGCAACTTAAGCAACATACCATGCCAAAACAGTCTCATGTACCTGGTAGCACACAAAGCAAAATTTGGCACTCAGCACTTGCTTGGCAAATCACTTTGCTGCTCGGTTTCAACTCATTTTTCACTTATATCATGCTAGGTTGGCTACCCAGTATACTTATAGAAGGTGGCCATAGCGCTCAGCATGCAGGTGCTTTGCAAGGCGCCTTTCAAGTTTCCTCGGCACTGCCGGGTATTGTGCTTATTCCACTACTTGCCAAATTAAAAGATCAACGCATCTTAACCCTAAGCCTGGCGTTACTTGGTGCGCTTTGTTCAGTCGGGTTATTAGTTGCACCTAGTTTTGCGACACTCTGGTCGATCACGCTAGGTTTTTGCTCAGGTGCGTGTTTTATCTTAGGCTTATCATTTGTAAGTTTGCGAACTCATGACTCAATGCAAGCCGCGGCATTATCAGGTATGGCACAATGCATCGGGTATTTACTAGCTGCAACAGGCCCTATTATTGCGGGGTCCTTACATAGCTATTTTAATAACTGGGCAGGAGCACTTTGGCTGTGTATTGCATCAAGCCTACTGTGTGCATTATTTGGTTACTTAAGTGGCCGAAATGTCACTATCGAGCAACAATAAAAATGAAACCGCACCTATTTAGGTGCGGTTTCAAAGGCACTCATGTCACTTAGGTTATCGAGCCAAGGTTTATGTGAACGATACCAAATATGGGCTTTAGGGATAAGCTCATCAGCTTGCTCTACAGCGCCAATTCGTAAGCCATAAATACGCTCACCAGCTCCTACAGAAGTAGCATACAAGGCTGTACCACAGTTACCACAAAATCCTTGCGCACGTTGATTACCACTTTCAGCGATTTTTATATATTCTTTTGGTGAAGCACCTGTGAAGGTAACCCCATCTGGCACAGACACCACAACCGTGCGAAAAGGCCCACCCGAGATAATTTGGCAGTCAGTGCAGTGACAGTTAATCACTTTATTTTCATCAACTTCTGCATGGTAAGTTACCTCACCACAATGACAACGACCGGTAACCTTCATATTAAACTCCTTGTTGAGATGACTGCTCTTTTACTGGGTAGTGATTGGCATGTTTTAAGCTTTGTAAGTCATTAAAACGTACCCCATGCTGGGCCATAATAGGATGTATTTTTTTGCTGATCAATTGCCTAATGTAAAAGGGCTGATTCGGCACAAAATGATGGATTGTATGCGTGCGGCCAAAATCAAAACAAAATAACTGAAACGGTAAAAACCAGCGGCTGGTGATCACATGCGTTTGCTCAAGCAAGTTATTTACACCGCCATAATAATGCATGGAAGATGTCACTAAGTTAAGAGAGCTCGAACGAATCATATTAGGCACAATAAGTACCACCATTAAAAACTCTGCCATCGCCAGTAATTCAGCTCCCCATGTTGGCAATGTAAATGGCTGCACAAACTGCACAGCGTAATAAGCAATTACCCCATAAAGAATCGCAAAGTACGCGGTTGTAATCGGAAAGCCTGCATTAAACACGCGTAAAAACTTAAAACCGCTAATTTCTTTACTAAATCGCTTGGTATTCACAAGCAAACCTAGCAGGCCATCAGTAATGACCAAGGCTCTCAAAAATGGCGATTTAATGCCATTGCCCACTAAGCGCTCTTCTAAATCTTGTGAGGTGCCGGATACTTTATGGTGATGTAAATGAATTTTTCTGCGATACCAAGGGTTAACCGTATTGGGTCGCATTAGCCACACGGTTAACATCATTAGGTTATGAATATAAGGGCGATTACTAAAATACTGCTTGTGGATCAGGTCATGCTCAAGCTCATGGGATATCGAGGTAATAAAAGCAGCCAGAATGATACACAGCCATGCAGGTATAATAGCTAGGTAATAAAGTGTCGCAACGCCAATCAGTGCGCTTAACGACATTAGTAAAATAACCATCGCAATGGTGTTTTGCTGGTTGAGTATAGGGAAACGTGTTCTAAGCGACTGCTCTTCGACCTTAATGGCAGTAACAATCGCCTTTATGTTTTGCTTTGCGGTTAATTTTGACATCACAAGCTTTGCTAACTGGTTGATATCAAAATCATACCGTAATTACCTACTGCTCTCGAGAAAATTGCGTTAAAAATGGCACTACATCATTTGCTGGCAATGGCTTAGAAAAGTAATAGCCTTGAATATAATCACAACCCGCTTCAGTTAGAACCGCTAGCTGCTCACGCTCTTCAACCCCTTCAGCAACAACTTTAATACCTAACACCCGACTCATTTGGATAATCGATTTAACCAGCGCTTCGTCACCTAAATCAACATGCACTTCATCAATAAATGACTTATCAAGCTTAAGTACATCAACCGGGAAGCGGCGCAAATAACTAAGGGACGAATAACCGGTACCAAAATCATCTAATGAAATTAAACACCCTGCTTGCTTCAACTGCTTTAATACATCGAGATGGTTTGTATTTTCTGGCGCTAGCACACTTTCAGTTAACTCAAATGAAATTTTTGATGGTTTAACACCCTGTTTTTTAATGATTTCAAGCCATGTATTACGCTCAGGGTTAAACTCAGTAAACTCAAATAAAGAGCGATTCACGTTAAAAACAAAGTTTTCATAACCTTCTGCTTCTAACGCTTTTATTTGCTGACAGGTTTTAATCAACACAAGTTCACCGAGAGGTATAATCACTCGAGACTCTTCAGCTAACGGAATAAACTCAACAGGTGATACCCATTGCCCTTGATTATTCCAACGCACCAAACTTTCGAATTTAGCAACCGTGTTATTTTCAACATCAATAATCGGCTGAAAATACACCTCTAACTCGTTATTTTTAACCGCTTGCGTTAATTGCTCAACTAATAGGTTATGCTTTTTAACCTTAATATCCATATCTTTACAGAAAAATAAGTACTCTTCTGCAACTTGCTTTGCATTTAATGTAGCCAGCTCTGCTTGTCTTATTAAACGACGAGCAATTTTTTCTATTTTATGTTGCGATGTTGTATCACTGGTTTGCTCTAATCTGCTAATACCCAATGTAACTGATATTTGTTGATTGATACCACCAATTGAAAAAGGCTCAAGCAATAACGTAGTAACCTGTTTACATACATGTTCAAGTTCACTCGTGTGCTGATAGGTCTGCAAGATAGCAAAACTATCGCCATCTATTCGCGAAAAAGCACATTCTTTAAAATGGCGTTCAAGTCGCTCTGCTAACTTACATAAAACCCTATCACCAAATGTTAAGCCGTATACCGTGTTAATATCTTGGAACTTGTCGATATCAAAGTAAATTACAGCTAAATTGGTATCCACATCGTCTTGATAAGACAGCGACGACACAAGCTGGCACAAGTACTCTTTAAAATAAAAGCGATTGGTTAAACCGGTGAGCTGGTCATGATTCGCATGAAAGTAGATTTTCTGTTCTGCTTCTTTCTTCTCAGTGATATCAAGAATAAACGCCACATAACAATCTTCACCATTATTTTGCATTTTGGTTATAGATAAAAATTGTGTATATAGCGTACCTTGTTTGGTCTTGTTAGTGATTTCACCGGACCACTTACCCTCAGTATTAATTTGGTGCCACATTGCTTTGTAAAAGTGAGGATCATATTTGTTTGAGCTTAAAATTTTTGGGTTTTGCCCTAAAACTTCATCCAACGAGTAGCCCGTCATTTTCGTAAATGCGGTATTCGCGTAAGTAATATGTACATTGTGGTCGCAAATAAAAATTGCTTCGTGGCTTTGTTCTATAAGTTGATTTGCAAAATCGAGTTTAGCAATAAAGCGGTCTTTCTCAATTTCACGTTGAATAAGGCCGGTAAATAATGAGAAAAACGATTCTATTTGCATCGCGTCGTTTATTTCATGCTGAAATAGTGCGACAAGAATAGTATTAGTTTTGCCAGACACGCTTTGTAGAGGTACCCCTACATAAGCTTCAACTCCCATGTCAACGAGCATCTGATCGTTTGGAAATAGCTGCTGAACACCAGCACTATAACTAGAAATACTGCCGCATTTTACATCGTTACAGGGGGTATAGCGGATATCGTAGCTGATGTTTTCAACAATTTCGTCATGCGCAGCCAAAGCAATGGTCGTCGCATGTAACGTTGACTCATCAACTTGAGCTAAAAAAACATAAGAGGCACCAAGTACTTCAGACAAGGAAAGGCATATTGCATTATAAAAGTTTTCACTTTTAAGATTAGATATACTTTCAACAATACGTTTTAAGTCGTATGTACCCACGCGATGCCACCCTACCGATTCAATGCACTAAGTGATTGACTTCACTTATACTTAGACCACAAATTGTATTATAAGATTGTTCTAAACACCATCGGACACTAGTCTAAAATGATGACATTGCGAGCAAAAAAGCACACATTTTTCGGGGTTATTTAATAATTAAGCATAGTTCGAACTTGACCGCTTATAAATAGAACAAAAGTTGCTTTAATAGTGGCTGAATTGGTACTTAGATTTGAGTTATAGGTGCTAGGCTCTGGGTGCTAGGTTCTAGGCTCTGGGCAAAATGTACCCGTAGGAATGGCTTTAGCCATGAATTATGTTTTTTAGCATTGCTGGTTTGGTGTTATTTGGGTAGGTTTTGCTAGTTCGGCACTAAAGTACCTCCTACAATACCTTTACGAATTGAATTGCTGAGGGTGGTTTCAAAAACCAATAACCGCACCGATCGGCTAAAAACTGATAGCTGATAGCTGATGGCTGATAGCTTTTTCAGGCATAAAAAAACCCTAACCAATTGGCTAGGGTTAAAAAGTGGTACCAGTAGGCGGACTTGAACCGCCACGCCCGAAGGCAACGGATTTTGAATCCGTCATGTCTACCAATTCCATCATACTGGCTTCATTTTTCTTTAACCTTCTAAACACGAGAAGATAAAGAAAAACCACTTTAGAGCAAAAACTTTTTAAACTGCTTTTGTCTCTATGCCAAGCATTATACAAAGAATGGGTAAGGCAGCAAGCCTTTTGTGCGCAGCGGCTACTCAACCGAACAATTATTAAACAAGTTGTTAACTTTAGAGTTTTGGCATCATTCTCGAAACAATGGCCTGACAATCAATATCACAACTAAGGCAACCATATTGACTAAACCCCACACCGGTTAATCGGCTTTTCACAAACGCATCTGCTATAAACGGTTCGCCAAATTGCAATAGCGTTGCTGCTTGCCAAAGCTGTGCCAGCCTTTCAATTATGCGCCGAGCATGCATTTCGAAGTTTGCGGTATCTGTGAGTATTTCTTTAAGTTCATCGAGTTTTATCGCAAAATCAGGGTGCAAACTGCGCGCTTTTTCAAGCTCATTGATAAGCACCTCAAGTGATTCAGGTTCACGGCTAAACACGCGCAAAAGATCAAGGCACTGCACATTACCAGAGCCTTCCCAAATAGAGTTAACTGGTGCTTCTTTATAAAGTCGGCTGGTAATGTTGTCTTGAACATAACCCACACCACCAATACATTCCATAGCCTCATAAGTGTGCTGCACTGCCCGCTTACAAATCCAATATTTACCGATTGCCGTGGCACTGCGTATCAATGCCACTTCATTGCTATCATCTTGATTATCAAGGGCATGAGCAATACGCATTGAAATCGCAAGTGCAGCTTCTGCTTCAATAGCTAAATCAGCCAGCACATTGAGCATCAGTGGCTGTTGATGCAGATTTTTCCCAAATACACTGCGCCCAGATGTATGCCATATTGCTTCTTTTACTGCTTGTAACATCAACGAACTTGAGCCTAGCATGCAGTCGTAACGAGTTAGAGCAACCATTTGAATGATTGTAGCAATACCTCTTCCTGGCTCCCCGAGTAACCAGCCATGCGCACCTCTAAATTCAATTTCAGAACTCGCATTTGATTGATTACCTAACTTATTTTTTAAGCGCTGAATATACATGGCATTTTTCTCGCCAGTTTCGAGCCAGCGTGGCACTAAAAAGCAAGATAATTGCTTTTCATCGGTATTAGCGAGTACTAAAAATGCATCACTCATGGGCGCTGAGCAAAACCATTTGTGGCCGGTTAAAGCATATAATTGCCCTGCACCACTCTCATTGATGGCGTCGGCTTTGGTGGTGTTAGCTCTAACATCAGAGCCACCTTGTTTTTCGGTCATCGCCATACCTATGGTGACACCCTTTTTTTCGTACCAAGGTTTATTATCTGAATCGTAATGATTTGCCAGTATTTTAGGTAGCCACATAGCCGCTACATTTTTTTGACTGGCTATTGCAGGCACACTGGCAAAGGTCATGGTTAATGGGCAGCCGGAGCCCGGATCAGCATGGTTGTGGAGCACCGCCATCGCTGCTCTTACAACATGACTACCAGCCTTTTTTTGTTGCCAAGGCAATGCGCAGTGCCCTTGCTCTATGGCATGCTGCATCAGCTGATGATAACTTGGATGATAATCAACTTGGTCTATGCGATCGCCAAAGCGGCTGTGTGTATTTAGTTCTGGCAAGTGTTTATTTGCTAAGAACCCAGCACGCAATAATGTGCCGCCCACTTGCTCTCCAAACGCCGTTAAATGTGCAGCCCCCCATTGCCCTGCAAAACGGTTTTGCCAATACTGAAGCACGCTGTCAGCCTTATAGGCGTTGTAATTTTCAAGCGGTTTAGGTTGATTAAATACCTGATGGGTTTCACTTTGAGAAACAGCCATAGTTGTGTACTCATTTTTATTATTTTCTTTACTATAGCAGGTCAGACCTGTTTGTCGACGCGCTAAAGCTTCGCTAAGTATTTCTTGTTTGCTAAGTACTTTGCTAAACTACTGCGCAATTTAATTGGATGAGATAGTTTATGTCAGCTGAGTTTCCACGTGCCGGTTTCTGGCGCCGTTTTGCCTCTTTAATTTACGATACCTTAGTTGTAATTGCTTTTGCGATGCTGACAACTGTACTGTATTTATTAGCTGTTCAAGGGCTAATTTCATTAGATGTACTTAGCATTGGCAACGCCGAAGATGTATCGGCATTCATTCAAAATTCGCCATTACTTTATGGGATTCGTAGTGCGTTATTGGTAGTGGTGAGTATTAGTTTCTTTAGCTATTTTTGGGCTAAAAGTGGCCAAACTATTGGTATGCGTGCATGGCGTTTGAAGGTGCAAACCCTCGATGGTCGCTTAATGAGTTGGCATCAAGGTGCTATCAGAGCGATTACTGCGCTATTAGGTTTAGGGAATCTAGTGGTGTTGGTTGATTTTAAAAATAAGCGCGCATTGCAAGATTACATCGCAAAAACAGAAGTTATCACCTTAACCAAAGAAGAAAATAAACGTATTTATCGCTCACTTGATTAAGCAACAAATCAAGCACAAAAAAAGCGTGGCTCAAAACCACGCTTTTTTTGTGTCTTAAACGAGCATTACACCCGTTTATTCAATAAGTAAGTAGCAAAGCCAATAAATAAAACACTTGGCAATACAGCCCCTACCACGGCTGGAATTTGATACACCATAACCACAGGACCAAAAATCTCATTGGTTAGGTGAAAAGTGATACCTGTGATCACGCCCATAATGATGCGTGCGCCCATTGTCACGGTACGAAGTGGTCCAAATATGAATGATAATGCCACTAATAACATCACGGCTATCGATATAGGCTGCATAATCTTACGCCACAATGCTAATTCATAGGTGCTCGTATCTTGCTCATTCTGTTTCAAATAGCTTAAATAAGACCATAATCCAGTGAACGATAAAGCCTCAGGTTTTACAGATACAACCCCTAGCTTTTCGGCGGTAAGTTGGGAGCTGTAAAACTCTTCACCTTGTTGCTCGGTAGTGATCTGTTCAGGTGTAATCATTACCTTATTAACATCGCGAAGTAACCAGCCATCCTTGCGGTTGAGTGCTTCTTCAGCTTTCGTAATTTGTGTTAATTGCAGTGACTTATCAAAATGATACATGTGTACACCGCGAAGTATGCCTTGTTGATCAACATCTTCGATATTTATGAAGTTGTTACCATCTTTTGCCCACACCCCTTGTTTGGCATTAAAAACATCCCCGCCATAAATCGCTTGGTTACGGATATCTTTTGCCTTGAGCTGTGCTTCTGGTGCACCCCACTCACCTAGTGCCATCATACAAATAGCCATAAACATAGCGGTTTTCATTACTGAAACAATAATTTGCAGCCGTGACATCCCCGCCGCTTGCATGACTACCAGCTCACTGTTTGAGGCCAGCGCACCAAGTCCCGTTAAGCCACCAATTAGCGCAGCCATCGGAAAGAAAATAACTAAATCGCCTGGCATACTATACAGTGTGTAAATAAGGGCTGTTGCAATATCATAGCTACCACGACCAACCGATTTTAACTGCTCAATAAACTTTATTAGGGTGCTAATACCCACCAATACCATTAAGGCAAAACCGGTTGTTTGAATTATGCTGCGACCTAAATACCAGTCGAGTGTTTTCATCATGCGCTTAACTCCCGCTTAGTCACTACTGCTTTTAACCACGCACCGAGCGGACGACCTTTAATAATCAAGAACCCACCAATAAACAAGGCTGATAAATGGATCCACCACAAACCAATTGAAGGCGGAATTTTGCCATCTTCAACAGCAAACTTAGCGGCATTCAGTAATATGAAATACCCTAAATATAAGCTGATTGCAGGCACTAATTTAGCAAATTTACCTTGACGTGGATTTACCACACTTAAAGGCACTGCTAATAAAGTTAATAATGGAATTGAAAGCGGAATAGCTAAACGCCATTGCCACTGCGCAATTGCTTCAGTGGTTTTCATTTTAAACAGATCAAATGTTGGAACAGCTTCTAATTTACGGCGCTGATGCTCAATTTCTTGATCTTGGATTTGCACACTATAGCCATCGAATTCGGTTAAGTTAAGGGCAGCTGTTTCGCCATCGGTTTCGTAACGTTTACCGTCGTTTAAAACAAGTTGTTGCTCACCATTTTCTTGTTCAATCACCACCCCACGCTCAGCATATACTAAACGGGCTAAGTCACCTTTCTCTCGGTCTGGCAACTGGGCAACAAATACTTTGTGAAGCTCTTTGCCACCATTTTCAATATTGTGAATAAACACAACCGCTTTTTCGTTCCCGGTTTGCTGAAAACGTCCGGCACGTAAAGCCGACAAGCCAGCGTCAGCTTTAGCTTGCTCTTTTAATTGATATTCTTGCTCACTGGCCCATGGCGCGATATAGAGTGTAAGCGCCCCTGCTAATACGGCCATAGCAGTGCTTGAAATAAGTGTCACTCGAACCACGTACCACTCACTCACACCACATGCTCTGAAAACTGTCATTTCGCTGTCAGCATAAATGCGACTGTACGCCAAGATAATACCCAAGAAGATACTTAAAGGCAGAATAAGTGAAGCAAGTTGAGGTAGTTTTAGTGCAATCATCGAAAGCACAAGCTTAGCAGGAAGCCCCCCTTCAGAGGCGTCTCCTAAAATAACAACAAACTTTTGAGACACGAAAATAGTCATCAAAGTTAAAAATACGGCGACCTGCGACTTTAAGACTTCAGTGGTCAAATAACGAAAAATTAGCAATGCTCGCCCCTGTTAAACATCGAGTTTCACTGGAATAGTAAGGAATTTTGAGTAAACTAGTTATTTTACTCACTTTATTATATGCCATCAAAGTTAAATATCATACCTAGCAAGAACATATAATCTTGCTTAAATGGTACAGATGGCCTCTATTATGTGATATTGATATTCACATTAAGATAAAGTTCAAAAACACATAAATAGAGTCACAGTTTATGTACTAACATTAGTGCTTATAAACTAAAAAATGTAAGAAACAGCTCAAAATGAATTTCTTACCCTTATTTTACGAAGGTATTTAGACTCAACATCAGGAGTAACAATGGAATTTAGCGTAAAAAGTGGTAGTCCAGAAAAACAACGTAGCGCATGTATTGTAGTTGGCGTTTATGAGCCACGTCGTTTATCGCCCATTGGTGAACAGCTAGATAAAATAAGTGACGGTTATATCTCAAACTTACTTCGCCGCGGTGATCTTGAAGGAAAACCTGGTCAAGTATTGTTATTACACCACGTTCCCAATGTACTGAGCGAGCGCGTACTGTTAGTTGGTTGTGGTAAAGAGCGTGAGCTTGATGACAAACAATACAAACAAATCATCTCAAAAACGATTAACACGCTAAACGAAACAGGTTCGATGGAAGCTGTGTGCTTTTTAACTGAGCAACATGTTAAAAGTCGTGACACCTACTGGAAAGTCCGCCAAGCAGTCGAAACGACACAAGACTGTTTATACACATTTAATCAGCTTAAAAGCAAAAAGAGCGATCCACGTCGCCCGCTTCGTAAAATTGTTTTCAACGTACCAACACGTCGCGAGCTAACGATTGGCGAAAGTGCAATTGAGCATGGTTTAGCCATCGCTGCGGGTAGCAAGTTATGTAAAGATGTTGCCAATATGCCACCAAACATCTGTAACCCTGCTTACTTAGGTGAGCAAGCAAAGGAGCTTGCAGAAAACTTTGATAACGTAACTGTTGAAATTATTGGCGAAGAAAAAATGGCTGAGCTGGGCATGAATTCATACCTAGCGGTTGGCCGTGGTAGTGCTAATGAGTCAGTAATGTCTGTCATCAACTATCAAGGTGGCGACAAAGATCAAGCGCCAATCGTCTTGGTTGGTAAAGGTTTGACCTTTGACTCAGGCGGTATTTCAATCAAGCCAGGCGAAGCCATGGATGAAATGAAGTACGACATGGGTGGTGCTGCAGGTGTTATTGGTGCTATGCGCGCCTTGGTACAAATGCAGTTACCTATTAATGTGGTTGGTGTACTTGCCGGATGTGAAAATATGCCTGGCTCAAACGCTTATCGCCCGGGTGATATTTTAACAACCATGTCAGGTCAAACTGTTGAAGTGTTAAATACCGATGCAGAAGGCCGGTTAGTATTGTGTGATGCATTAACGTATGTTGAGCGTTTTGAACCAGATACTGTTGTCGACGTAGCGACACTAACTGGTGCGTGTATCATTGCGCTGGGCTCTCATGCTACGGGTTTACTCTCAAACCATAACCCACTTGCTCATGATTTACTTAAAGCGTCTGAGCAAAGTGGTGACCGCGCATGGCAATTGCCACTGTGGGATGACTACCAAGAGCAACTTGAAAGCCCGTTTGCTGATTTCACCAACTTAGGTGGCCGTGCAGCAGGTACGATTACTGCAGCGTGCTTCTTATCTAAATTTACCAAAAAATATAATTGGGCTCATTTAGATATTGCAGGCACAGCGTGGCGTAGTGGCGGTAAAAACAAAGGTGCTACAGGCCGTCCGGTCCCAATGCTGACACAATATTTACTTAACCGTGCAGGCGTAAACGAAGCCAATCACGACTAACAAGCTAAACATAGCTAAATAAGGCGCCAAATGGCGCCTTATTAATTGAAGCAATACGCGTTCTATGTCAAAATCCCTGCTTTGATCTGTGTATCTGTGGGGACACCCGTCACAATGAGTATGAACGCACAATTTTACGTTCTAAAACAAGATGATAATGCCCAGCAATCAACTGACGCACGTTTCGATCTCGCGGCAAAAATTGCTGCTGATCAGTATCGTCTTGGTCATCGCGTATTTATTTACGCCGATAACACTGACATGGCCCACACAATCGACGACATCATTTGGTCATTTGAACCAGATAGTTTTGTACCACACAACCTACAAGGTGAAGGCCCTAAAGGTGGCGCACCGGTTGAAATTGGTATGACTCCGCCCGTCGGCAACAGAAAAATATTAATCAACTTAGCTGAACACCTGCCGGATTTTATTCGCCGTTTTCAGCAAGTATTTGACTTTGTACCCATTGAGCCAAACGCTAAGCAAGCCGCCCGTGAGCGGTTTAAAAAGCTTCGCCAACTGGGCGCTCACATTGCAACGCAAGAAATTGACATTTAAGCATTTATTTAAGGTTCTGTGTAATGGATAAAACCTATAATCCGCAAGATATTGAACAGTCTTTATACCAAGACTGGGAAGAAAATGGCTACTTTAAACCGTCTGGCCAAGGTGACGCATACTCAATTATGATCCCGCCACCAAACGTCACGGGTAGCTTACACATGGGCCACGCGTTCCAAGATACCATCATGGATACGCTAACGCGTTTAAAGCGTATGCAAGGCAATAATACATTATGGCAAGTAGGTACTGACCACGCGGGTATCGCAACACAAATGCTTGTTGAGCGTAAGCTTGCTGCTGAAGAAGGTAAAACACGCCACGACCTAGGCCGTGATGCATTTATCGAAAAAATCTGGGAGTGGAAAAATCACTCTGGCGGCACTATCACTAAACAATTACGTCGTTTAGGTGCTTCTGTAGATTGGGACCGTGAACGTTTCACTATGGACGAAGGTCTTTCTGAGGCGGTTAAAGAAGTATTCGTACGTCTTCACAAAGAAGATCTAATCTACCGTGGTAAGCGCCTAGTAAACTGGGACCCTAAACTACACACAGCTATTTCTGATCTTGAAGTTGAGAACAAAGACAAACAAGGTCACATGTGGAACTTACGTTACCCACTTGCTGATGGCGTAACAACACAAGACGGTAAAGACTATATCGTTGTTGCCACAACGCGTCCTGAAACAATGCTAGGTGATTCAGGTGTTGCGGTTAACCCTGACGATGAGCGTTACCAAGATCTGATCGGTAAAGAAATTTTACTACCTATCGTAAACCGTCGTATTCCAATTGTTGCCGATGAGCATGCAGACATGGAAAAAGGCACTGGTTGTGTAAAAATCACCCCTGCCCACGATTTTAACGATAATGAAGTGGGTAAACGTCACCAGCTTCCTATGATCAACATCTTCAATAAAGATGCTGCGATATTAAGCGAAGGCGAAAGCTACACATTCGACGGTAAAGAGCTTGAATTAGATGCGCCAATTCCTGAGCGTCTACATGGCCTTGACCGCTTTGATGCACGTAAAGCGATTGTGAGCGAATTTGAAGAACTTGGCCTACTAGAAAAAATTGAAGATCACAGCTTAACAGTCCCTTACGGTGATCGTTCTGGCGTAGTGATTGAGCCACTTCTTACTGACCAGTGGTACGTGCGCGTAGCACCTCTAGCTGAACCAGCAAAAGAAGCGGTTAAAAATGGCGATATTAAATTTGTACCTCAGCAATACGAGAACATGTACTTCTCGTGGATGAACGACGTACAAGATTGGTGTATTTCACGTCAGCTTTGGTGGGGTCACCGCATCCCTGCTTGGTACGACAACGAAGGTAACGTATATGTTGGTCGTGACGAAGCTGAAGTACGCCGCGATAACAACCTTGCTGATGATGTTGCACTTAAGCAAGACGAAGACGTTTTAGATACTTGGTTCTCATCTGCGCTTTGGACTTTCTCAACGCAAGGCTGGCCTGCAAACACTGATGATTTAAAAACTTTCCACCCGTCTGACGTGCTGGTAACAGGTTTCGACATCATCTTCTTCTGGGTTGCTCGTATGATCATGATGACCATGCACTTCATCAAAGATGAAGACGGCAAGCCACAAGTACCATTTAAAACCGTTTACGTAACAGGCCTTATCCGTGATGAAAACGGCGATAAGATGTCTAAATCGAAAGGTAACGTTCTTGATCCTATCGACATGATTGACGGTATCGACCTTGAAAGCCTAGTTGAAAAGCGCACTGGCAACATGATGCAACCACAACTAGCGAAGAAGATTGAGAAAAATACTCGCAAAACATTCGAAAACGGTATCGAAGCACACGGTACAGACGCGCTACGTTTCACCCTTGCAGCAATGGCTTCAACGGGCCGTGATATCAACTGGGATATGAACCGCTTAGAAGGTTACCGTAACTTCTGTAACAAACTATGGAACGCGAGCCGTTACGTATTAATGAATACAGAAGAGCAAGATTGTGGCTTCGCTACAGATGCTGAAAAACAGTACTCACTTGCTGATCGTTGGATTTTAGGCCAGTTTGAAGCAACCGTTAAAACCTATACTGAGCATCTAGAAAACTACCGTTTTGACTTAGCAGCAAACACCATTTATGAGTTCACTTGGAACCAATTCTGTGACTGGTACCTAGAACTGACTAAACCAGTATTGTTTAAAGGTAACGAAGCACAGCAACGTGGTACTCGTCATACTTTGATCACGGTATTAGAAAGCCTACTACGCTTAATGCACCCGTTAATGCCTTACATCACAGAAACGATTTGGCAACGTGTTGCACCACTTGCAGGCATTGAAACTGCGGGCACTAGCATCATGGTTCAAGGTTTCCCTGTTTACAATGAAGCAAATGTTGATAGCCAAGCAATGGCTGACCTTGAGTGGGTTAAGCAATTCATTCTTGCTATTCGTAACATCCGTGGTGAAATGGATATCAGCCCAAGCAAGCCATTATCGGTATTGCTTGCTAATGCGTCTGACGAAGACAAGCGCCGCTTAACGGATAACGAAGCATTCTTAGCGTCTCTTGCTAAGCTTGAAGAGTTCACGCTTCTTGATAACAAAGACGAAGCACCTGCATGTGCAACATCATATGTTGGCAACCTTGAGATCATGATCCCAATGGCTGGCCTAATCGATGTTGAAGCTGAATTAGCCCGTATCGCGAAGCAGCTTGAAAAAGCAGAAAAAGGCTTAGCACAGGTTCAAAACAAGTTAGCTAACGAGAAGTTCGTAAATAATGCTCCAGAAGCTGTGCTTGCTAAAGAGCATGCTAAACTGGCTGAATTTACAGATGCGAAAGACAAACTATTAGCGCAAAAAGCGAAAATCGAAAGTCTATAACAGCATATATAAAGCGCGATTTATTCGCGCTTACAAAAAAGCCGCGCTATAACATTGTTATAGCGCGGCTTTTTAATGCTCTGTAGCGCAACTTTACGTCGCGCCAGTATTAAAACGTGTAGTTATACTGAGCACCAACTAGTACTGCGTGACCTTTTGATTCATATTCCCATGAAACATTTTGGCCTAAAGAAGCTGCTAGGCTGTCTTTTTCAGAGAAGTTTTGTGTTTTACCACGAAGGATACTTACACCTAAGTCAACATTTGAGTTTTTGCTGAATGCGTAGTTACCACCAAACGAGAACCAAAAACGATCTGTATCAGGGATAGAGATTGATAAGTGTGATTTATCAGCTGGTGATTCGTCGTATGCAATACCTGCACGAAGTAATAATGCATCGCTGTACTGGTAGTCAGTACCGATAGAGTAACGCATTGAATCAGAGAAGTTCTCTTCTTTAGAGAATACAGGCGTTTCAAGGCTTGGTGTATATGCTTCTAATTTTTGGAAGCTGTCCCAACCTGTCCATAAAATGCTGTAGTGTACGCCTAGCTTCTTATCGACTTGATGTGAACCTGAAAACTCAGCAATTGCTGGTAGTGTTAGTTTTAACTCACCAGGTACTACAGTGCCCGCTAAACCGCCAACAGCAGCTGGAAGTTGGTTTGAGTACTCACCTTCAAAATCGATATCTGTTTCGCTGCGGTAGTTAAAACCAAAACGGCTATTCTCATCTAGTTGATACATTACACCAACGTTCCAACCAAAGCCGTAGTCGTCGCCTTCAAGGTGAGCGATTTGCGTGCTAGCTGGTAAACCAAATGGGTTAGTACCTGCATTACGAATCACTTTCGCATCAGCATAAACATAGTTTAAACCAAGACCAAGGCTGAACTGTTCGTTGATTTTGTATGAAGCGCTTGCATTCATATTTACAGTAACGATTTCAGTTTCACCTGCAATAGAGCCCGCAGCGTAGTCATCATTAAATTCAGTAGAAAGACCAAAGTTTGAGAAAGCACCAAAGCCTAGTGATACTTTGTCGTTTAATGGCATTGTGAAGTAGCCAGCAGGAATAAATGCAGATGGTGCGATGCTGTCATCATCAATAACATTCTCATCTAAACCATATGCCGCACCTTCTCCATTTAGACTTACGTCAGGAATTACAGCAATGCCTGCAACTGAAATTTGCTTGTCTTTGAATAAAGACATAAGTGCAGGGTTGCGAGCAACAACAGAGGCATCATCAGCTACGGCTGCTTCACCAGCGTATGCACGACCTAAACCTGATACGTTTTGCTCTGCTAATTGGAAGGCTGCAGCAAAGCTGTCAGCAGAAACAACAGCAAGTGATGCTGCAATTAGTGTTTTAGTGAACTTCATAAATCTGTGTCCTCTTGCAAACTTGTGCGTTAGCTAATCCAACATCGAGGGCAACCCATTAGTTAAGCATAAAAGATTAGCACTGTATGTTGGTATTAGATGTTTTATTCTAATGATTACAAACTTTCGAACATTACCTTAATTAAGATCAAAAAACTGTAATTTTTCGTTAGAAATAGGTAAAAAACCCGCATTTTAACAACAAGATAACAACTTATTAAAACTCATCAGATCTCTGGTTACAAACCTTGCAAACAACAATAGTTATCATTTGCATTGACATGTATTTGTTGTCCCTTTAGACTTAAATAAAGGTTTTTCAGTTAGGATCGGACCATGGAAATCGCACTTATTGTTGTTGCGCTGATGTTATGCGGTGTGAGTGTTCATTATTTTTGTAAAGCTAACTACTGTGCGTGTACTAAAGCAGGTGATTGCGATAACCCTGTGAATCACTTTTGGTTAAAAGCGATGTTTAGTGCGGTATTGTCACTCATGTTATGTTGCATCGCCTTGCATGTCGAAAAAGGGACGTTGTTGTGGTTGGTTTTAATGACGAGTTGTTTTAGTGGTGCATTTATATCAGCAAAACGCAGCGCTAGAAAACGCTGCGTTAAGTCTAAACAAGCAGATGCTCTTTTAACAAACGAGCCAAATTAAGCTGATAATCTAGCGGTTTTATACTTGCAACAATCTTAAGATCTTGCTCTTCATTCAAATTAACATCTTTCGCAGTAATGTGGTGCTTGTGTTTCGCGTTATAAAATATTTTAACTTTAGGCTTAATTGGATTTTGATGATTTCCTTCCATTACCAGCGCCAAACGCTCATTGTTTAACTTAACAATCGTGCCAACAGGATGTACACCTAAGCATTTAATAAAGCGTTGCACCAACTCTGAATCAAACATCTGTTTGTTAGCAAGTAAATAGCGCAGTGCCGAAATGGGTTCTTCACCCATTTGATGAGGTCTGTCCGCCGTCATTGCATCATACACATCAACAATAGCCATAATGCGCGCTGGTCGACTTAACTTTTCTCCGGTGATGCCACGAGGATAACCGCTGCCATCTAAACGTTCATGATGATTAACTATCATCTCTAACATTAAGGGCGTAATGCCTTTTTCACCTTTCACTAAACCTAAACTTTGTGCCACATGTTTTTTTACTACCTGCATTTCATTATTATTTAATGCGCTTGGCTTAGAAAGAACCCCCTGTGGCATCTTGGCTTGCCCAATATCATGCAGCAATGCACCCATTGCTAATTCTTTAATGGTTTTTTCTTTATAGCCTAAGTACTTGGCAAACACACTAACCAAAATGGCGGTGTTGATCATATGTCGCCAATTATAAATATGTTTATCTCTGAGCCGAGTTAAGATAGTCAACGCATTGTGATTACGAAATACCGAGCTGACTATATCAACGGCGATATCATCAAGTACCGACACATTCATTTTTAAACCCGAGGTAATATCAGAGTAGAAGCCTTGCAGTTTTCGACTATGTTGTTCGTAATGCACACTGGCTTTTAGAAACTCTTGTTGAACAGTGATCCCTTGCGGTACTTCGTTAGCCGCAGGCTTTTGTTCTACTTTGGCTTTAGTAGTCTCAGGTTTTGGTTGATATTTTTTAGGAAGTGCAACATCACTTTGGGTGAAGTCGATAAGAAGCTCTTCAACACCTTCAGATATTAAGCGCTGAATAATGGTTTTATCGCGGACCAGGCCACGCGTCTTAATTTTTATGCTATTTACGTGCTCTTGCTGCTTACTGACACTGTCAACAAACATCCCTGGTACTAGTTCGGCAATGGGTAAAGTTATAAGCATAAACGCGCTTGGTGTATAAAAATATTGAGTTTTTAATTATCACCAATTAATCAAAAATGTCTATATATTATTCTTAGAATACGAAATAGGTATGGGTTATAGGATAGTAAGTTTCTAGAGTAAAGTTAGAAAGGGGAAAGTTAAAAAAGGGAAAGTTAGAAAGTAGCAACTCGCTAACTTTACTCTTTCCCCTAGAAGCTCACAAACTATTAAGTTTCAATCTGAGAGCTGACAGCTGATAGCTGTTTACTCCTGAAAGTAAGTGCCCCAGCCGTCGTATTCAACATCAGTTTGCTGAGCAAGCGCTTCTAGCTTGTCTACGTCTTCCATAATCGCTTCTACGTCAAGTTCACACTCAACAACCACATCAAAGCTCCACACTTTCTCGCCGTCTTCTAGCTCAAGTTCAGCAGGCTCTTCAACATCATAACCTAGTTTAAAAGCGGCTAAAGCTGCTTGCTCTAACTTTTCAAAATTTTCGCTAACAAAGTGGTGTTCCACTTCATAAAGTACTTCAGGATCTGAGCCATCTTCAAGTAATGAAGTTACGATGTCTTCAGTAATTTCGCGCCAATTTTCCATTATTTATTTCTCACTTGAGCATCTAATTCAGTTATTTTAGCAGCCATAACCTGATGAACATGGGATGCATGATCACGAGCAGATACGTCTTTATCAAGATAGATTGGCGCTAACATTTCGAGATAAATTGTACCATTATCCCAGCGATTTAGCTTAATAGTTTTATGCGTTGTACTCATACAAACAGGCACTACTGGCACATCGGCACTCATAGCAGTATGAAAAGCACCAGTTTTAAAAGGCAATAAACCTCGGCCATAGCTACGCGTACCCTCAGGGAACATCCATACCGATAACCCTTTACGCTTAATTTTTTCGGCTGATTTAGAAATTGTACCAGCTGCTTTTGAGCGATTAGCTCGGTCAATTAATATATTGCCTGATAGCCAATAAAGCTGGCCAAAAAATGGGATCCACTTAAGGCTTTTTTTACCAAGGCTTACACAGTTCTCAGGCACCATCGCTGGCAAAGTAAATAAATCATAATTATTTTGATGGTTGGCTACATACACTGCAGGACCAATATTTTTAGGATCTTCGTGGTACTTAAGCTCAAGCTTTACACCCAATACTTTAGCAACTTTGCAAAACCACCCAGAGATAATGTGAACGTTATTGGCATGAAACGGCTTCACAATACATAAAAGCAAACCAACAAGGCAGCTAAAAACTATAAATAAAGCCATGAAAATAATGCGAAAAACAGCTAACAAACGAATTCTCCTCGTACTAATCAGCGCGCATTATACCGTGATTAATTGCATTTCCATAGTATTAAGCGAACACATGTAAGCTAAAAATTATTACAAAATCGCTTACCGGCATTACCATTACGGCTATCTGAAATAGCCAATTGCTAACCGTGTTCAGAGTTTTCTCTTGTTCATTTATGAAGCATCTTAAAAGGTGCTAGGCCTATGAATGATAGTATTTTCGATAGCTTTATTCCTACTTATGACGCAATTGGTTGAACGTTTATGAAAAACACATCTTTATCTCTAGCTGTACTATGCGCATTAACGCTAAGTAACTACAGTGTGGCAAATAACACAGATACTCACTACTTTAACCAAAATGCCCTTAATAGTGATACCGAAGGAAACTTTCCTGCAACCGTACTTTTTGCTCAAAATTCAATAACGCCTTCTCTGAATAAGATCGAAGACGATATTCAACCTCATTTAGTAGCGCAAAGAAAAACCATGCTGATGTTCAAGCCACATCAAGAATTAGCAAATGACTCTCAAATTATCTTAAGTGTGCTTGATAGCAACGATACCCTCGTGTATCAAACGTTTATGCGCTCGCCTGATGCCTTTACTAAACCCTTTGGTTATGATGATAATTCTGTTAACTATTCTGATAACACTTTTTCGAGCATTCTGCCGGCATCAGTTATTCAGCCGAACATCCACTTTGCGTTTGAGCTAGGCGATAAGTCAAGTAAACTAAATAACGTCAAAGTTGGTGCAAGCACAAGTCTTATAATTAATACTATTGATGTAGGCTTGCTTACTCCTTATCGAGACAAGTTCACTTTTCAACACGATGCTGATTTACATCGCCAGTACTTTCAGCAAGTCCCTATTACTAAGCTATCTGTAAATAATTTTGAACCGCTGCATTTAACCGAAGTGATGATGCCTGACGGCCGCCTGTTGACTGATTCAGATCCAAGTAAAGGGGGAATTTACTCTGGTGATATGCGCCATTTAATTGCTAAAAATCTGCTGTCGCATGGTATCAATAATGCTAATTATGGTATCAATGCGTCTGGTATCGGTGGTCCGACAGCACACCCGTATAGTGCAGCACAAGTAACCGCCCATAATGCTATTGGTAAGTACGATAATGGTATCTTTGTTCACGGTTTATCAGGTGGTGCGGGCATGGTGACACTGTATAAATCTGTTGGTAATGAATTTAGTCACGAGTTAGGACATAACTTCGGTTTAGGCCATTACCCTGGCGGCGAAAATGGAGTATTAAATCGCCCCGCCGATGAACGCAATTCAACTTGGGGTTGGGATGGCGACTTAGATAAATTTATACCAAACTTTTCACCTAAGTTATCCTATAAAGACCGCTGTTATAAACAGACCTGTATTGCTGCATTTAATGGTCATCAATATGGTACAGGCTCTATGTCTGGTGGTGGGCCAATGTACAGCGAGTACAACAAATACACGCTACATACTCCTTACGAGTTGCAACATATACAACGCTTTTTAGAAAACAAAGCACATTTTGATAGCAGCAGCAAAACTGGGTTTAGTAAATGGGATCCGCTGACTCAATCAATGCAACCTTGGAACAATACAGTCTTAGATACCAATACACTGCGCTTGGTTAATCGCACTCCTTATAAGCAAGATGTTCCAATCACAACTATTATCGGTTTTTACGATCCTGAACAACAGCTACAAAGCTTTATTTACCCTGCACTTCACGGTGCTTCAGGCGCCGTCTATAAAGACAGCTTCTCTTCATCAAGCTGTAAGTTAATTGTCAAAACCCAAAAAGCAGGGAATAAAACCTTCAACCTACCTGCAACACGATTAACAACAGGTAAAATGAATAAGATCCACATCAATCTAGAGGCAGCTTCAGTACCAACTAGCGCTTCTGTGTACTGCGACTCAAACCTACTGGTATGGCAAGAGCTAGAACCTGCAAAACAAAACTTACCAGCCTCAGTTATCACTACTCAAGAGAAGCCAAAAGCCTGTATTGTAAACATAGAAACAAACGAAGAGTTTTGTCTAGAGGATGGACAAAAAGCAAGCTCTCTTCCCGCTTTTGTAAGTCGAAAGCCTGTTTATGTGAGAGCACCACAAGGTTTACAGGTCATGTTATCTGACTATGGAAACTTGTCTTATAACCGTATTGCCACTTTCAATGGCACTGTTGAAAATAACAAACTGAAAAGTGTTTTAGCAAGAAATGGCCAGTACTTAGATTTTTCTAAGCCGCGTTCTATGCGAGTATTTAGCTCTGAGGAGCCTTTAGGTTGCATTGTAAGCTTGCTAGATCAAAGTGAATACTGCTTAAAAGCAAATGAACGCTCAAACTACAGGCTACCTGCTTATATCAATAAACATCCTGTATACGTTAAAGCAGCGCCAGGAGTAGCAGTGACTCTTTCTGATTGGCCGAATCTATCTTATCGCCATACAGCTACGTTCACTGAAAATACCAGCCATCAAGATTTGCAAAATGTAAAAGCCGATAACGGTCAATACCTTAACTTTTCTAGGCCGGCTTCAATGAGAGTCATTGCAAACTAAAGCAACAAAAAGGCCTGCAATTGCAGGCCTTGTATTTTACTCTATTACTTCACTTGGCGACTCATCACTATCATAAGTTTGAGTCATTTCAACCACAGCTTCATCAACCCGCTGTAGACCGCGTGGTAATTTGTTACCTCGTCTACCCCGTTCACCATGATAATGCTCAAGATCAGACGGTTTCAGTGTCAGTTTTCGTTTACCTGCATGCAGGGTTACGCTACTGCCCTCTGGCACCACAGCAAGTACTTTTACAAACTCTTCACGAGCTTGTACTTTCGCACTTGGGATAGAAATAATCTTATTCCCTTTACCTTTACTTAACTTAGGTAAGTCACGCAGTGGGAATAACAACATTCGGCCTTCGTTAGAAATTGCCATACAGTAGTCTGTCGCTACATCAGTCACTCTAATTGGCGCGAGTAATTCACCGCCTTTAGGAACACTAACCAGCGCTTTACCGTTTTTGTTCTTACTCACTAAATCTTTAAAGTCACTAATAAAGCCATAACCTGCATCTGAAGCCATTAACAACACTTGGTTGTCTTCTGCCATCACCACATGCTCAAAGTTGGCACCAGAACTTAGGTTAAAGCGCCCTGTCATTGGTTCACCTTGACTACGAGCTGAAGGTAAACTGTGCGCATCGGTAGCAAAAGCGCGACCACTTGAGTCTAAGAACACTGCTGGCTGATTACTCTTACCTCGCGCCGAGGCTTTATAGCTGTCGCCAGACTTATAACTTAGCCCTTCAACATCTAAATCATGGCCTTTACCAACGCGTGCCCAGCCTTTTTCAGATAGCACAACTGTAACTGACTCAGAAGGAATAAGATCTTTTTCGCTTAGTGCTTTTGCTTCTACACGTTCAACGACTGGTGAGCGGCGATCATCACCGTACATTTCAGCGGCTTCTTGGATTTCTTTTTTCATCAACGTCGACATACGACGCTCAGAACCCAGAATTTGCTCTAACTTGTCACGCTCAAGCGCAAGCTCATCTTGCTCACCTTTAATCTTAAATTCTTCAAGTTTTGCTAAATGACGTAGTTTTAATTCTAAAATCGCTTCGGCTTGAATATCGGTAATACCAAAGCGCTCCATTAATACGGGCTTTGGTTTATCTTCAGTGCGAATAATTTCGATGACTTCGTCGATATTTAAAAAGGCAGTTAATAAACCTTCTAAAATATGCAAGCGTGCTAACACTTTATCTAAGCGGTATTGTAAACGGCGACGAACAGTTTCACGACGGAACGTTAACCACTCAGTTAAGATACTACGTAAGTCTTTAACTTGCGGACGACCATCAAGGCCAAGCATGTTTAAGTTTACGCGGTAGTTCTTTTCTAAATCGGTGGTTGCAAACAGGTGTGCCATTAGTGGCTCAGCCTT
Source organism: Pseudoalteromonas sp. Ps84H-4 (assembly GCF_024124645.1). Classification (NCBI taxonomy): domain Bacteria; kingdom Pseudomonadati; phylum Pseudomonadota; class Gammaproteobacteria; order Alteromonadales; family Pseudoalteromonadaceae; genus Pseudoalteromonas; species Pseudoalteromonas sp. Ps84H-4. The sequence continues at coordinate 102,424 of NZ_JAMXSK010000005.1, read as the reverse complement.
GATGCGGTTCGAACGCGGTACAATCACAATACGGGTTGGATTTTCGTGATCTGATTCGTCACGTAAATCGGCAACCATCGGTAACTTTTTAGCGTTCATTTGTGCAGCTATTTGCTCTAGTACTTTTGCACCTGAACACTGATGAGGTAGCGCTGTAATTACAATATCACCGTGCTCTTCAGTGTAAATTGCACGCATCTTGATAGAACCACGTCCGGTTTGATAAATCTTACGAATATCATCTTTCGGTGTGATGATTTCAGCTTCTGTTGGGTAGTCAGGGGCATGCACTAACTCAAGCAGCTCTTCGATTTCAGCTTTTGGTTTATCAAGCAGTAAACAACAGGCACTGGCTACTTCACGCACGTTGTGTGGTGGAATATCCGTTGCCATACCAACCGCGATACCAGTCACACCATTTAGCAAAATGTGCGGTAAGCGCGCTGGCAATACCATTGGCTCATCGAGTGTGCCATCAAAGTTTGCGGTCCAATCAACAGTACCTTGGCCGAGCTCTTTTAATAAAACTTCAGAGAACTTAGATAAACGCGCTTCGGTATAACGCATCGCCGCAAATGACTTAGGATCGTCCGCGGCCCCCCAGTTACCTTGGCCGTCCACCAGCGGGTAACGGTAAGAAAACGGCTGGGCCATCAACACCATGGCTTCATAACAAGCACTATCACCATGGGGATGGTATTTACCAAGTACATCACCAACAGTACGCGCAGATTTTTTATACTTAGCTTGCGCCGATAACCCAAGCTCGCTCATTGCATAAATGATACGACGCTGTACAGGCTTTAGACCATCACCCACATGCGGTAAGGCGCGGTCCATAATGACGTACATTGAGTAGTTTAAGTAGGCGTCTTCAGTAAAACGCCCCATTGTTTGTTGTTCTATGCCCTGCATCAGCAAGGTATCAGTATCACTCATTAACGCTTACCTATTTTTTCTTTGCGCTAACACGATAAATCACGTTAGCAAAGTCGTCTGAGATCAATAAGCTGCCATCTGCAAGTTCTGCAAAGGCAACTGGGCGACCAAATGTTTCTTCATTTTGCATGAACCCTGTAACGAACGGAGTGTATTGAGTAATACGACCTTGTTCAACGTTCGCTAACATCACTCTGTAACCCGATTTTTTACTGCGGTTCCAAGAGCCATGCTCAGCAACAAATAGTTGCTCTTTGTATTTCGCAGGGAACTGTTTGCCGTTATAAAAATGAATACCAAGAGGTGCCACGTGCGCACCAAGTGCAAGCGCAGGTGACTTGTAATCAGCAATGCTCTTACCTTGACCAAACTCAGGATCTAAAATGGCGCCTGCATGTACATAAGGGAAACCATAATGTGCCCCTTCTTCACCTTCACCTACACGGTTGATTTCGCAAGGAGGCATATCATCACCCATCATGTCACGGCCATTATCACTAAACCAAAATGCATTGGTAGTTGGGTGATAATCAAAACCAACTGAGTTACGAACGCCTTTGGCGATTGTTTTAATTTCTTTTGTATCTACATCTAACGAAAAAATACGACCATATTTGTCGTCTTCCGCACAAATGTTACATGGCACACCCACAGGCACAATTAGCTCACCGGTTGGCGCAAAGCTAATGAACTTCCAGCCATGATGACGATCGGTTGGGAATTTATCGTAAACGACTTCAAATTTAGGGTCTTTTAGGTTTTTATCGATATCTTTAAAACGGATGATACGCGACACTTCTGCCACATATAAATCACCATCTTTAACAGCTAATCCCGAAGGCATTTCAAGGCCTGTGGCGATAACCATTTTTCTATCGGCAACGCCATCACTATTATGGTCTATTAATGCATATACATTGCCCGCTTTTCGTGAACCAGCATACACGATGCCTCTTTTTGACACGGCAATCTGACGCGCATTTTCAACGTCATCAGCAAACAAGCTGATAGTAAATCCATCAGCTACAGTGAGTTTATCAAGAATATCTTTGGCCATTACCGGCGCTGACAACAAGCTCAGCGATAATAATGAGGTCAGTATTTTTTTCATTTTTCTTGCCCTTTCATTCGTTCAACTACCTTAACTAAACTTGTGCGCGGTTACCGTGATCTTCCAACCACTGGCGACGGTCTGATGAACGTTTCTTTGCAAGTAACATATCCATCATCTCCATCGTTTGCTCCTCTTCGTCCAGCGTTAATTGCACTAGACGACGCGTATTTGGATCCATAGTGGTTTCACGTAATTGTAGTGGGTTCATTTCACCCAACCCTTTAAAGCGTTGAACATTGACCTTACCACGTTTCTTCTCGGCCTCAATGCGCGCTAAAATGCCGTTCTTTTCATCTTCATCAAGGGCATAGTACACCTCTTTACCAATGTCGATACGGAATAATGGCGGCATTGCTACATACACGTGACCTTCTTTAATAAGTGCAGGGAAATGACGCACGAACAAAGCACACAATAGAGTCGCAATGTGTAATCCATCCGAGTCAGCATCGGCCAAGATACAAATTTTGTTATAACGCAAACCAGATAAATCACTCGAATCTGGGTCTATACCTAGTGCCACAGAGATATCATGCACCTCTTGCGACGCTAAAATCTGACCCGACTCCACTTCCCAGGTATTTAAGATTTTACCGCGCAGTGGCATGATTGCTTGGAATTCACGGTCACGCGCTTGTTTTGCTGAACCACCCGCAGAGTCACCCTCTACTAAAAACAGTTCAGTGCGGTCATTATCTTGCGCGCTACAATCGGTTAATTTACCTGGTAATGCAGGGCCAGAAGTAATGCGCTTACGCACAACTTTTTTGGCGGCACGTAAACGGCGCTGTGCATTTGAGATACATAGCTCAGCTAATAATTCTGCCGTTTCTGTGTGCTCGTTTAGCCATAAGCTAAATGAATCTTTTACTACACCAGAAACAAATGCTGCACATGAACGTGAAGATAGCTTTTCTTTGGTTTGACCAGCGAACTGTGGGTCTTGCATTTTTACCGACAACACATAGCTACAGCGCTCCCAGATATCATCTGGCGTTAGCTTTACGCCACGCGGTAATAGGTTTCTGAATTCACAGAATTCACGCATTGCTTCAAGTAAGCCTTGGCGTAAGCCATTGACGTGTGTACCGCCTTGGGCAGTAGGGATTAAGTTTACATAACTTTCAGCGATTGACTCACCGCCTTCAGGTAACCAAACCACAGCCCAATCAGCGCCTTCTGTAGAGCTAGAAAATTCACCTATAAATGGGTCTTTTGGCAGTACTTCAAAACCTTTAACAGCTTCATTTAAGTAATCTTTTAAACCTGTTTCGTAATACCACTCTTGGCTTTCTTTGGTTTGCTTATTGGTAAACTTAATACGCAGGCCTGGGCACAATACTGCTTTGGCTTTTAGCAAATGATTAAGCTTAGTAATAGAGAAGTTAGCTGAGTCAAAATAGCTGGCATCAGGCCAAAAACGCACAGTTGTACCTGTATTACGCTTACCCACTGTACCAATGACGTTAAGGTCTTCAACCTTGTCACCGTTCTCAAAAGCCATACGAAATTGCTGTGCATCACGGCGCACGGTTACTTCAACACGAGTCGATAGCGCATTTACAACCGAAATACCTACCCCGTGTAAACCACCCGAAAACTGATAGTTTTTATTTGAGAACTTACCACCGGCATGTAGCTTGGTAAAAATAAGTTCCACACCCGGAATACCTTCTTCTGGGTGAATATCAATTGGCATACCACGGCCATCATCAATAACTTCAAGTGAGTTATCTTCATGAAGAATAACATCAATTTTTGTTGCATGACCTGCCATTGCTTCGTCGACACTGTTATCGATAACCTCTTGACCTAAGTGGTTAGGACGAACCGTGTCGGTATACATACCTGGGCGGCGTTTTACGGGCTCTAACCCGTTTAAGACTTCAATTGCTTCGGCGTTATAATTTTGCTGACTCATAGTTTTTATATCTTTTATGCGCTTAGCTATGTTTTACGTGATTTTAAGAAAATCTACAATACTTGCAAAGGTTTGTTCGAAGCCGATAAAACTATGATCGCCTCCAAATTCAACGTGTTGCTTACACTGAGAATAATAGTTAACCGCCTGCTGAAAAGGCAGTACTTCATCGCCCGTTTGCTGTAGCAAATAAAGCAATGAAGGAGTGTCTAATTGCGGCAAATATAAACTGCGCAATGCATCCATGTGACGAGTACCAAGTTCGTAATGACTATCTTGATACGGGTTATAATTTGGCCCTAAATAGTTATCGAGTAACTCAAATGGGCGAACCGCAGGGTTAATCACCACCGCAGGTATCGAATAACGTTGCGACAGATAGGTCGCATAAAAACCGCCTAATGAACTACCTAGTAATACAGTATCATCATTTAGCAATTGTTCTAATTGTATAATTGCATGTAATGGCTCATGGGTTAATCGCGGCACCTGATAATCAACATCGAATAGCGCCATATGTTCACCAAAGCGCACGGCTTTGTAAGATTGCTCAGAACTATTAAAGCCATGAATATAAATTACCCGTTTAGCCATACTACATCCGTGCTTAACTGCAATTTTTGTTGTGCATCAACATTTAAGTTAATGACACGAAATGCGGGGCCTAAATCGTCTTGCTGCCATGCCATCGTGTGCTTGGTAAATTGTATCGAGCTGGCTGGTGTAGCAAACACGCTAAGATCACGGTAGGTTTGCGTGTATTCATGATGCACATGACCATGAAACACACCAATACACTGTTCACTGTTTACACACATGTTTAAAAACTGTGGACCATTTTCTAGCATATGTTTATCTAAATAAGCTTGAATTGGCAACGGATTATGATGACAAAACACCACGCTTGGAACTTGCCCTATTGCTTGGCTTAATTCATTCAAATGCGTGTGTGTTACCCAACCTGCTGGCGTCGGACCTTTTGAGTTTGCTAAAAGCAGTTGCCCACCTAAAAACGTAATGCGTTTACTGTTTAAAATTTGCGGGCTTGTAAGCTTTTCATATTCAGCGAGTTCATCATGATTGCCAGGCAACCAAAATACCGGGCAGCTGAGCGCTGAATCTGTAATTAATTTAGCAAAAAGTTGATAAGACTCGCTGCTGTGATCTTGTGTTAAGTCGCCACCAAACACCACACAATCAGCATCTAGCTCAGCAATGGCATGTAAACAGCGCGCAAAATACGCAGCCGTATTCACAGAAAAGTAGTCACCATTAGGTTCTTTAAATAGGTGACAATCAGTTATATGGACGACTTTCAGTGCTGTTTTATCAAAATGATAGCGGTCACTAAACCAAGCCATTATTTACATCCCAATTTAAAACCGCTCGGCCATTCTCAACACAGGCAACCAACCAGTCATACAAAAAGGCATTAAGCTGATACTTTTCATCTTTTTGGTGCATACTCGGATTCGGGTACGCATATGAGGGCTTGATACGTTGATGAAAATCATGATGGATGATTTCAGCCACTTTCGCATCATGATACATACGGACCGTTAGATATAGAGGCTGTAATGAACTCAATTGCCCAGTTTCTTGGTTAATAGAGATATCGGTGGTGTATTTAGCCGTATCGTCCACTTTTATCACAAAAGTGCTCTGACCTAACTGAACTTTTCGCTCCTGCCCTACCAAACGCTCACGTGGCAATAATTTTAGTGCACGCGCATAGTTGTGTTCACACAATGTTAAGTACTTGGGTAAACTTTGAATATAGCGCTGTTCGGCAGTGACGTAGGCCAAAATAATCCCCTATTTATTGTTCCAATCAGACAGTATACGTTGCTTATTAAGTGCTAACCACTGTAATGAGATCACAGTTGCAGCGTTATCAATTTCGCCTTGCTCTAAACGTAGCATGGCCTCTTGATATGACATTACATGGGTTTTGATATCTTCATCTTCATTATCTAGACCAAAAAGGCCACCTTGATACCCAGATAAGTCAGTGCGCGCCAAATATAAATACAAACGCTCAGTCGTACCACCAGGGCTTGAAAGATACGACATCATAAATTCGAGCTCATTAAGTTCAATGCCCGCTTCTTCATACGCTTCTCGCTTGGCAACCTCTTCGTAGTCAGTACTACCATCAGCCATGCCAGCGATACACTCAAGTAACCAAGGGGACTGCTTTGATGCCATTGCACCAATCCTGATTTGCTCAATAAGCAACACTTGATCAGTAACAGGGTCATAAGGAAGTACAGCTACAGCATGGCCACGCTCTAAAATTTCACGCTTAATCTCCACCGATTTGCCACCAGCAAACAGCGCATGATGAAAGCGATACACATTAATTTTAAAAAAACCATCATAAACTCGCTCAATTGGCTTTAACTCTATGTCGTCATGGCTAAATTGTGAGATTGCTGATATTTTCATTCACTATTTCCTGTAAGTATTACGTAAAATTTATCGTCAATTATATTCTGTTACACTTGGACATGTAGATTTACGTAATTTTTTTTTGGTTATTCATTAAAAAAGAGTACCATGTTGGCAGTACGAAATTGTCTAAGGACTGAACAAAAAATGAAAAAAACATTACTCGCTGCGCTGATTGGTTTTTCTAGCGCATTGACTGCAACAGCAAGTAACGCTGAAGACCTACTTCAAGTTTACGAGATCGCAACCGCAAACGATCCTACCGTACTTAAAGCAAAAGCCCAAGCAGATGCGCAAGCCTATGAGAGCGATCGCGCGTTAAGTGCACTATTACCACAAATTGGCTTAAGCCTTGGCTATGAAAAAACCAAGTCGGACCTATACGATGGTAATGATGCTACAGGCTATGCTGGTTATGATTATGACCCTGACGTTTTCAGTCGTGGCCTTAGCTTAAGTCAAACATTGTTCGATTTAGGTGCATGGAACTCACTTGGTATTGCAGAAAAACAAGCATTACAAGCAACTGCACAGTATGACTTTGCACGCCAAGACCTAATCGTTCGTGTTGCTGAAGGTTATTTCAATGTATTAAGCGCCATTGATAACCTTGAGTTCGTGCAAGCAGAAAAACGTGCTATCGAACGTCAGTTACAACAAACTAAAGAGCGTTATGCGGTAGGTTTAACTGCGATCACTGACGTTCATGAAGCACAAGCTCAGTTCGATAACTCAGTAGCACAAGAAATTGTGGCTAAAAATAGTGTTGAAACAGCACGTGAGCAACTTCGTGAAATCACAGGTAAATACCACGCTAAGTTAGATGTATTAAATACAGAAACCTTTTCGACGGTTGCACCTAATAAACAATCAACTGACTTTATAAAAATTGCCGAAGACAACAACTTAAATCTGCAAGTGTCTAAAGTAACGGTTGATATTGCAAAAGACCAAATCGATTTAGCAAAAGCAGGTCACTATCCTAAGCTAACTTTGAACGCGTCTTATGGTGACAGCCTGACAGATTTAAACAGTAATTCACATCAACCACGTGAAGACAGTGCAAAAGTGGGTGTTAACTTCAGCTTACCTATTTATTCAGGTGGAGCAACGACAGCAGCAACAGATCAAGCTCGCGCTTACTATGTTGCAGCAAGCGAAGACTTAGAAGCAAGCCTACGTGCAGTAACACGCTCAGTGATCACGTCATACAATCAAGTGGTCTCTGACATCGCAACTTACAAAGCACTTCAACAAGCTGTTGTTTCTGCAGAAAGTGCGCTTAAAGCAACTGAAGCAGGCTTTGAAGTTGGAACACGTACTATCGTTGACGTATTGATCAGCACACAAAACCTGTATAACGCAAAAAGTAACTTAGCGAATGTTCGTTACCGTTATGTTGTTTCTACACTACGCTTGAAGCAAGCTGCCGGTACCCTAACTAGCGAAGACCTTATTGCAATTAATCAGGGTTTAAAAGAAATCTAATCATTTCTTCTAATTGAGTCCTTAAATAAAAGCCAGCCTAGCGCTGGCTTTTTGTATTTTTAAAGACATACAGTTAAACTAGCTTTTTTATTTTTAGAGATTTTTTTGTGGTTAGTTCATCTCCGTTTAAAGCGTCTTTTTTAGGCCCACGTTACTGGTTAACTTGGATTGGCGTGTTCTTTTTATATCTTATCTCTTGGTTACCACACAAATTACAACTTGCACTAGGTAAACTACTTGGCCGTTTAGTGCATCGCTTTATGAAACGCCGTCGCCATATCGCTGAGGTCAACATTCGTTTATGTTTTCCTGATATGCCAGAACATGAACAGCGCGAATTAGTTCGTAAAAATATGGAAAACACCGGTATTGCCATGATGGAAACTGGCATGGCTTGGTGGTGGCCCGAGTGGCGTGTAAAAAAAGTATATGGCTCCATTAAGGGCCTAGAATACTTTGAGCAAATCCAGCAATCAGGAAAAGGGGTATTGTTACTTGTACCGCATATTCTTCATTTAGAAATGGCAAGCCGTGTCATGGGTTTAAAACACCAAGGCATTGGTTTTTATCGCCCTCATAATAATCCTTTGATGGAATACTTTACGACGAATGGGCGCTTACGCTCAAACGAATACTTAATTGGCAAGCGAGATGTAAAGGGTTTACTAAAAGCACTTAAAAATAAAAAAGTGTGCTATTACCTTCCTGATCAAGATTATGGCCGTAATCGCTGTGAGTTTGCGCCTTTTTATGCAGTAAAAGAGACAGCAACAACAACAGGGACTTTGCTTTTCGCTAATAGCAAAAACTGCGAAACTGTCAGCCTAACCAGCCGACGTGATGAACAAGGTCGCTACCATTTAGAAGTACTGCCTATTTTGCACGATTTCCCAAGTGGCGATGATCTAAAAGATGTAACACGTGTCAATCAACGAATGGAACAAGCCATAGATAATGCCCCAGAGCAATACATGTGGTTACATCGACGTTTTAAAACGCGCCCTGATAAGAATGCACCTTCTTATTACAAGTAGAGTGACAATTTTTAATTAGTATGTTTTTATTAAGGTAATAAACAACAAGAGTATTAGAAATGTGGTTCTGGGTTAAGCATTTATCATTAGCTTTTATTTTAATTGCTGCTGCAATCTACTTTTTATTCGGTAGCGGTCCGGTATTTGATATGAAAGAAACAAAAAATGCCGCTGCTCAGGGGTTGTCTCGCTTTTATTCTGCGTTACGTAACCAAGTAAACAGCAAAGATAACGAGCGTGATAAATACGTTCTCAAGTTACCAACACCTGAAACAAGTTTAGATGTTGCACTATTTGAGCGCGAAAAAGTGGTTGAACCATCGTCACCAAACTGGACCGGCGATATTCAACCGCGCCGCTTTGAAAATGGAAATACGTTAAAAGACGTGCTCTCTGATTATGCCCGTAATGAAGACATTGTACTTTATTGGTATTTAAGTAAAGACTATGTCGTTAAAGATCATTTTCGTGTTGATAGTAATTTTGTTTCAACACTGTATCAGGTTGGCCGTGCCATCAATGACGACTTCGAAAATGAGGTTTATACCTTCTTTTGCTTTAAGCAAAGAGCAGCTGTTATCACTGAGCTCCCCTCTGCTTATGTGCGCGAGAACTGCCGCCGCTTAAAAAGCTAACGGCACTTCTAATACCATTTCGTTTAAGTATTATTGCTGTTTGCTATAAATACTTTCTGCCACGCGTTACTAACCAATGCTATGTGCTGAGTTAGCTCAGCACGTGGCGCACAACGACCTTGCTGATCTAAACTCATTACATGATAGCGTGAGCGATAGGTAATATATGCCTCGACTAATTCCTGCTGCATTTGCTCTGTGATACAACCTAAACGTGCAGCATCAGCTAAAATGCGCACGTTATCAGACCAAGTGGTTAGCTCTGGATGCTGCATCGCATTATTCAGCACCAAATATTGAGTGATAAACTCAATATCTGTGATACCACCTCTATCTTGTTTTAAATCAAACAGTTCATCATTCCCTTTCGCTAGGTGAGTGCGCATTTTTTCGCGCATCTCGATGACCTCTTTTTTTAGCTTTTCTGTATCACGTGCTTGGCACAACACATCTTTACGGATCGCAGTAAAGCGCTCGTGTAATGAAACTTGCCCATAAATCATGCGTGAACGGACTAAAGCTTGGTGTTCCCACGTCCATGCTTGAGTTTGCTGGTAGTGATAATAACTTTCTAAATTAATAGCCAGTAAGCCCGATGCCCCTTCGGGACGTAAACGGGTATCAAGTTCATACAAAATGCCAGACGCAGTTCGCGTGTTGAATAAGTGCATTAGTCGCTGCGCGAGCTTTAAATAAAACTGACGTGAATCAATTGATTTATCACCGTCGGTATAACTACTGCCATCGTGATTATGCACAAATACCAGATCAAGATCTGAGTCGTAGCCAACTTCAAAGCCGCCCGTTTTACCATATGCAATAACTGCAAAGCCCTTTTCTTGATCCGAGGTATTGGCTGGCCGACCAAAGCGCTCAACACAAGCATGCCATGCAATATTAACCGCTTGCTCTACAATAGCCTCAGCAAGCGCAGTAAGGTGATCGCTAACCTTCATCACACTAAGCACACCGGTTGCATCGGCGGCAGCAATGCGTAACTGATGCGTTTGTTTAAACTGACGAAGTGCTTCCATTTGCAGCTCTAAATCGCCATGTTCTATACGCAAAAAATACTGCCTAATTTCATCTTTGTAAGCAGATAAAGGCGTCGGTTTATAGAGCACCTGAGGATCAATCAGCTCATCGAGTAAGATTGGGTAACGCGAAATATGTTCACCAATCCATTTACTATGACAGCAAAGTGCAACCAGTTGATTTAATGCGCCTGGGTTTTCATATAACAGTTCAAGGTAAGCGGTTCGAGAAATAATTTTATTCAGCACTTGGCTTATCATGTTAAATGCTTCGCCACTTGCCTTGGCAACAGTAAGCTGTTTAAGCAACAGTGGCATTAATTTGTCGAGAATATCTCTGCCGCGCGTACCTATTTTTGCCTTCGTTAAGCGCGCTTTAAAGTCTTCAAGCGCCGCTTGCCAGTCAAGGTTAGGCTCGCACATCAAACTAACATCTGTCATCTCCCACGCGCTAATATACTCACTTTCACAGGGATCTGCGCTCTCACTTTCAAAGCCAATGACTTGCTCAAACTCATTATGTACTTCAGCCATCACCTGCTCGATTGCAGCTAGGCAATGGCTAAAATCAGCCTTATTAAGTAAATAACAAAGGCGCTGCTGATTAAGCTCATCATCAGGTAGTGTCTGAGTTTGTTTATCAGCAAAAATTTGTAAATACTGCTCTACACGGCGTAATTCTAGGTAGTTCTGTTTTAACAATTGCGCTTCCGTGGATGTCATAACTTGATTATTAACCAGCTCTTTTAAAGCCAACAGTAATGACTGCGTTTGCAAGTTTGCTTCTCGACCACCACGCACCATTTGCAGAGCTTGCACTACAAACTCCACTTCACGAATACCACCTGCACCGAGTTTTATGTTATTGGTTAAACGTTTACGACGTACTTCTTGAGCAATCATATGCTTCATTTTTCTAAGTGACTCAATCACTGAAAAATCAATATAACGCCTGTAAACGAACGGTCTTAACAGTTCGTAAAACTCACTCCAATAGCGATTCTCAGTACCAATTAAACGCCCTTTGAGCATGGCATAGCGTTCCCACTCTCGACCTTGTTCTTGATAATAATCTTCCATAGCATGGAAGCTCATCACCAATGGACCACTTTCGCCAAAAGGCCGCAAACGCATATCTACTCGAAAAACCTGGCCGTTCACTGTTGTCTGGTTAAGCGCCATAATTAACTTTTGCGCTACCTTGGTATAAAAAACTTGAGCTTCAACCGAACGACGACCACCTTGTGTGGCAACATCTCGAGGATAAGAAAAAATGAGATCGATATCCGATGAGTAGTTAAGCTCTCTTCCTCCTAACTTTCCCATACCAAGAACCAACATAGGGATGGCATTTCCGTCAGCATCGACTGGAGTGCCGCTTACTTTAGCAACTTGCGCAAAAGCCCATTGATTTGCGCTGTCAATAAGCTGGTTTGCCAGCTCAGAGATATAAGCAATGCTGTCAGCAATTGGGTTTGCACAACACAAGTCTAGATACGCGACTTTCAACCAATATTTTTCACGATATAAACGCAATTTTGCCATTGCTGCTGAATCGTCAAGTTCACTTAGGTCACTGTTACTTAGTGGCGACTCTACCACGCGGTTAGCACATTCTGTTTCATCAAGTAACCATGTTCTCAAAGCCGGCTGTGATTGTAAGCAGTGCCAAGCAAAATCACTTAATGATAATAACTTAGCGATATTTTCGTCGACATCTTGATCAGGGTATAAGCTAGTAAAGCGGGTTTGGCCTAACTGTTGAACTGACGTTGGAAGCGGATACGAATTACTCATTAAATACTCTCTTTTAACTTGCCAATAACCGTACTAGAATGATTATCAAAGATTTATTTAGCAGGGATCTGCATGTCATATTTATCATTATCTAACACTAGTTTAGTCGCGATTGCTATTAGTTTTGCGGTTATTTGTATCACCATAGTACTGCTGCGTATCCTAACGCAAATAAAGGCAAAACAAGCCCTTAAAGAAGAACTGGCGCAACATGATAATTTTGCTATGGGAATAAGCTTTGCCAGTGAGATCTTAGTTGTCATTGCTACCATTGCTTACATCTTTGATGAAATAAGTCTAAGCGCGGCTCAATCAAACCCTTTGAAAGTATTGATACTCATTTTTTTATTATTTTCTTTCATTAAGATTGGTCATTTAATACACCGAAAATGGATTTTATATCGCTTTAACGAAGAAGCGGCTATTTTAAAACAGAATGTCTGCGCAGCACTGGTTGATTCAGGTATGCTGATAGCTAACTGTATCATTTGTCTTGGTTTATACAATTGGTCGCATACACAAGGCTTTAGTAGTTTACTTATTGCTACCGTTAGCTTTTTTGTTATACAAGGCATGTTTGCTCTTGATACTAAGATCCGCGAGTACCGCTTTGCAAAAGCCAACCAAGGGGCATCGCTGCAAAGTAATTTCAATTTAGAAAACACATCTATCGGCATACGTTATGCCGGGAAATCGATCGGTCTAGCACTTTCCGGTTACGCTGGTCTTTCCAGTGCATCCTTTATTAGTGGTAAGATGGTAGAAAATTTATTCACTTTAGTATCACATTGTGGTGCTATGTGGGTGTTATTGTATGTTTTGAGCTACATTATTAAATATATTTCCTTACCCAATATTGATACATCTCTGGAAGTTGATCACCAAGATAATATTGGAATTGCGTGTATCGAATTTGCCGTTTTTGGTGCTATAGGCTATTTACTAATTAGTATGTTTTCAATTTGATCAGAAGTGTTTGAATCGTGGGGCTTTATGCCAAATAAAATTAATAATTTTTTATTAGTCGATATCGACAATGAGTTTAGTCGAGCATTCGCTGAGCATTATTTTGCTAAAGCTGAAAGCTCTACACTTGTTGTGGCTGGTGCTAATAGCCGACAAATGGTCAAGCTGATGTTCGATGAACTAATTAAAGATTATTGCTACTGCGATTTTAGCAATGAAATAAGCGTTTCTGAGCTAGCCAGCTATTTGCACGAGCATCACACAATACAGGGAGTACTCATTAATCTAACTGATTACCAACTGGCTGATGATGCACAAAAGTTTATTTATAATTCATTACACAAGATAAGGTACTTAGTTCAACAAGACGAGCAAGGTTTTAGCTTTACCCCCTGCCCTGATGCTGCTCATATTAACCACCTTTCTTGCCAATCTGAGATTGCCGAAACTACCGCTCACGTCTTAAGTGCAAAAGACGACCTTAAATAACAAATAAATAATTGCACCTAAACCGCTGTATACTTACCATATTGCTAAAATTATTGATAAGTGACAGCCATGCGAGTACCTCATATTTACCAACCTTCAGCGATTTCTTTAAACACTCCTGTAGCACTTGATGATGATGCAGCAGGTCATGTTGGCCGAGTGTTACGTATGCAAGTCGGAGATAAAGTATCTATTTTTAATGGCGAAGGTGGTGAATACCTCAGCGAAATCATCGAGGTTAGTAAAAAAACAGTTGTTGTTGAGCCGCAAGAGTTTATCGATCACGACGTTGAATCACCACTTAAAATTCACTTGGGCCAAGGCATCTCTCGTGGCGATAAAATGGATTTCACCATTCAAAAATCGGTGGAATTAGGTATCACTGAAATCACCCCTATTTTTAGTCAACGCTGTGGTGTAAAACTGAGTGGCGACAGACTGCAGAAAAAACACCAACAATGGCAAAAAATTGCAATTGCTGCAGCTGAGCAATCTGGCCGTAACTTCGTGCCTGTTGTGCATCCACCTATCGATATAAAAGAGTGGTTAGAACAAGCTAGCGAAGCAATTAAACTTACCCTACACCCTCGCGCTGAGCATAGTATTAAAACCATTCAAGTGCCTAGCGAAGGTGTGCGCTTTTTAGTTGGCCCTGAAGGCGGTTTTACTGATGAAGAAATTAACATTGCAAAGCAACAAGCCTTCGTTGATATTCGCTTAGGCCCACGCGTACTTCGAACAGAAACAGCCGCATTGACTGTTTTAAGCGCATTGCAATTACAGTTTGGCGACTTAGCCAATTGAAAATGGTAAAAATACCCATATATCAAAGTTACTAAATACAGTATGGCACTTCGATTCTAAGGCAAAAATATGGCAATTAAGTTAGGCATAATCTCTGATCCAATTAGTGGCTTTAACATTAAAAAAGACACTGGCTTCGCAATGATGATGGAAGCACAAAAACGTGGCTACGAACTTTATTACATGGAAATGGACGACCTGTCACTGCGTCAAGGTCAAGGCTATGCAACAGCTGCCAAAGCCCGTGTATTTGACGATGTAAATCATTGGTACGAATTAGAAGAAAAAGCCACCGTTGCCCTTGCTGATTTAGACGTGATCTTAATGCGTAAAGATCCACCTTTTGACACTGAATATATTTACGCAACCTATATTTTAGAGCGCGCAGAACAAGCTGGCACATTAGTTATTAACAAACCGCAAAGTTTGCGTGATGCAAATGAAAAACTGTTCACCGCTTGGTTCAGTGAACATACGCCAGATACATTAGTAACGCGAAGCCAAGCAGATATTCGCGCATTTTTAGCTGAGCATAAAGACATCATACTAAAACCACTTGATGGTATGGGTGGTGCCTCTATCTTCCGTGTTAAAGAAGATGATGCCAATATTGGTGTAATTTGCGAAACATTAACCGAGCACGGTAGCCGTTTTGCAATGGCACAAAACTATATTCCTGAAATCAAACAAGGCGATAAACGTGTCCTTGTCGTTGATGGTGAAGTCATGCCTTACTGCCTAGCTCGAATTCCACAAAATGGCGAAACGCGCGGTAATCTAGCAGCAGGTGGCCGTGGTGAAGCTCGCCCTATTAGCGAATCAGATCGCAAAATCGCCGAAGCAGTCGCACCAACGTTAAAAGAAAAAGGCCTTATTTTTGTGGGCTTAGACATTATTGGTGACCGCTTAACTGAAATCAACGTCACTGCGCCGACTTGTGTAAAAGAAATTGAAGCCGCGTACGACATTTCTATCACTGGTAAGTTATTTGATGCCATTGAGAGCAAACTGAGCCATACTTAATCTAAACAACAAAAGGGGCGACCTATGCAGTCATTAGAGAATCATTTCTTAATCGCGATGCCAAGCATGCAAGACCCTTTTTTTAAACGTGCTGTCACTTATATTTGTGAGCACAATCAAGAGGGTGCTATGGGGCTGGTTATTAATCAGCCTATTAATATTACTGTGGGTGAATTACTCGATAAAATCGAGATTGATAACGACAAAAATAAGCAAGCCGCAGGCCTTGCTGTTTATGCTGGCGGCCCCGTAAAAACAGACCGCGGCTTTGTGTTACATTCTCCTAAGCATGGCTATTCATCAAGCCAAAAGCTTAGCAGTGATATTATGATCACCACTTCAAAAGATGTGCTGGCAAGCTTAACCACTAATGAAGCACCTGAACAATTTATTATTACTTTAGGTTATGCAGGTTGGGAGCAGGGTCAACTTGAGCAAGAGCTGCTAGAAAATTCATGGCTTATCATAAAAGCAGATCCAGATATCATCTTCAACACCCCTGTTGAAAAGCGCTGGGAAAAAGCGGTATCCATGTTGGGGTTTGATGTAAGTCAGCTAAGCTCTGAAGCCGGCCATGCCTAACATAAATGAATTATTGAAACTATGACAAAAAGAACATTTAAGCCCGTAGGTGAGCGCACCGTTATGGGCTTTGATTTTGGCACCAAAAGTATTGGTATCGCCATAGGCCAAGAGCTAACCGGCACAGCCTCAAGCCTTCAAGCAGTGAAAGCCAAAGACGGTATTCCTGATTGGCAGCAAATAAAAAAGCAAGTAGATGACTGGCAACCAGATCTAATGGTAGTTGGTTTACCGCTTAATATGGATGGCAGCAATCAAGAAGTCACTTTTAAAGCCAAGAAGTTTGCAAACCGTTTGCATAATCACTTTGCTATCCCGGTTGAAACTCAAGACGAACGACTAACAACCGCAGATGCCAAAGCGCGTTTATTCGAACAAGGTGGTTACCGTAACCTTGGTAAAGGTAACGTTGATAATATGTCTGCGGTGATCATCTTAGAAAGTTTTTTTGAGCAATCTTATGGCGACTAACGCGCTTTGTTAATCACGGTATAGTCGTTTAAATCTGGAATAAAGCCTGCCTCTCGGTAGGCTTTTTCAATAGCGCTGCTATTACGAAGCTGCTGTAAGCCTTTTTGAATTGCTGCAAAGGCGGCTTTTCCGTCTGGATGCTTTTTCGAAATAATAAAGTGGCGGCTATCATTTAATTGCAATACCACGTTAGGCACTGCAACCAGTTCAATATTTTCCAAACTGTAACGATTATTGAGACTTGGCATTAAAGGCATCATCATAAAATCAACCCACTGCATCGATACCGTGCGGACTTGCCCAAGCCACTCATCTTCTCTGAGCAGCTCTTTGAGCGGTAGAGCCGATAACGTTTGCCAGTCAGTTTGCCAACGAGGTGTTGAAACCGCAGTTAATTGCTTAAAGTCAGCAAACTGCTTTAATTGCAGTGCTTTTTTATTGTTTGGGGACGTGAATATACCAGCAAAATATTCACCATTACGGATCACGGGATCTGAAATATACACAGACTCAGCAAGCTGCTTTGCATCTACTGACCACACACTATCAAAGCTAAGTAATAACTGGCCATCTTCTAACAGCTTGGTGTTACGGTAATTAGCATTACCTTTGTGATAGCGAAATGATTTATTGAAACCACCTAAGCTCAACGCTTGTTGAGCAATGATCATATCAACTACATCACGGCGGATGTAAGCTCCACTAAAGTCTTTTACTTCAATAGGTTTACGACCATTTAAGAAGCGACTGTAATCGTCATAAACATCATCGCGGATAAAAATAACAACATCTTCAACAACATTACTAGACGCCTCAAAGGCAGTTACCAGCAGTATAAAGGCAGCTATAATTATCCGCGAAAACATTATATATCGCTCTTCTCGTCAAGGCCGTCGATGGTAACACCTTGTAAGAAACCAGCACCTTTTTGCTCATTATTTTGCAACTTGATCATCAAGCGCAAGTCGTTTGGTGAGTCGGCATGATGAAGCGCATCAGCGTAATTAATTCGACGCTGTTTATAAAGCTCAAATAACGCTTGGTCAAAGGTTTGCATGCCCATTTCTTTCGATTTCGCCATGGTTTCTTTGATAGAGCCAATATCACCACGTTTGATAAGCTCTGCCACCATCGGTGAGTTAAGCAGAATTTCGATAGCTGCAACACGGCCTTCACCATCGGCTGTAGGTATCAACTGCTGGGCAACAATGGCACGTAAGTTTAGTGCTAAGTCATACTTTAATTTATCGTGCTTCTCTTTTGGTACTAAGTGCATGATACGGTCAATGGCTTGGTTGGCGTTGTTGGCGTGCAGTGTTGCTACACACAAATGACCGGTTTCGGCAAAGCTTAGGGCATATTCCATGGTTTCTTGGGAGCGTATCTCACCAATCAAGATAACATCGGGTGCTTGACGCAGTGAACTTTTCAGAGCGGATTCAAAGCTTTCTGTATCTAAACCAACTTCACGTTGGGTGATAATACTTTTACGATGTTCATGAACAAATTCAATCGGGTCTTCAATCGTTAAAATATGACCACGTTGATTGCGGTTACGATAACCCAGAAGCGCTGCTAATGACGTTGATTTACCGGTACCTGTACCACCCACAAACAATACTAAACCACGCTTTGCCATGATCACATCGGTCAGTGTTGACGGCAGACCAAGCTCATTAACGTCCGGTATTTTCGTCACGATACGACGAATAACCATACCGGCACGATCTCGCTGCCAAAAAGCAGAAACACGGAAACGCCCTTCATCTGTCGCTATAGCAAAATTACACTCTTTAGTGTCATGAAATTCTTGGCGCTGCTTATCGCTCATCGCAGACTCAACTAAAGCCAGAGAGCTTTCATCTGAGAGCTTCTCATCAGTAAGATGCACAAGCTCACCATTGATTTTTGCACTCACTGGTAATTGGCTCGAAACAAATAAGTCAGACGCTTTTTTATCGATCATTACTTGTAAAAAGTGATTTAAAGGTAAAGACATCTTAAGTAACTCCGTTAGCCACCAAATTGAGTTTTATCTTGCGCTTTCGCACGTGCATCATTGGTTGTAATGATACCGAAGTTAACTAAGCTTGCTAAACATTGATCCATCGTTTGCATACCATGCGAAGCACCTGTCTGAATCGATGAGTACATTTGCGCAATCTTGTCTTCACGGATCAAGTTACGAATTGCAGGAATACCGATCATAATTTCATGAGCAGCAACTCGACCACCACCGACTTTTTTAAGTAATGTTTGCGAGATTACGGCACGTAATGATTCAGATAGCATTGATCGCACCATGTCTTTTTCTTCACCTGGGAATACGTCGATGATACGGTCGATAGTTTTTGGCGCAGAGGTAGTATGCAAAGTACCAAACACTAAATGACCGGTTTCTGCTGCAGTCATCGCAAGACGAATTGTTTCAAGGTCACGCAGCTCACCAACTAAGATAACATCAGGGTCTTCACGCAACGCACTTCTAAGCGCATTCGAAAAGCTATGCGTATCACGGTGAACTTCACGCTGGTTAATCAAGCTCAATTTATTCTCATGTACGAATTCGATTGGATCTTCAATCGTCAAAATATGATGGTGCTTATTCTGATTGATGTAATCGACCATTGCTGCCAGTGTCGTTGATTTACCGGAGCCGGTAGGCCCTGTCACCAACACGAGACCACGAGGGTTATCTGCAATGGTTTTAAAAATATCCGGTGCACCTAAGTCATCTAGAGTCAGTACATCACTAGGGATAGTACGAAACACCGCAGCCGGGCCACGGTTTGAGTTGAATGCATTAACACGAAAACGCGCAAGATTAGGTACTTCGAAAGAAAAATCCACTTCGAGATTTTGTTCGTAGTCCTTACGCTGATTATCGTTCATAATATCGTATACCAGACTATTTACATCTTTTTGTTCTAATGCTGGAATATTAATACGACGTACATCGCCATCAACGCGTATCATAGGTGATACGCCTGATGATAAGTGTAAATCCGAGGCTTTGTGTTGCACACTAAAGGCCAATAATTCGGTAATATCCATTTATGACTCCACAACCAACTGATAATTATATGGTTACAATAGCAGAACGACTTACATCCGCCTATGCCAGAATTGCGCAAGCTGCAAAAAATAATCAACGTAATGAGCAATCAATAAACCTATTGGCTGTCTCAAAAACCAAACCAACCGACGATATCATTGCTGCTTATGAACAAGGCCAACGATTGTTTGGCGAATCTTACGTACAAGAAGCAGTAACAAAAGTGGCTGCCCTTGCTGAATACAAAGATATTGTTTGGCATTTTATTGGCCCTATTCAATCGAATAAAAGTGCACTTGTTGCCAGCCATTTCGACTGGGTGCAAAGTGTTGACCGTATAAAAATAGCCAAACGTCTGAACGAACAACGTCCCTCGGATAAATCACCGCTGAATGTATTAATTCAAGTAAATATTAGTTTAGAAGAGGCTAAGTCAGGCTGCCACCCCGACGAGGTAATGACATTGGCAGAATTTATCAGTCAATGTGATAATTTATGTCTCAGAGGTGTGATGGCTATTCCCGCCAAAACGGACGATACGGCGCAACAATTACAATATTTTGAGCAATTAAGCGCTTGCTTTGATAAACTAAAGGCCCAATATCCCCAAGTAGACACCTTGTCGATGGGTATGAGTAATGATGTTGAAGCGGCAATTGCTGCAGGTTCAACCATGGTACGCATTGGCACGGATATATTTGGCCAACGAAATTAAAAGGTGATAACAGACATATGTCAGACAAAAAAATCGCATTTATAGGCACGGGTAACATGAGCTACGCCATTATCGGTGGCATGGTAAAGAACGGTTTTGCAGCTAAAAATATTATTGCAACCAATCGCAACCAAGAAAAATTAGCTAAGGTTGCTGCTGATTTCGGGGTGCAAACTACCGCGGATAACAACGCGGCACTTCGCGATGCAGATGTAATTGTCTTGTCTGTTAAACCACAAATGATGGGTGATCTTTGCCAATCATTCCAAGATTCTGGTGTTGATTTTAGCGACAAGCTATTTATTTCAGTGGCAGCAGGTCTTACCGTAAAACGTTTACGTGAAATGCTAGGCCAAGATGTGAAAATGGTGCGTTGTATGCCAAATACACCATCATTGCTTGGTCGTGGCGTATCTGGATTATTCGGCGCAGATGAAACCGCTGAAGAACATGAGTTTGTTCAACAGGTATTCGAGTGTACAGGTATTGTTAAATGGGTAGAACACGAGTCTCAAATTAACGATATTATCGCTGTGACAGGTTCATCACCTGCTTACTTTTTCCTATTCATGGAAGCCATTGAAGAAAAAGCAAAAGCCCTTGGTTTTAGTGATGAAGATGCACGCCGCTTAGTACAGCAAACGGCGCTTGGCGCAGCTGAAATGGCACTTTCACAACCAGATATCAGCATAACTCAGTTACGAGCAAATGTTACATCGAAAGGCGGTACAACTCATGAAGCGGTAGAGCACCTTAAATCACAAGGTTTAGTCGCTACAGTTGCTGATGCAATGGACGCCTGTATCGCTCGCGCTCAGGCAATGGAAAAAGAACTTTAAGCTTACTTTTTGAAGGTAAAACTATGCAAGCCATGCAATTTTTAGTTGGGATTGTTTTCGATCTCTTTTTAATGGTGGTCCTTTTACGCTTTTGGTTACAAACGGCAAAAGCGGACTTTTATAATCCAATTAGCCAATTTGTAGTAAAGGCAACATCATTTGCAGTAAATCCTCTTCGTAAAATTATTCCGGGATTGGGTGGCTTTGATATGGCATCGTTAGTCCTTGCATATCTTGTAGCCGTAGCCAAAATTAGTGTGATTTTACTGATGTTTTACGGTACCTGGTCTCCAGCACCAGTATTTGTTTCTGCTTTAATGACTGTAATAAAAGAAGGCTTAAATCTGTTATTTTGGGTCTTAATAATTCGTGCATTATTGAGCTGGGTAAGCCAAGGTTACAATCCTATTGAGGCCGTTTTTCATCAGCTGACTGAACCTATGCTTCGCCCTATTCGTAAAATCATTCCACCACTTGGCGGTCTTGATTTATCGATTTTAGTACTGATCATTGGTCTACAGTTTTTACAAATCTTATTGATGGATTTTATAGGCTAAGTAATAACAACTACATCAAGAGGCCGAAAAGGCCTCTTTTGTTAAGTGAGATATAGCATGAAGCAAGTTATTTATTTTTCTTTGATTTTATTGAGTTTATTTACAACTCTTGCCCAGGCAGATGAACAAGCAGGCGCTCAGTATAAGGTACTTGGCCCTTGGGAAGTTCACTACATTGCATTTCCATCGACCTTTATTCAGCCTAGCATCGCCAAAAACTACGATTTAGACCGCAGCCCTAACAAAGGGATAATCAATATTTCGGTATTAAAAAACAGCGATAAAACAGCGCAGACTGCAACTTTAACAGGCACAGCGCGCAACCTGCTTGGCAATAAAAAGCAGCTTGAATTTAAAGAGGTTGTTGAAGGCGATGCAATTTATTACCTCGCGCAAATCGATTACAGCAACGAAGAAATTTACCGTTTTGATATCGAAATTAATCAAAATGGCAAAGTACAAACGCTGAAGTTTCAGCAAAAATTTTACGTAGATTAATAGACCCTATGAACAACACCTTGGTTTTAGCCACGGGTAATCCTGGCAAAGTAAAAGAGCTGGCAAGTATGCTCAGCCCACTTAATATTAACGTGGTTCCACAAAGTGATTTTCAAGTACCTGACGTACCAGAGACAGGCACCACATTTGTTGAAAACGCCATTATTAAAGCGCGTCATGCGGCAAAGATCACGGGCATGCCTGCGATTGCCGATGACTCAGGTCTGGAAGTAGACGGCCTAAATGGTGCGCCGGGTGTGTACTCTGCACGCTTTGCTGGAGCGGGTGCGAGTGATCAAGATAATATCGACAAGCTATTAAAAGAGCTTGCTGATAACCCTGTTCGTAGTGCGCGTTTTTGGTGTGTTTTAGTATTAATGCGCCACGCCGACGACCCGACACCACTTATTTGTAGTGCCAGTTGGGAAGGCGAAATCACCCATAGCCAAGATGGTCAGGGTGGGTTTGGTTATGATCCTGTTTTTTACGTACCGTCTGAGCAATGCACGAGCGCCCAGTTAACTAAAGAGCAAAAAAATGCCCTTAGCCATCGCGGCCAAGCTTTAAAACAACTACTTGCGCAATTGCAGCAAAAAGGCGGCCTGTGAGTTTACCGCCTTTAAGTTTATATGTGCACGTGCCTTGGTGCGTGCAAAAGTGCCCATACTGTGACTTTAATAGCCATGGCCAAAAAGGCACAATCCCCGAAAAAGAATACGTTCAGCATCTTATTGATGATCTCAAGGCCGATTTGCACCTAGTACAAGGGCGTAAAATCCACAGTATCTTTATTGGTGGCGGTACTCCAAGCTTATTAACTGGTGACGCTTATACTCGCCTGCTTGGTGAAGTCGACAGATTAATTGGCCTAAGCGATGACTGTGAAATTACCCTAGAGGCTAACCCTGGTACTGTCGAAACCGGTCGCTTTAAAGAGTATGTTGCCGCTGGCATTAATCGTATTTCGATTGGTGTGCAAAGCATGCAAAACGACAAGCTAAAAGCCCTTGGCCGCATCCATGGTGCAGATGAAGCAAGCTATGCGGCTAAACAGGCGCACCAAGCGGGGCTAAACAGCTTTAACCTCGATTTAATGCATGGCTTACCCGGACAATCTGTTGAAGATGCCTTGGGCGACCTTGAAAAAATCATCGCCCTTAATCCTCCCCATATTTCTTGGTATCAGCTAACAATTGAGCCAAACACTCAGTTCGCGTCAAAGCCACCGACCTTGCCTCATGATGACATCCTTTGGGATATTCAAGAGCAAGGACAAGCCTTACTAGCTGCAGCAGGTTATGAGCAATATGAGATCTCAGGTTACGCAAAGCCAGGTTACCAATGCCGTCATAACCTGAATTATTGGCGATTTGGCGATTATCTCGGTATCGGCTGTGGCGCTCATGGTAAAATTACTGATGAAAATAAAGTCATCACCCGTACGGTAAAAGTTAAACACCCGCGCGGTTATATGGATCTAGCTAAACCGTATTTATATGAGCAATGGCAAGTAACCAAAGACGACTTAGCCTTTGAATTCTTTATGAATCGTTTTCGCTTAGTTGAACCGTGTCCGAAAGCTGATTTACCTTTGCTTACAAGTTTGTCACTGCAAAGTCAGGAACAAGCCTTGACTGAAGCGATTGCAAAAGGCCTACTAATTGATGATAAAGATAACTGGCAGGTAAGCCCTAAAGGCCAACGTTTTTTGAATGACCTGCTAGAATTATTCGTTTAAGAATTATAATTAAATTTCTAACAACTACAAAGGAACGATAATGCGTAAACTGACCTTCATCGCTGCGGCGGTAAGTGTTGCATTACTTGGCGGCTGCCAACAAATGCAAGAGCAACCAACGCCTGCACCAAGTGTACAAAGCCAACCTGTACAAAGTGAAATCGATAAAGCTAATGCCTTCTTCGAAGATACTTTTAACCGTGACGTAATGAAAAGCCCTATTTATCAAACATACATGGGCATCAAAAAAGATTACGACAAATGGGACGATGGCAGTGAAGAGCGCGTTTTAGAAGACTTTGAACAAACTAAAGCTGACCTAGTTGCGCTTAACGCAATTAACCGCGACCTATTAGATGACGCAACAAAAGTAAGTTACGACCTTAAAAAGCAAGACCTTGAAAACGAAATTGCTGATTTCAAATGGCGTCATTACAACTACCCGGTGAACCAAATGTTTGGTGTTCACTCAATGATCCCTGCGTTTTTAATCAACCAACATCAAATTGCCGATGTCTCTGATGCAAAAGCGTATATCTCGCGTTTAAATGGTGTTACAACGGTTATTGATCAACTAATCAAAGATCTTGAAGTACGTGCAGATAAAGGCATTATCGCGCCTAAGTTTGTTTTCCCACACGTGATTGATTCAAGCCAAAATATCTTACGCGGCGCACCATTCCACGACGGTGAAGACTCAACATTACTTGCTGACTTTAAACGTAAAGTAAACGCATTAGAGATTGCCGACAGCGAAAAATCTGCACTTATCAGCGATGCTGAAAAAGCCTTAAAAGCAGCAGTAAAGCCTTCTTACACTAAGTTAATTAATTTCTTAGCTCAGTTAGAAAAACGCGCTGATGACCGTGATGGTGCTTGGAAATTCCCTGACGGCGAAGCGTTCTACAATAATGCCTTAGCACGTACCACAACCACTGATTTAACTGCGAAAGAAATTCACACAATCGGTTTAGCTGAAGTCGCGCGTATTCACGACGAAATGCGTGCAATCAAAGACAAAGTAGGCTTTGAAGGTGACCTTAAAGCATTCATGCAATTCATGAAAACTGATAAGCAGTTCTACTACCCTAACACAGCAGAAGGTAAACAACGTTACCTTGATGAAGCAACGGCGCTTATCGATAACATGAAATCTCGTTTAGACGAGCTATTCATTGTTAAGCCAAAAGCTGACCTTAAAGTTAAAGCTGTAGAAGCATTCCGTGAAAAAGCAGCAGGTAAAGCGTTCTACCAACAACCTGCGCCAGATGGTTCACGCCCAGGTATTTATTACGCAAACCTTTACGACATGGAAGCAATGCCAACATACCAAATGGAAGCACTTGCATACCACGAAGGTATTCCAGGCCACCACATGCAAATTGCTATCGCGCAAGAGCTTGAAGATGTGCCTAAGTTTCGTAAGTTTGGCGGCTACACAGCGTATGTTGAAGGTTGGGGTTTATACTCTGAACTAGTACCAAAAGAAATGGGCTTATATGAAGACCCATATTCAGATTTTGGTCGTCTTGCTATGGAACTATGGCGTGCATGTCGACTAGTAGTAGATACAGGTATCCACGCTATGAAGTGGACACGTCAAGAAGGTATCGACTACTACGTAAATAACACACCAAATGCGACCTCTGATGGCGTTAAAATGGTTGAGCGTCACATTGTAATGCCTTCACAAGCAACGGCATACAAAGTGGGCATGCTGAAAATTTTAGAGCTTCGTGAAGGAGCTAAAGAAAAACTTGGCGATAAATTCGATATTCGTGAATTCCACGATGTAGTACTTAAAAATGGTGCAGTACCATTAAATGTACTAGAGAAGTTTGTTGACCAATGGGTTGCTAAGAAACAAGCAGCTTAAGCAATAAAAACTTGAAAAAGGCCGCTCAGCGGCCTTTTTTATTTATTTAAACAAGTAGTTGAGCTATAAATGTATAAATAATAAAAAACGGGTAATTCCATGCAAAGCGCGATAGAGCAACTGAACAGCCGACTTCAACATCATCAGTTAAAAGAACTTATTGCCGATTATCAAAGCTTGTCGGGGGTTTTACAAGCGGCACAGTTACAGCACATCTATCAATTAGCTTGCAGTAGTGAAGTTAAATACCTTTTTTTACAAAATGTTGCAGCGCATTTACTTGAAGCAAGCCCGCTGCCAAGCGAAGCTGTTGCCTTGATTGATGATATTGATAAGCTGAGCTTTTTCACGCCTGGCCTTAAGTTTCAAAATGCTTTTTGTGTTACAGACAACCAAGGTAATACTCTACTACATCATTTATTTACGCTGTGTCAGCCAGGTAAACTCCCCTTTAACTATTTGCGTTCGTTAATGTTATTTGAAAGCAACGAAAGCTTAGGCGTTGCTTTAAAAACATTGAATAAACAGCAGCTCACTCCTATTGGTTGCTTTATAGCGCAAAACAGTACGACTCAAATGCTAGCAAAGCATGAGTTCTCCGCATTATTAGCCATGATGGAAGTCGACCAAAGCCACAGCCCTAGTGCAGTCAGTGCCTTAATAAACACCCTTAAACAATTTTATGGTGCCAATCAACCAACGAGTGCCGACAGTAAAGTTTTACTGTGTGCGGCCTATTTGCAAGTGCCAACGGCGCAGTTATTAAACGCCCTTAATCAATAATTTCATGAATAAGGATGTTGTTAAAGCGTTTTTATCGCTCAGCAGTTTTACCGCCCTTAACCATGGTAGCCGTATTGTTCTTACCTTGTGCCTTGCAAGGTTATTAAGTAATGATGAGTTCGGCACTTTCGCCGCGTTACTCGCACTGTGTGAAATTCTTTTGTTACCAGCGAGCATGGGCTTTGCATCGTCTTTAATGCGTATTAGCTATCCGCTCTACAAAGCTCAACAACATGATTTACTGCGTGGCTTAAAGCATGTTTATTTAGCTGCATCTTGTTTATTCGGGGTGATTTTTGTTGCAGCTGTGGTGATCAGCTTTCAGGCCATTTCACCGCATCAAAGCGCCAAAGAACATGTAATTTATTTACTTTTACTAGTGCCGATTGGCGCCATTATGCAAAGCCAATCCGCTTTTTTAGTGGCTTTGAATAAACCTAAAATTGGCCTAATAACACAGCAGTGTATTTTTGAATTGCTAACCGCGGGGTTTTGTTTTTTCGTGTACTTGATACGTGGCGACTTATCTTTAGTCGAGATTTGTATCTTGTTGTTTTGTAGCATCTTGTGCGTAGTCAGTTATCAATATTGGTTAATCAAAAAAATGATCGTCGCAAGCACTGCCCGCTACCAAACCAAGCAATGGTGTAAAGACTCCTTGATCATGCTCGCCAGTGGTGCAGGCACTGTATTAGTCGCAAAACTCGATGTATTACTGGTGCATCACTGGTTTGGTGCACAAGGCGTAAGTATCTTCTTTCCTGCGGTGGTGATTGCCGGCTTACTGACTATTTTAGGCAATGCCGCCAACCAATATTTAAAACCCATTTTAATGGCCGATGAGACAACCGTTCAGCAACTTAGTGAGTTAATGAAAGTGCTGTGGCGCTTTAACTTTGCCGCTATCTTGCTACTTGCCCTGCTCGCAAAACCGCTACTTAATTTATATGGTGAAAGCCAATTAGAAGAAGGGTTTTGGATTTTAATGCTGCTGTTACTCGGGCAATTGTTACTACCAGCAAGAATTTTAGCCAGTAGTATGATCAAGTTAAAAGGGAATCCGCTGATCAACTTGTATGTATTACTGGGTGCAACCAGCATCACGGTTTTGATGGCGATGCTGTTAAAAGATCAGTTTGGCTTATTGGGGGTGGCTGTGGCATTTAGTGGTGGTTTTATGCTTGGTGCGCTTTGCCGCATGGTGATTGTATGTACACGCATGCGGCTGCCTTTATCTGTGGTATTGGGTTTAGTCAGATAAATAATATTCTACACTGGTAACAACACGCACTTTTTTCAGCTGAGGCGTGTTTGAATCTCTATCAGAAATTGAAAACTGGCCTTGGTGGGCGGTTTTAATTTTACCCAACTTAGACTGAGAATCTTTGGCAAATTTCATTGCCACCTCACGGGCTTTTTCGGTTGCCTCTTGAATCATATTCGGCTTGATTTCATTTAAGCCATTAAATAAATATTGAATACGCGTTTCGTAATTGTCTTGTACTATCGCAATGCCTTGCTTAGCTAATTGGCTTACTTCGCCTAGCGCATGCTGTACTTTTTCAATATCATTTGAATAAACAATAACATTATTACGGGCAATATAACGAAACTGCTGATTTTCGCCGCCATATTCACGAGCTTGTTTATCAATAATTGATTGGCTGCCGAGGCTTATTTCTTCATCGCTAAAACCATGTAGCTTTAAAAAAGCCACAACCGCATCGCTTTTCTCTTCAACCCGACCAACTAGTTTTTCGAGGTTATTATCGGCATCAGAAAACTGCAATGGCCAAATAACGGTGTCGGCTGGCACTTCCATTTCCGCTAAACCTTTAACGTGGACGGTGCGCTCCATGCCTTTTACATCAAGGGCTGCACTTTTCAATATAAAACCTAATCCAAGCAAACCAACCGCCAATGCGCACGCTGCAATAACGATATTAAATGGTTGCGTCTTATTCATGCTTTTCTCCTTGATGTAGGTCACTGTTTTTGACTCGAAAAGTAGTTATAAACAGGTTATCTTATGAGTATAACTATTAATACTTTAGAAGCGTGTCGGTTCTAGTTTGGGTGTATTAAACTTAACAGACCCTGAAGTTTTAACAAACAGCGCAAGCAAAGGAAACAGCATGAGCGTTAAACGTATTAGCCAATTTTTTAACCCTAAATCGGTCGCTGTAATTGGCGCCTCTAACTCTCCAAATCGTGCTGGCTTTGTGGTGATGCGCAATCTGCTGCAAGGGGGTTTTAAAGGCCCTATCATGCCTGTTAGTTTAAATCACAGTGCTGTACATGGTGTATTAGCTTATCCAAGTATAGCAGCGTTACCAAAAGTACCAGACCTTGCGGTTATTTGTACTAACAAGAATACCTTAATTAACATCATTAATGAGCTAGGTGAGCTTGGCTGCAAACATGCAGTGGTAATTGCTGCGGGATTAAACGTAGAACAAAAACAAGCACTGAAAGAAGCTGCCCTTGCAGCTAATGTATCTTTGCTTGGGCCAAATTGCTTGGGCTTACTCATTCCTCATATTGGCTTAAATGCCAGTTTTTCACATACAGTTGCAAGCCCTGGAAAGCTCGCCTTTGTATCGCAATCAGCTGCTGTTTGCTCAACCATTCTTGATTGGGCGAAAAACAAAGAGATAGGCTTTTCATATTTTGTGTCTGTGGGTGATTGCCTAGATATCGACTTTGATGAGTTACTCGACTTTTTAGGCCGAGATGCTAAAACCAAGGCCATCTTGTTGTATATCGATAATATTGAAGATATTCGCAGCTTTATTTCTGCAGCGCGAGCCGCTGCGTTTAGTAAACCCGTAATTGCTATTAAAACCGGTAAAACCAGTGCTGGAGCGCTTGCAGCAGAGATCCATACCGGTGGCAAACAAAGCTCAGATGCGGTCTATGATGCGCTATTCCAACGAGCGGGTATGTTAAGAGTAAACGACCTACGAGAGCTTTTTGCTGCTACACAAACGCTAGCAATGCACCCCAAATTACTTAAAGTCGAACAACTGACTATTTTAACCAATGGCGGCGGCCCAGGTGTCATGGCCGTTGATACGCTATTACAAAGCTCAGGTAAGCTGGCTGAGCTCAGCGACGAGACCAGAGCTGCTCTTAATAAGGTTATCCCGCAATCGGAGATGACCTCAAATCCGGTGGATATTTTTGGCGACTCAGCGCCAAGACGCTATCAACAAGCATTAGAAATCTTATTGCAAGCTAAAGAAGTTAAAAACCTGCTGATCATTCATACCCCTTCAGCGCTTGCACCGAGTGAAGATTATGCTGAGATTATTGTCGAAACCTTAGAAAAAATCCCGAAGATGGCTCGCCCTTATGTTATGACGAACTTTATGGGTGAAGATGCCGCGTATGCTGCGCGAAAGGTCTGCGCTAATAATGCCATTCCGACCTACCGTACACCTGAAGGTGCGGTTGGTGCCTTTATGCACTTGGTAAGTTATCGCCGTAACCAAAAGCATTTAACGCAAACGCCAGAGTCAAACACCGATGATGCAAAAATAAATAAAGACGCAGCTCGGGCTGTAGTGAATGAGTTTTTAGCCGAAGAGCAAAGCTATTTATCAACCCATGAAGCAAGCCAAATACTCACTCATTATGGCATTGATTGTATTCAAACTGAGGTTGCTTACACGCCAACTGAAGCCAAAGAACAAGCCATTGAGCTGGGTTTTCCGGTAGCGTTAAAACTAATAAGCCCAAGTATTCCTTCTAAATCAGAAGTCGGTGGTGTGGTCCTTAATTTAAATGATGCGCAAGAAGTTGAGCAAACAGCCTTTGCCATGCTGCTACGAATCAAAAACACCTACCCTGATGCCCATATTGAAGGCTTTTCACTGCAAAAAATGGCGCCGCGAGCGGGTGCTAATGAGCTACGTATCGCTATTAAAACAGAGCCTAACTTTGGCCCAGTGATCTTGCTTGGTGAAGCTGGCACCGGACTTGAATTCGCTCAAGCTGCAGTGGCACTACCACCACTGAATATGAACTTGGCAAAATACTTGATTGCTGCAGCGCACGATAAAGGCGTACTTAAAGACCGCGTACTACCAGAAAAGGTCGATAAATACCGTTTATGTGCCCTACTCACCCGCATCTCGCAGCTTGTTATCGACCAACCTGACATTACCAGTGTTGAACTAAATCCTATTTTAGCCAGCAACGGGCAGTTTTTGGTCCTTGATGCGACTATCGGCCTTAGCCGTTATAAAGCAAAAGCGAACCGTAAACGCTTGTGCATTCGCCCCTACCCGATTGAATTGGTTAAAGAAGTAACACTTAAAAACAATACCCAAGCACAGCTAAGGCCAATTAAACCGGAAGATGAGCAAGCTCACTTAGAGTTTGATCAATCATTAAGTAAAGAAGACAGATATAAGCGTTTCTTCGGTGAATTACCGCAATTTAATCATGATCAACTCGCAAAAATGACACAAATCGATTACGACCGAGAAATGGCGTTTATTGTTAGCCAAGAACAAAATGGCTCAGCCTGCACGCTAGGTGTATCTCGTGTATTGATGGATCCTGACAAGCTCGATGCTGAGTTTGCAATTGTGGTGCGCTCTGATTGCCAAGGTTTAGGGCTTGGTACAATATTAATGAATGCGGCGATTGAGCATTGTAAAAACCAAGGCGTTAAACAAATTGCAGGCATTACTTTGCCGGAAAACACGGGCATGATTGAACTAGCACGAAAACTCGGGTTTAAAATCACCCGCGACTTTGAAGAAGGCAGCATTAACATGGTGCTAAAACTTAACTAAAACTGGATCACTATTTTGCATCGTTTAAGAAATTACACTGCACGAGTTTTTGAAGGTAACGGTAAATATCGACGTATAGGACGCGCTCTCGACGTATTTTTGATGTCGTTGATCATGATTAATGTGGTGGCGATTGTGCTGGAGTCGGTTGGCCCTTTAGCAAAGCAATATCATCACGAATTTTTAATGATTGAGCTGATTTCAGTCGGTATCTTCACCTTAGAATATGTGCTCAGGCTTTGGTCTTGTGTAGATAAAAGCGTGCATAAAGAAAGCACGCTGACAAACTCAAAAATTCGTATTAAATATTTCTTTTCGCCGTTGGCGCTGATTGACCTTATCGCAATTTTACCTACCATTCTGATGGTCTTTGTGAGTGTTGATTTACGTTTCTTACGAGTGCTTAGGTTAATGCGTATCTTTAAGCTCACACGCTATTCAAGGGCGATGCAACTACTCTTAAACTCATTTAAAGAGGAAAGCAGCTCACTACTTGCGGCTTTTTTTATTATGGCCGTGGTGCTAATAATTGCCTCATGCGGTATTTATTTAATTGAACACGATGTACAGCCAGATAAGTTTGGCTCCATCCCTGCTGCAATGTGGTGGGCAATGGTGACACTAACAACCGTTGGTTATGGCGATGTCGTGCCTGTGACTCCCCTTGGTCGCTTATTTGGTGGTGCCATCACACTAGTGAGTATGGGCATGGTGGCTATTCCAACCGGTTTGCTAGCTTCAAGCTTTTCTGAGCAGTTACGTAAACGCAGACAAGTATTTACCGATGCAGTACACGAAGCCGTTGAAGATGGGCACTTATCGCCTGTTGAAGAAGAACACTTAGAAAACTTACGTTATAAGCTGGGTTTAAGTCAGCAAGAGGCAAATAAAGCGATTCATAACGAACTTAAAAACCGCAATCGCAACCTGTATTGCCGCCACTGCGGTAAACGCCAAGATTAATAATTAAAGGGATAAAGTCAGTAACTTTATCCCTGAAACTCTTGATGCCAACTCTTATCTAAAAGCGGCCCTATTGCATCACCAGGTACCGGTTTACTAAATAAATAACCTTGAAAATACTCACAGTCTTTTGCCTGTAAAAAACGCAGTTGTTGGATAGTTTCTACGCCCTCTGCGACGCACTCTTTTCCTAAACTTTTTGCCAAGGTTAGAGTTGAGTTAATAATTGCCTCATCACCTTTATCAACACCAATATCATTAACGAAACTTTTATCAATTTTCAGCACATCAACCGGGAAACGCTTTAAATAGGTTAACGAGGCATAACCTGTACCAAAGTCATCCATATAAATACGACAGCCTAGCTGCTTTAATTTCTCCATGCTTTGTTGAGCTTTTTCTGAATCTCGCATCATCACCGACTCGGTAATTTCAAACACGACAGCACTGGCCGGTACTTTTATGGCATTGAGAGTGTGTTCAATGTTGGCAACTAAGTTCACACTTTCAAAATCAAGGGCCGATAAATTAATTGAGATATACAGTTCAGGATGAGTTATGTGCCACTGACGCAACTCAATAAGAGCTCGCGATAACGTTTGCAACATTATTTTGGTGATCAGTCCTGAACTTTCTGCCGCATTAGCAAAATCTTCAGGGCTATATACATCGTTACTAGGCCAGCGAAGTAACACTTCTAAACCAGCGACTTGATGAGTTTTTGCACTGACTATTGGTTGGTAATAATTGCAAAACTCATGCTCTAGGTAAGCTTTACTCAATTGCGATTCAAGATGCAATGTACGCTGAACCTGTAAATTCATCTCTTGTTTATAAAATTGATAACACCCCTCTACATGACGCTTAGCATGATATAAAGCAACGTTTGCCGCTTTTAACAACGCTTTAGTTCCGCTTGCATCATCTGGGTATACGGCCACCCCAACGCTCAGATTAACCTTAACCGCTTGCTGACTTAGCTCTATGTGTTTTTCTACTGAGTCCATCACCTTGGCACACAGTAACAATAACTCATCTATTTGTTTGTAATCTTCAGCTAGAATCACAAACTCATCGCCATCAAATCGCGCAATACTATCTTGAGGTCGAAGCACATTTTTTAACCGCTGAGCTACTCGTTTAATTAATTCATCAGATTCTTCGCGTCCAAGTGAGTCATTAAAGTATTTAAAACGCTTGATATTAACATTCAACAAGGCAACTTTGGTTTTATGATAATCAGCTTGCTCAATCGCATGATTCACACGGTCATTAAATAATGTTTTATTTGGTAAACCAGTAAGCGCATCATAGTTTGCTAAAATATGTAGTTCACTTTCTGCTAGTTTTTGTGCACTGATGTCAGTAACAATGATCACATAACTATCGAGCTGACGATTGCTGCCTGCTACAGCACTAATTTTAATCAATACTTGTCGTTTCTCACCGTTTGCCACAACCACGACATCTTCGGCGGAATAATGCTCACCCGATTGTAGGTTTTGCATAACTCGTAAGTAATTGATCCGAGCCGATACAGGTAATCCCAGCGTTAAAGAGCGGCTTGAGCGCGGCTCTGCGGGAAAATCAAAGGCATCTTGAAGTGATTTATTTGTGGCGCGGATACGCAGGTTTTTATCTATGATAAATACCCAGTCTCTCGTTTGTTCAAAGGCTGCACCAAAGAGACGAGCATTCTCTTCAAACACTAACTCACGCGTCATATTCGTGTAAGTGCCCGCTACTTTTTCAGGAGCTGTGCCTTGCCATTCGACCACTTTGCCAAAGTCTTTGTACCATCGCCATTGACCATCGGCATGACGTAATCGGTAAGTACAATTAAAGTAACCTTTTTGAGTGGATAAAAACTCCAGCCATTCCAATCGGAAAGTTTGCTTATCATGCGGATGAATTTTTGCTAAATAGTCATCTAAATTAACACTGTCGGTATCATAGCCCAGCTCGTTCCTAAGACGAGGTTGATAAATAATAGGGCTTTGTGACGACCAATCCCACACTCCTGAATGACTTCCCTCTAAAGCAAGCTTTAACCGCGCTTCACTTTCTTGGCTTTCTTTATGAGCGGCCAGCAAAATCTTCTGCATGCGATTACGTCTAAATACCCATGCAGCAATAATTAAAACTATCAAAATTAAGTACAATACAATGACATGTGGGGCTCGCCAAGGTGGGTACTTTACTTCGATATTTAAAATAGCAGGCGGAGTCAGGTCCCCCGTAACTGGGTCTTTTGCCCATACCTTAAGATGGTACTTTCCTGCACTTAGTTTTGGAAAAAGAACACGATTGTTATTGCGCGTATATGTTTTTTGTCCATCACCTAGTTGGTACTCATAAATGATACGTTCTTGATAATTAAATGCCATCGCCGAAAAAGCCACCTCAAGACCAATATCATCATGCTCAAGGACAACACTGTCGATAGGCTGTTTTAACTCAGCAGGCAAATCGCGAGACATTAGATCAAGGTTAGTAATATTGACATGATCAATCAGCGCTTGCTGGTAGTGGTTATCCATCGGATAAAAATAGGTAAACCCTTTTAAAGTACCATAAACTATCTGCCCAGATTTTAGCTTGGTAAATGCGCCACTATTAAACTCTGTTGAGAACAACCCTTCTGCACCGGTAAACTGCTGAAAGTGCAAGTTTTCTGGATTTAATCGCCACAACCCTTTGTGACTACTCATCCAGATCATACCGGCCTCATCGAGCACCATGTCGTAGAGCAATGTACCCAGTTTGTTTTTTTCTAGGTCAATCGTGTAAATATGCTCATAAGTATCAGCATCTAAGCCAATCAAACCGAAATTAGATAACGACAACCACAGTACATTGTTGTTATCTATGATGTACGACATCACATTAACAGCAACATTCTCATGTTGTTCTGGAACTGTATAAATAGTGGTTAGCTCGTATGTATCAGGATCAACTTGATACAGAATGCCGGCATTATAAAATAGTGGCGAATCAGGCTTACTTGTTAAAGCAGGTAAGAATCCATAGGCTAGGAAAGGCTCAAATTCATCAAACTGCCCTGCCAAACGGGTAATTACTTGAGTTTCAATATTATAAACAAACATGCCGTAGTCAGGGTGAACGTAAAATAGCTCCCCAGATGG
The DNA here is from genome assembly GCF_024124645.1 of Pseudoalteromonas sp. Ps84H-4. Classification (NCBI taxonomy): domain Bacteria; kingdom Pseudomonadati; phylum Pseudomonadota; class Gammaproteobacteria; order Alteromonadales; family Pseudoalteromonadaceae; genus Pseudoalteromonas; species Pseudoalteromonas sp. Ps84H-4. The sequence goes on along the minus strand of NZ_JAMXSK010000005.1, from coordinate 66,701 downwards.
CATCAATAATACACCGTGAACCCAATCGTTTATTAATTTTTGTTGCTCTGGATCTGCGGTTTTCACCGGGGTCGCTTGGCCTGTTTTTGGATCAAAACTCATGATCCCACGATTACTGTGTAACCACAGCTTATCTTTGTAAGGCATCACCTGATAGATGGTAAACTCTGTGGTGATAAGATCCACTTGGTAATCTTTTAAAAACACCTCGCTTTCGTAGGTATCCAAATTAATGGCTGTTAAACCATTATGGGTAGCAAGCCAAACTCTGTCCTGAAACTCAGTAATTCCCCATATAGAATGATGAGATAACCCATCTCCCTTTATTGAGTTTGCTACTACATTGCTAAAATTATAATTATCATAAGGTAAGTAAAAGGCTCCATCATTTTTAGTCGCCAACCACATACCGCCTGATTTGTCCTCAACTAAATCAATAATACTCGTATCAGCGAGTGTGTATCCGCTATCTTTTAAACGCGTACTTTTTACAAGCTCATTATTCGATGGAGTAAATTCGAATAACCCTTTATCAGTGCCTAAAGTTATTGATGTTTCCTTCGGAGTTATCGTCCAAATATTTAAATCATCAATTAAGGTTTTACTGCTAAAAGCAAGCTCGGGAGAGGCAAACATTTCATCTAAATGACTTATATCAATCTGATACAAGCCCCTAACAGCACCAACCAATAAAGTTTGCTCGTCAACAACTGCGAATGACTTTACATAGTTTTGATAAATATGAGTTGGTTCTTGTTGGAGATGTTCAAGTTTTCGATATTTACCTGACGCAATTTCATACACAAACGCCCCATTGCTGGTACCTATAAAAATGAAGCCTTTGTACGGGTACAAATCGCGAATGACACTACTTCTAACTCGATCTGGTATTTCAAAAATTGTTGTTACTTGTTTAGTTTCTAAGTCTAGTTTTGCAAAATCCCAACCACGTCCAAGCCAAAGTGTCTTATCATCAAGAGCGACCATGCTAAACACAGACTCGCTGAAAATCTGTTCTTCGGTAGTTGGTTTTGCAATAAATTGTTGATAACTATCGGTGTTAGGATCGTAACGAAATAAACCCGCTTGCAATGATGCAATCCAAATATAACCCTGGGGATCTTGGTAGATGCGGTCGATAATAGCGTCTTCTAGCTCGCCATTAGGGCCTTTAATATGCACAACTTGATAGCCATCGTAACGGTTTAGGCCACCTTCGGTCGATAGCCATAGGTAACCACTATCATCGATCAGCATAGTATTGACATAGCTTTGCGATAAGCCTTCGCTGGTAGATAAACGCTTTACCTGTGCAAATGCTGGCTGACTAAACAAGCCACAGATAAAAAATACAAACAGCACGATGATGGAAAAGAACTGTGTCATTGACGTTCCAAATTGCTAACTTGGCACTGTGTGTCGTGTACAGTGCATCGCAACTATATTTCGATGCGCATATAACTCAAACAACGATTGCAAAGAATTGGGTAATGTTAACGTACAGTTAAACCCATTTTGTACATAAAAATCAATCAGATTTTGGTATGCAAAAGTAAATATAGGCGCGTTTTGTGCTGTAATTAACGTCGTAAGTAATTGAGAAGCAATCTTTTGACCTCGCCATGCATCATCAACATAAAGTGTTGATAAAAACAAAGACCCCGACTGGTTTTGTATTCGACATGCTGCAATAATCTCTAGACCAGAATAGCAAACCCATACTTGGTCTGCTTTGCAGGCTCGCCCTCGAGCACCATGTTTATCATAAAACTTATTAACTAACGGTGTTTTTATTGGTTCAAGAAGACAAAATTTTAGCGCAGTCATATCAGCTCATAAGTGCAAGATAATGCTCAAACTGCTGTTTCAAAAATGCTTGTTCTGACATTGGGCGACTGTTAATTGTTGTATATACCCCCTCCCGCGTATTTTTACCTCGCTTTATTTGGTAAGCCCAAAAAGAGGCTTCATAGTCCAGTTGTATTTGATACTTTTGCTCTCGTGGCAACTTACATAAATTAAAACTCATATATTCACAACAACTAAAAAATAATAGTGGCTAGTATAGCATTTTTTATTGGTCTGTTTAGCCTAATGCCATACGATTAACCTTGATTTTGGTAGCACATACCAGTAAATTAACGGCGGTTTTTTAAACACGCAAGGAATGCACATTGTCAAAATATCTGCTTCTCAGATTTGCGCTAGTCTTATTGATTTTTTGCCTTCCTGCTAGTGCTAGCTCGAACCTATTAATTTTCAATCGACCAGCAGATACCCCACAAGCACGTTATGTTATTGATTTACTGAAAATGGCCTACAAAGAAATAGGTTATGAAGTACATATCATTGATTTTAACCACCAAAGTGCCCTGATAGCAGCCAATAATGGTATTTTAGATGGTCAACTAGGTCGTATTGCAGATGTAAAAGATGACTACCCAAACCTACTAAAAGTTGATTTCCCGCTTTTTGATTTTAATCTTGTGCTATTAAAAAATTGCCAACACTGTCGCTATAAAGAATTAAAATCATTAGCAATTCAATCAAGTTATCCTGCTGCCCAAAGTTACATCGATAAACACCCATTCGGCGGAGATGTTATTAAAGTACGAAATATTACCGCACAATTAAATTTACTAACCCAAAAGCGTGTTGAAGGCACTATATTGCTAGATTTTATGCTCAAAACAAAGCACCCAGATTTTAATCAAGCAGCTTTTCATAAAGAAGTTTTAATGCCAATGCAGAGCTTCCATTTCGTTCATAAACGCCATGAGGCACTAATTCCTAAGCTCACTCGCGCCCTTCAGAAATTGCAGGAAGAGGGTAAAGTGCATTTTCTAAAATCCAAATATAACTTAACTGAATTTTAAAAATCAAAACCACCTTGCGAGGGAGAAGACGGTGGGTTTTCTGCTTGTTGTTTTTTTTGTAGGTAACGCTTATATCGCTGTTGGCACAAGCTAATTACTTTACGCTTTTCGGCATTAGTAAACTTATTCCAATAGAAGCGTTCATCCCTGCTTCGATAACAGCCTTTACAATACCCTCGATTGTTAACCTGACAAATCCCTTTGCAAGGGCTTGGAATCTCAAAGATTTCAATTTGTTGCATCATATTTGCCAGTGACGAGTTCATAACTAAAGTATAGCCTGAAAAATAACCATAAAAAAAGCCACTTTATAAAAGTGGCTTTCTAACGCTATTTTTAGCCGCTAAAAATTTAGGCTAATTCACTGTTTGTCAGTTCTGCTTTACGATGAAAAGGCTTCGCATACATTGCAAGAACTAGCGGCTTTAATTCATCGGGTACTTTTGCCAAGCGAGCATTAAATGCCTCTGCATCTTTTTTATCGACAACGGCTTCTTTACAGCCACCAGCAATATAGTTACCAGGGTGTAGAAAGAATGAATCAACGATTTGCTGATCAATGGTTTTTGCAAGCTCTTCAGGTGACTCACAGCCTGACTCAATTGGCTCACCAAAGGCTAAATGCACATGTCCTTTAGCTGTACTAAAGCCTTCAACAATGCTGGCAATATCTTCGCCTTGTTGTTTAACATACTGACCATGTTGCTGCTTATGATAAAGCTCTTTTGCTTTAGCTATCGCACACGGCTCATATTGATAAGAGATAGACACAGGCACAATTTTTAGTTCGCGCACGTATTCAGCAAACTCTTTCTTCTGCTTACGACCTTGTAACTGCAACATCTTAAGTAGAGCAGGATCTGTTTGGTCAAAACCATCTTTTGCTCGGCCTTCTTTTTGGGCTATCCAAATTGAGTGACCTTCAGCTAGGGAGTCATAAATATAAGCAGACAGCTGCGACAAAGCTTTTAGCATCTCTTTAGGTGCTTTCGCTGAGCGCTTCACAATAAAGCTTTTGTTTAAGCGCATTAACTCAGTGATATAAGGAATTTGCAGTAAGTTATCCCCAATTGCGATGCGAACAGTCGGCATATTGTGTTTAAACAACCCCCAATTCACCAATGCAGGGTCAAGCACGATATCTCGGTGATTCGAGATAAATAAATAGGCTTGTTTAGGATCTAGTTTATCTATGCCAGAAAATGTCACTTCAGAAGTAGTACGGGTGATTAACTTATTTAAATAATCTGCCACTTCATGCTGTACTTGCTCAACCGATGAGGTATTACCCCACTTTTTACGCAGCTGGCTGCGCACTAATGGGCGAGTAATAAATGGAAAATAGGATAAAAAGCGCGGTAGATTATATTTGGCAATTACATCCACAAAAGCATTATCAGCAATTAAACGTGCTACTGAATCAGCGACTTCATCATCATTGTAAGGTCTTATGTCGGCGTATTTATCCACACTTTCACTCATTAAAAACTACTTAAGTTAAAAAACGGCACGCACAGCGCACCGTTTAAATATTTGGCGGATTATAACTCAGGCAATTTTAAATGCGAACCGAGACGCGATAGTTAACCAAGTTATTTGCCAAATGTTAGTAAAATATATTTTTATAACAAGTAATTACGCAATGCTCTTACCAGTTTGCGAGGACTTTTTCAGAACCATTTTTAACACTAATCTAAGCATTAAAGTAGCCAATACAATGCCCGATATAAAGCTTAACCAATGCGGTAAAACTTCATGCTCTTCGCCTATCATCGGTGCCACCACAAAACCATATTGCGTCACTAAATAATCAGTTAAAAAGCCAAATGCCAACGCTGTAGCAATCACACCTATTAAGTAAGCAACCACTGCACGCTTACCTAGTTCTTTACCCACAACACCTAAGGTTGCAATATTTGTAGCAGGGCCTGCCAACATAAAAACTAATACTGCACCAGGCGATACACCACTGAGTAATAGTCCAGCAGCTATCGGTGTTGAGGCTGTTGCGCAAATATACATAGGAATACTAATTAAAATAACCACAAGCATCGCAAGTATGCCACTGCCCCATTGGCTTAAATAAGATTCTGGCACATAGGTTTGTACTAAAGCGGCAAAGAATAAACCAATCATTAACCAAATCATGGTGTCTTCAAGCAACTTGTTACAACTAAAACTCACCGCACGTTTCAGTTTACCAAAGCGGCTTTCAACTGCTTTAGTTGGCTGCTCACTGCTACAACAGCTTTTCTGCGAAGGTACTGCTTGTTCACTTGCGCAACTTTGTTGCGGCTCTGGAGTAGCTTGTGAACCTTTATTACTACAACAACTTGTTGTTTTAACAGCCTCAAGTTCTTTAGTTGTTTGCTTGCTGCAACAACTTTGTGCGGGCTTAGCAGGCGCCTCTTTACTGCAACAACTCGATGTGGTCATAGGCTCAGGCTGTTTACTGCTGCAACAAGAGGTTGTTTTAGTGTTCTCTTTATTTGCTGTTGTGCCTTGCTGTTGATGAAGCTCACTGTCTTTACCCACTAATACACCCGCCACAATGGCACTACACACGGCCGCAATAGGACGTATCACCGCCATAAATGGGCCTAGTAACACATAAGATACCGAGACCGAATCGACTCCCGTTTCAGGGGTTGAAACTAAAAATGCGGTGGTGGCACTTTTTGACGCCCCCGCCCTTCTTAAACCAATGGCAGCAGGGATCACACCACATGAGCACAATGGCATAGGAGCACCAATAAAAGCCGCTTTAACTGTGGTCCATAGCCCTTCTTTTCCTAAATGACGGTTAAGAAAGTTAGCAGGCAAATACACATTTAACAGACCAGCTATGAATAAGCCCAGCATTAACCAAGGCGCCGAGAGTAAAAACAGATGCCAAAAATTACTGAGTAAGTCCATCGATATCCTCCAGCGTCGTTAGTATTGAACAGTTTTCAGCGGGTTCTTCACCACCACAACATTTATCAGCCAATAATGAAAGTGAGTCATAAAAGCGGGTAAGCTCTGCAATTCTTTGTGCAACGAGATCGCGCTTTTGTAACGTCATCTCTTTAACTTCATGGCAAGAGTGCTGATCTTTATGAAACTTAATTTGCAGCAACTCTTTGATCTCAGCCAAACTAAAGCCAACATTCTTTGCTCTGAGAATAAACGCCATTTGCTTATAGTCATCCTCAGAATAAAAACGATATCCCACGTCTGAACGCGAACTTGGCGTTAACAAACCATGCTTTTCGTAGTACCTTAGGGTATCTGTTGAGACACCCAACTGGCGGGAAAACTCACCTATTTTCATCACCGTCTCCATTGTGAAGCGTTTATTTATTATGCTCACTATAAACCTTGGAGTACACCCCAAGGTCAAGCAATAAATTAAAAAAGGAAAGCACATGAATATTACTGTCCTTGATGCAGCAACATTAGCCAACACTTCGTTAGATGCCTTAGCACAGCTAGGTAAATTAACTTGTTACGATCTAACTTCCCAAGAGCAAGTTGTTGAGCGCTGCCAAGATGCTGATGTAATTATCAGTAATAAAGTGGTGATTGATCAGCTCGCTATGAGCCAGTTAACTAATTTGAAATTAATATGCGTTGCAGCAACAGGCACTAATAATATCGATTTAGAGGCAGCAAAAGAGCATAACATTGCAGTGACAAATGTGGCGGGCTATTCAACACCGAGCGTGGTGCAGCATACCTTCACCTTAATCACTAACTTATTGGGTAATACTCATAGATACATTAATGATTGCCAGCAAGGTTTATGGCAACAAAGCCCAATGTTTTGTCGCTTAGATTACAGCTTTAATGAAATTGCCGGCAAAACATTGGCAATTGTTGGTTATGGGTCATTAGGTAAAGCTGTGGCTGATGTAGCGCGTGCCTTTGGTGCCAATGTCATTATTAGTGAGCGAAAAGGTCATACGCCTCGTGAAGGTCGTGTTAGTTTTAATGATGCCCTAAGCAAAGCCGATATTATTAGTGTTCATTGTCCGCTAACGGATGAAACACGCAACCAAATAGCCGCGGCAGAATTAAGCATGATGAAATCGTCAGCTATTATTATTAATACCGCTCGTGGTGGGATTATCAATGAAGCCGATTTAGCTGACGCTTTAGCTAATAATGTCATTGCTGGCGCAGGTGTAGATGTACTTAGTAAAGAACCCGCAGAGCAAACAAACCCGCTGGCACTATACAAAGGCGCAAACTTATTACTCACACCACACATCGCATGGGCAAGCCAAGAATCAATCGCTCGCTTAGTTAACGAAATAGCTTTAAATATCCAAGCATTTAACCAAGGCGAACCACGGAATAGATTAGTCTAAAATACAACAAATTAGTCAAACAGACTAATCTACGTGTTTATTTAGCCTACCACGCATGTAAGTTAACAGACAAAACATTGATTTAAAAAGATTTTTAAAGTTGGCAAGCTGATTGCTATCTAACAATCACTTAAACTCGAATTTCTAGGGATAAAAAAAATGAAAAAAGCTCTTCTAATCGCTGCACTATCTGCTCCATTTTTAACAGGTTGCGTTATTGCAGTTTCAGATGGCGAAGCCGATACACATTGGGCAGGTAGTTCTTCATCAAGCTGGGAGAAGCAACATAAAAATAATCGTGAAATTATTTCTAACCTTGCACTCGATACCAGTTATCAAACAGTATTAAACAAACTTCATACACCTAACTTTACCGAGCTGCTAAAACAAGGTGATGATGTATATCAAGTGCTATTTTATGTTACGCATAGCATTCATTCAGATGGCAAGATGACAAAAGATGAGTGCACACCTTTAGTATTTAAAAATGATAAGTTAATCGGCGTGGGCGATACAATTTATCAATCGCTAAGTAACGGCTAATTAGCAAGCTAAAGTTAAGAGTAGGCTTTGCCTACTCTGATTCATTTACCGCAACCATCCTTGAAACAACTTTATCGCGTCCAGTATCTTTAGCTTGATACAAACCTAAATCAGCCTCTTCTAATAAAGTTTGCTCTGCGTATACTTGCCCGGTTTCAGTGGTGGCAATACCAATACTAATCGTAATGTGATCAGCATTTAAAGACGCTTTATGAGGGATATTTAGTTTATTCACTGCATCGCGTAGTTTGTTAGCAAATGCAATAGCTTCTTTTGCAGAAGTGTTTGGCAGTACCGCAGCAAATTCTTCACCACCATAACGTGCTACAAAGTCACTGCCGCGCTCACATGCCCCCACAAGCGCGTGAGCAATTTTTTTCAAACAATCATCCCCGGCTCTATGTCCATAACAATCGTTGTAGCGTTTAAAGTGATCAACGTCCATTAACAGCACAGATAACGGTGTACAGTCTCGACGACTTCGACGCCATTCACGAGCTAAATTCTCATCTAAATAACGCCTGTTAGGTATTTCCGTCAACCCATCAATCGAAGCAAGCATTTCAAGAAGGTCATTTTTTTGCTTAATTAATAACTGATTGCGTACCCTTGCACGAACTATCGCAGCACTAAAAGGTTTAGTGATGTAGTCCATTGCACCTAATTCAAGGCCCTTTGCTTCATCATCATGGCTGTTATTCGCGGAAATAAAGATAACGGGTAACATGCTGGTTGTGGCATTTTCTTTTAACTTGCCAAGTACCTCGTAACCATCAATGCCGGGCATCACTATATCTAAAATCAACAAGTCGACAGCTTGAGTTTTCAAAAACGTCAGTGCTTTTTCACCACTTTCAACACAAAAAACATCGTAGTCTTGCTGCAACGTTTTCTCTAATACCAAGCGATTTAACGGATCATCATCAACAATCAGTACCTTGGCTCTTTTCAACATGTGTAGATCCTTGTTCGATGATAAATGCAATCACTTGCTGTAATTGGCATTGCAATTCATCATTTAATTGTTCGGGCAGTTCACCAGTTTTCTTCAGCTTAACTTCACATTCCTGAGCGCACGCTGACAAACGTTTAAAACCGAGGTTTCCAGCTGACCCTTTAAGATTATGCACCACACGTATCAGCTCTTGCGCAGTGTTTACTTTAGATATGAGTAATAACTGCTCTTGTGCCATAATCGCAAACTTTGACAACATAGTTAATACTAACTTAGTGCTGTTTCCAAATTGGGATAGAATAAAGTCTTGATCGAAAAAGGATTCTTTTTTATGTTCCAATTCATTCATGGCTAAAAATAATTTGCTCGCAACAATTGGCTTGGTTAGGTGCTTATTCATACCAGCTGCAACTGATTGCTCTATGTCGGCAGGTTCACTGTGTGCCGTTAATGCATAGATTGGTATTTGTTGTTTACTAAATGTCTGACGAATAATGCGCGTTGCTTGGCAACCATCCATTTCTGGCATTTGAATATCCATAAAAATCAGATCAGGATGCAATGACTTTGCAAGCTTTATCGCTTTTTCACCACTGTCTGCACAAACAACATTAACATCAGCTTGCTCTAGAATACTTTTAATTATGTTTAAATTGAGTGGGTTATCGTCTACAGCAAGTACGAGTAAGCCTGATAAATCCATTTTAGAGGGTAACGACACCACAGACTTTTTGGCCGGCTCTGTGGTTTTATCAAACTGTAAGCAAAAGTAAAACTCACTGCCTTTGCCTTTTTCACTCTCAAGCTTGATTTCACCTCCCATCAAGGCAACCTCATACTTCACAATGGCAAGACCAAGTCCTACGCCTTGATGTGAACGAGTAAGAGATTCATCGCCCTGTGTAAACGCATCAAATAAACGACTTTGATCTTCTTGGCTTATCCCTATACCAGTATCTTTGACGGTAAAACAAATAAGTTGCTGCTCTGTTGATTGTTCAATGAGCTTCATACACAAGGTGACACTGCCTTGCTCTGTAAACTTAGCGGCGTTTGTCAGTAAATTTCCTAACACTTGTTGCAAACATATTTGGTCGCCAATTAAGCTGTCATTGATATCATCATCACATTCAATATTAAAAGTTAAGCCTTTTTTTCTGCACAGTGGTGCGATCAAGCCTTGGCAATACTCAATTAAATTAGAGACACTAAATGGCGCATTACTTAATTGCATTTGCGAGTTTTCTGCTCGAGCAAAGTCAAGCATGCGATTAAGTAAAGTAAGTAAACTATTTGCCGCAGATTTAGCTTGTTCTGCATGAGTACGCTGCTCAGCTGATAAGCCTTGTAAAGCAATTACATCAATCAGGCCTAACACTGCATTCAACGGCGTACGAATTTCATGACTTAAGTTTGCAATAAATCGGCTTTTTGCCAATGTTGCTCGCTCAGCATCGTCTTTTGCTTGCACAAGCGCTGTAACATCTTGCACATGCACAACATAGTAGTCGGGTGTTTGCTCGCCATTAAACACTAATGAAACACTAATTTGTAGCCATCGCTTTTGCTCTTGTTGTGGCAGGCTAAAGTGATAGACATTCTTCTTCTCGTTGAGTAAATCTAGTAACGTCTCTTTTAATGTATTAAATGATTGCTCAGCAAATAGGTCTTCCAATGTATAGTGACTAGGTGATTTATTACCTAAATCAATTGAAAAAATCTTCCTTGCCGCTTTATTTACTTGTAAAACCTGATAATCAAGTGACACTAACAGCACGCCATTGGCAGCATACTCCATTGCACTTCGTAATTTAGCTTCTGAACTTTGCAACGCATTGAGCGCTTCATACTGTTTGGTAATATCACGACCAATCGCCATAGTCCCCAAAAACTGCTGATGCTCGTTATAAAAAGGCACTATGCTCAAATCATAGATTTTATCTTGTGTTGATAAACGTTTTTGATAAACCTGTCTGTCTTTGAGCACTTTCTTTTCAAGCTCGTTGATTTCGCCATTATCATCACTGATATCACATAATTGCTGACCCACTAACTTTTCTTGTGGCAAGCCTATGTAGCGTTCATATGCTTTATTACACCCCAAAAATGAGCCATCAATGTTCTTAAAATAAATAATATCCGGAACATTGTTGAGCATGGTGTTTAATAACGCTAATTGACGCTCTTTAGCATCAATACTTCTTCTAAGCTGTTGCGACTTTACTTGTACTTGAGAATCTAAAGTTTTATTGGCTTCTTGTAAGGACTGTACTAACTCTTCATTGCGTCGAAAGATCTGCTTAACACGACTAAACCAAGGCTGCCAGTTAGCAGGAATTTTGTAACTTACAAGCGCTTGCTTGCCCTCATCATGCTGCTCTAAATAATTCATTAAATGCGTCATGGGTTTTACAAAAATACGTTGGCTTAACCAAAACACGGCACTAAACATCATTACTAAAAAGACGCTTAAAAACATAAACTCTAAAAAAATGTCATAGCCAATAGGCTTACTCAATGCCCTAAGTGATTCGTGAAAACGCGTATGAATAGGTAAGTTGGTAGTATCTTGTACAAAATGACTTTGATAGCGCGAGCCTGAACTTTCAACGATATCTGGCCAATATCCTGTCGCATTAATGGCGCTCTTTAATATCTCTTTAGAGCTAGCAATCACTTGGTTGTCTTGATTAATAAAGATAAACTCACCATCACTAGGTGCTATCTTCTTAAGCCACAATGAAATAGCCTCTAGGTCATAGATCAAAACGATATAATCTTGACTATCAGTTGCTCTTTGTTTACCAATTGCAAAATAGGCATGACCGTTTATGGTCAAAACAGAGCTTGAAGCAAGCCGTTCTTCATTCAGTTGCAATGGACGAAACTTGTTATCTAAAACACTCGTAAGCAACTCACTTTTCGTTGTATTACGTCGTTTAATAAAAACAAAACCCTGCTGGTTTACATAGGCAACTGCTTCAAGTGATTGAATTAAAGAAAGTGCGGTATTGAACGATGGGCCTAGGGCTATAACTTGTCGCCATTGATTAACTGCAAATTGCGTTGAAGCAAATCGACCTTGCCCCACAACTTCTCCGATCCCCTCACCTACCGATTGGTAATAATAATGATCAAACTGATTAACATTGCGCGCCAAGCTAGGCGCATAATCATAAGAAAGTGGCTGCTCGTAGAGCTTGAACATAGTATCTATTAAGCCATTGGCAGCATTCATTGCATGGCTAAGCTGTGCAGAGATATTATTAAAACCGTTTTGCCTGCTTTCAATAGCACGTTCGAGCTTTAAATTATAAAGATGCAAACACAAAAAAAACGCCACCAGCAGTGGCACAATAAGTGCCACTGATAAAGAGCGATAATAATGCTTTAATGGTAAAAAATTCACTGGTTATAAGTACCTTACCTCGTTAACGGTTAGGTTAACGAGGCATAGAAGTACTAGCAAGTTATAAATTTTCTTCAGCGAAGCTGGCTAAACGGCTGCGTACGACGCCATTTAAGTTAACAGTGGCGCTGCCTTCAAAATCTTTAAAGCGTTCAACAATATAGGTAAGCCCTGAAGTTACGGGGGTTAAGTAGTTGCTATCTATTTGCGCCAAGTTACCTGAGCAAATTAGTTTCGTGCCTTCACCGCAGCGGGTAATAATGGTTTTAAGCTGTGATGCCGTTAAGTTTTGACTCTCATCCAAAATCACAACGGCGTTTTGAATGCTACGGCCGCGCATAAAGTTCACCGATTTAAACTGTACGTTGGCTTTTTCCATAATGTAATTACGGCTCGAAATCGGGTTTTCATCTCCTTTATGCAAAACCTCTAAAGTATCGGTAATTGCTGCTAACCAAGGTGCCATTTTCTCTTCTTCAGTACCGGGTAAAAAGCCAATTGATTCAGCAATTTCTGGCGTGTTACGGGTGACTATAACTTTATCGTAAATGCCTTTTTCAATGATCATTTCAAGGGCACTGGCAAGAGCAAGCAAAGTTTTACCACAGCCTGCTGGGCCCGTTAAAATCACTAGTTCTATACTTGGGTCAAGTAGCGCATCAAGTGCCATCCCTTGATACACATTCTTAGGTTTTACACCCCAAGCGGTATGGCTCATCAAACGCTCAACACTAATATCTTTTAAAGTAATTTGTTTATCATCGTAGCTTGTTACTCGAGCCGCAAAGTGATCGCTATCATCTAAAATATATTCATTGCAGAACACATCACTAATCGTATTTTTTGCTACGTGGTGATAAGTATCTCGGCCTCGCTGCTCAGTTTCACACTCACCAACCTGTTGCCAAAAGTCTCCGTCAATTTTTTTATAGCCGCTGGTCAGTAAGGCTATGTCGTCAATTAATTGGTCAGTTCTGTAGTCTTCAACAAATTTAAGGCCGGCTCCCTTCGCCTTGAGGCGCATATTGATGTCTTTAGTTACAAGCACCACTTTGCTATCGCTGTGCTGCTTTTGCAAATGCACTGCACAATTGATAATACGATGGTCATTTTCGTTGCCTGGTAAACCCGAAATACTGTCTGCAAATAAGTGATCATTAACGATAATTAGGCGGCCACGAGACTCTGTTTTCGCCTTTTTATTACTCGGCAGTGCCACCCCTTGCAACATCTGCTCAGGAGACGCGTCTTTTAACACTTCATCTAAACCACGAATAGCAACACGGGCGTCACGACTAACATCGTGTTTTCTATCTTTAATATGGTCAAGCTCTTCTAATACTGTCATTGGGATAACAACATCATGCTCTTGGAAAGATAAATAAGCGAGGGGTTCGTGGAGTAATACATTGGTATCGAGCACATACATTTTACTATCAAGGTTCGAAGCTTTTTCCATAGCACTTTCCTTACGTTTTATGATTTTTATGCTATACCCAATAAACTAAACAAGCGGCGGATGAAGCTATGATTTATTCGTTAGGTATATACTCAGTTTAGTCTATTTACGACAAAAGTCCTTTTTATGACAAACAAATATACAATTATTTAACTGGTTAAAATATACACAAACTTCACTAATATTTTCACCCGTAAAAATGACTTAAAAAGGTTGACTAAATTTAATTGTGTGCGGCGAGTTTACTACCTTGAAGTAGCATGGCGTTACAGGTAACATAGCCGCCTTTTTTCTTCATAGACGAGACATACATGAATTTTTCCTTAGGTCAGCGTTGGATCAGTGATACAGAGTCAGATTTAGGATTAGGCACCGTTGTTGCCCTTGAAGGCCGTCAGGTCAGCATTTTATTTCCAGCCAGTGGAGAAAACAGAGTTTATTCTTTAACTGAAGCACCTGTTACTCGTGTCGCATTTAATCCAGGTGATATTATTCGCAGCGTTGAAGAATGGGAATTAGAAGTCGAGTCTGTTGAACAGCAGGGCGAGTTATTATGCTATCACGGCACTCGCGTTGATAATGGTGAAAAAGCCCAGTTAAAAGAAACCTTTTTAGATCACTTTATCAAATTCAATAAACCACAAGACCGTTTATTTGCAGGTCAAGTAGACCGTTTTGACCGCTATACGCTTCGCTACCAAACTTGGCAGCATCAATTTGAGCGCCAACAATCACCTTTAAAAGGCTTAATTGGCCAGCGTGCAAACCTTATTCCGCATCAGCTTTATATCGCCCAAGAAGTGGGTAAACGTTTTGCGCCACGCGTATTACTTTCTGATGAGGTGGGTTTAGGTAAAACCATTGAAGCGGGTATGATTTTACATCAACAAATCATCAGTGGCCGTGCTAGCCGCGTATTGATTGTTGTGCCTGAAAATCTTCAGCATCAGTGGTTAGTAGAAATGCTACGCCGCTTTAACTTACGTTTTTCTATTTTTGATGAAGAACGTTGTGATGAAGCATTTGCAGACTCACCAAACGTATTCGAAACAGAACAGTTAGTACTTACTAGCCTTGAGTTTTTAAGCAAGAAAAAACGCTGGTTTGAGCAAGCAACTCTGGCTGATTGGGATTTATTAGTTGTCGATGAAGCGCACCATTTAAGTATCAATAATGGTAAGCCAAGCACTGAATATCAACGTATGGCAGAGTTAAGCCAAGACATTCCGGGCCTTATCTTATTAACTGCAACGCCGGATCAACTTGGTCACCGTAGTCACTTTGCACGTTTGCAATTACTCGACCCAGATCGTTTCTACGACTACGATGCGTTTGTAGAAGAAGAAAGTAACTACAAAGAGGTTGCCGAAGCAGCCAACCAATTACTGGGTGAAAAAGGCCTTGATGATGCATCTAGAGCAACTTTAAAAGAGCTATTAAAAGAAACCGACATCACTGACCTTTTAGCTAACGCAGAGCAAGGTGATGAAACGGCGCGTAACGAAATTTTATCAATGCTGTTAGACCGCCATGGTACAGGCCGTATTTTATTTAGAAATAGCCGCAGCGGTATTGATGGTTACCCAAGCCGTAAGCTTCATGCTTATCCAATGGCAATGCCTAAACAATATAAAACGGCGATGTCGGTACTGGGTAACATGGGCGGCATTCAAAATGCTGAGCTAACTGCACTTCGTGCTTTATTCCCTGAAAAAATCTTCCAAGAGTTTGAAGGTGAAAATGCCAGCTGGGGTGCATTTGACCCACGTGTTGATTGGTTAATTGAAACACTTAAAACCCTTAAGCACGAAAAAGTACTGCTTATTTGTGCTAAAGCCGAAACCGCACTTAGCCTAGAACAAATTTTACGTGAGCGTGAAGCAATTAAAGCCTCTGTGTTCCACGAAGGCATGTCGATTGTTGAACGTGACCGTGCAGCGGCTTACTTTGCCGATGAGTACGACAGCGCACAAATTCTACTTTGTTCTGAAATTGGTTCTGAAGGTCGTAACTTCCAATTCTCACATCACCTAGTACTGTTTGATTTACCACTTAATCCAGACTTACTCGAGCAACGCATTGGTCGTCTTGACCGTATTGGTCAAACGCAAGACGTAAACATCCACGTGCCGTATTTCGAAAACACTGCACAAGAAGTGTTACTTCGTTGGTACAACGAAGGTTTAGATGCGTTTGAAACAACATCGACAACAGGGCAAATGCTGTATAAAGAGTATGGCGAAGAACTACTTGAGTTTATTGGTGCACACAATTGTGACGAAGAAGAGCTAGACCCACTACTAGAACAAGTTGCCAGCCAAAATGCTAAGCTTCGTAAGCAAATGGAAAGTGGTCGTGACCGTTTATTAGAGCTGCACTCAAGTGGCCAAGGACGAGCCGAAAGTCTTGTTGCTGATATCGAAGAGTTAGATGATCAATTCACGCTACCAAGTTATATGATCAATGTGTTCGACACCTTTGGTGTAAGCCAAGAGGATAAAGGTGAAAATACCATCATCTTAAAGCCAACTGAGCACATGCTAAATCCATCTTTCCCATGCTTGAAAGATGATGGCATCACAGTAACGTTTGATCGTAGCACCTCGCTTTCGCAAGAAGACGCGCATTTCATCAGCTGGGACCACCCTATGGTGCAAGGCAGCTTAGATATGATTTGTGATGATGACTTTGGTACTGCCTCTGTGGCGTTACTGAAAAACAAAAAGCTACCTGCTGGTACCTTCTTTGTTGAGCTCATTTTCATTGCTGAGGCGATGGCGCCTAAAGCACTTCAGGTTGGCCGCTTCTTGCCACCAACGCCAATTCGTATCTTATTAGATAAGAGCAGCAATAACTTAGCCGACAATGTTGCCTTTGATGCCTTTAACCAGCAGCTGTCTGCAGTTGGTCGCCAAACTGCAAGTAAGTTAGCCAGTGCGTTACAAAGTGCCATTCACCCAATGATCACCAGTGCACAAGGCATGGCACAAACTAAGCTTGAAACACTCCGTGCGGAATCACTAGAGAAAATGCAAACAGCCCTTGGTGAAGAACAAGCTCGTTTAACAGCACTTAAGCAAATCAACCCGAATATTCGTGACGAAGAGCTTAGCTTCTTTGATAAGCAACGCAGTGAACTCACGACTTACATCGAAAAAGCCCAAGTTAAACTGGATGCTATTCGTTTAATTGTCGTTTCACACTAACGTTAAATAGCTAAACTCAAAACTACAAACGCGATGTGCTTTCACATCGCGTTTTTTATGCCAAACAAAACAAGGGGAAATAATCAGAGTCCTACTTGTTAGCATATACTCGAAAACCAGCACTGCCATTGTGTATGTGCTCATACTCCTTTAAAATAGCGCCCTTGCATATCATCGAGGCTGGCTGTGTTACTCAATTATAATCCCCCAATGACACCTTATTTAAGTATTGTTTATCAAGACGATGACTTGCTTATTGTAAATAAACCAAGTGGTTTACTTACTGTGCCGGGAAAAGATCCAAAACACGCCGATTGTCTTATTGCTCGCATTAATCGCGTTTTTCCAACGGCGAAAATTGTTCACCGCCTTGATATGGCAACCTCAGGCATTATTTGTTTAGCCATGCACAAAGAGGCGCATCGTAATTTAAGCATTCAATTTCAAGATAGAAAAACCGCGAAACGCTACATTGCTCGTGTATTTGGTAAGCTTGAGCAAGAAACTGGTTCGGTAGATTTACCACTCATTTGTGATTGGCCAAACCGACCAAAGCAAATGGTTGATCACGACAATGGCAAACCGTCATTAACCCACTTTAAAGTGCTTGAGTATGAACAGAATGTAACTCGCGTCGAGCTGACCCCTATTACAGGGCGCTCTCACCAACTACGTGTGCACATGTTGTCTTTAGGTCACCCTATTTTAGGCGATAAGTTGTATGCGCACCCCGAAGCATTCGCCATGGCTCCTCGCTTACAACTGCATGCCGAAATGCTAACCTTAGCTCACCCTGCCAGTGGTGAAACGCTTGTTTTTGAGGCAGCTCCTGAGTTTTAAGACAATTAGCTAAATATTTTACCAACACTGCCGATAGTTAATTTAATCACTGATTTAATTTAAGACTCAGGAAATTTCGGCATGAAGTTAAAACCCGCACATTGCTTAATTTACGCAGCCTGTTTTGCGTTGATGGGTAATGTGAATGCTGCCGATTTTATTAAACCCACCCCTTGGTCAAGCTTGGTCACTAACGATATTCAACGCTTTTTACCAAGTGATGAAGTACGTACTCTGCTTGCCGGTGAAGATGAGTTTATTAGTTTATATCGCCAATCTATGGCAGCGAGTCAACGCGGAATTGTACTCATTATTCCTGATTGGCAGCATGTTCCAACTAATAATGCCGGAATCAACTTTTTACGTAAGCAGTTAAATGAAATTGGCTATGCGACCCTTGCCATGACCATGCCTGACATTGACTGGCACCCTGCTGATATAACTATGCCAGAGCCCACTGAGAATTCTGAAACTGAGTCAACAACACAAAATGACCAGCAAGCTGACTCAGCTCCACCAGATCAAACACAACAAGCACCTCATTTTGTAACTGGTGAACCAAATATTAGCGAAGCAGTGCTTGATGATTACAAACTAAAGTTAATTGCTAGATTCAATGCCTTGTATAACAGTGCCATGGATGAAGGTGGCAATATTATTGTCGTGGCGCAAGGTGCCAGTGCGGGGCTCTTGATTGAGCATTATGCTAGCTTTCCAAATAACGAACTAAATGCCTTTATTAGCTTAGGAAGCTATTTACCTAACAGTATTCGTAACCAGCATCTTAATGCCACGCTTTCAACTATCAGCCCACCATTACTGGATATTTTTTACAGTGAAGGTAACCCTGACACACTGCAAAGCGTAAAAGATAGAAAACGTTGGGTTAGAAAGCACGCAAAATATGACTACCGACAAAGAGAGTTATTTGGTGTGCCTTCAGAGCCAGAGCAGCACGAAAGGCTACTCAAAGAAATTGATGGCTTTTTACGCCGCCTTTTTTAAATACTCATAAGCCGCTTGAATATCTTGGCTTTTCTTTACCGCTACTTCCATCATGTGTTTTGGTAAACCTTGCGATACTAATTTATCGGGGTGATGTTGAGCCATGAGCTTTCGATAGGCAACTTTAATATCTCGTGCAGAAGCATCACTGTTTAAGCCTAAAAGAGCCAATGCCTGCGCGCGATTCATGCCATTATTAGGTGGCACACTGTGCCCTCTTTGTTCACTATAACTGCTGCGACTTTGCTGGCCTTGTTGGCGTTGCTGCTCATAAAAGCGCTGTTGTTGCTGGCGAAATGCAAACTCGGCTTGGTAGCGCTTTAACAAAAATGCGAACTGGGTGCGCGAAATACCTAACTGCTTGCTCACCTCTTGCAATAGCTGCTTTTCTTGCTCTGCAAGGTGGCCATCAGAAAAGGCCATTTGAATTTGGATTTCGAGGAATAATTGCAATAAATCATGGCGTCGAGCAAAGCGCTCTTTAAAGTCATGAACGGTTTCTTTTAATGAAAAATCTGTTTCTTTACCACTACGAAAGGCATCTTGTGCTTCACGACGCTCATCACCCGACAGCCTCATTTCGTCCATAAAGACACTGGCAGCTCGAATATGCGTTTCACTAACACGACCATTTGATTTGGCAATATGCCCCATCACCGCAAAACAACTAGAAAAGAAAAGCGCTTGACGTTCGTTAATATCATCGCCTTTAAACAAACCAGAAAACCCACCGGCTTTATCAAAGTCTTGTTTTAAGCTGCGATCGAACATATGGCCTAAGTATAAGCCTAGTAAGGCACCGATAAACTTGCCAAACATAAAGCCAAAACAAAAACCAAGTACTTTTCCCCACATAATTGGCAAACCTCTGTTGTTATTGCAAAGCGAAACGCTGATTGATTTCGTCTAATCTGGCTGGTGTGCCAATGTCATCCCACTGACCTAAGTAAAGCTCCGTAGATACTTGATGTGCACTGAGCTTTTCACGCAAAATTGGTCCAAGTGGACGAACACCTTCGGTTAAACCATTAAAAAAATCAACGTGGTAACGACTTATACCTGAAAAAGTATACTTTTGGCTATCAGGACTTAAATGACTAAGGGCAAAATCACCATCAGGATTATGAGCAGGATTTTCAACAAGTACGATGTGCGCCTCTCCCGCTTGCAAATGAATCTGCATCAACGAAGTCACATCGTAATCAGTATACACATCACCATTTATGACAATAAATTGCTCACCCAATAACGGCAATGCTTGAATGATACCACCTGCGGTTTCAAGCCCCCCCGCCTGTTCTTGGCTGTAAGTGATCGACACACCAAACTGCGAGCCATCAGCAAAATACTCTGTTATTTTGTCGCCCTGCCATGCAAGGTTAATGACAATGTCGGTAATGCCTGCTTGACGTAAATTATTAATATGATGCTCTAATAATGGCTTACCATTAATCCTAAGCATCGGCTTTGGCATTGTTTCTGTTAGCGGCATCATGCGCTTACCGCGCCCAGCCGCTAGGATCATTGCTTTCATTTCATCTCTTTTGTTAAGCGCAGCTTGGTACGTGGAATAACAGTGTGTTCTATCCACTGACCAAGTGCTGTTAACTCTGGGTATTCTTTGCTTACATTACTAATGTATTTAAGGGTTGGCAGTACATTATTCAAATAACCAGACTTATCGTCACGAAGTTTTAAGCGGCAAAATATGCCTGCTGCTTTTAAATGACGCTGTACACCGGTTAAATCAAACCAACGTTTAAACATGGCAAATGAGGTGTCTTGCAATAACTGTTGCTGATTAAACTCGTCATATGCGTAATGCAAAAGATAGTCGAGCTCTTGCTCAGGTAACTTGAAGTAGCAATCTCTTAATAACGAAACAAGGTCATAACACACAGGCCCTTGTACGGCATCTTGATAATCAATGATCGCCCATTGCTGCCCTGTGCGCATTATATTGCGACTATGGAAGTCTCGGTGTACCGTCACAATCGGTTGTTCAAGCGCATTGTTAACTAATAACTCACAAGCTTGTTGCCACATTTGCTGCTCAGCAACAGAAAGTTGTTCACCAATAAAGTTATCAACTAACCACTCTTTAAAAATACTCAGTTCAAACTGTAAAAACTCACCATCAAATACTTTCATGTATTGAGCTGGCGGTATTTGTGCCCACTGCGCACTTAACTTTATTAGGTGTTTGTAGTGTAAAGTGCGGTCTTCATCGCCCAATAAATCAGCCAAGTGTGTATTGCCTAAATCACTGAGTAAAAAGAAACCTTGTTTTTCATCAGCCTGAAGAATTTTAGGTAATTTAAAACCGTGCTTAGAAAATACCTTGTTGAGCTCTATGTAAGGCGTGTTGTCTAATTTGTTGGGGTCTGAATCCATGACAATATAGCTCTGATCACTTGTATTTACGCGGAAATAACGGCGAAAGCTCGCATCTCCAGTGATGGCGGCTAATTGATATTCATCCTCTTTAAAGTGAGGATTTAAAAACTGCTGTAAACTTTTATAACGATTCATTTAGTAAGATATCTATTTTTCACTAAGTCAATTACTGTATTTGCCATTGTTTTCCTTTATTATGTCTAGCTTATATCCAACCAAAGAGCATTAAGGTCATTAAATGAGCAAAACCTGGGGCATAATGATGCTAAGCGTACTTAGCGCACCATCGTTCGCCGAAACTGAACTGGCACACAATTTTTGTGGCACTTCAATGCAAACCAGAGCTTGGCAACCGCTCCCTGGCCTTGAACTTAATATGATCGATATCAAATCCGATGATATTGAACTATTGGGTACCCAAAGCGCAGAATTTACCGGTAATGTAGATATTAACACCCTAACGATGAATTTGTCCGCACAAAGTGCACTGATTGACAAACAACGTGGGTTACTTAATGCAACCGGCCCTATCGTGTATCGCGATAAAGTAAGCCAAATTAACAGTTCTGGGCTCAACGCGGATTTAAATAATTCTGAATTAAGCTTGCTTGGTGCTGATTATAAGCTCACCGACCAACTTGGTCATGGTGGCGCAGAAAAACTAACAGTCAATGAGTCTGGCTTAAACCTGATGAACGCAAGCTTTACTACTTGCCCTGGCGAAACACCCGTATGGGCAATCGAAGCTGACGAAATTGACTTATCAAGTGAAGATGGCTGGGGCGAAACCCACAATACTGTATTACGTGTATTTGACACACCGGTTCTTTATATTCCCTATTTTACGTTTCCGTTAGACGACCGCCGTAAATCAGGTTTATTAACGCCTAACTTCTCAAGTTCTGGTCGTTACGGTATTGAAACAATCACGCCATACTACTGGAACATTGCACCAAATTACGATGCCACCATCACGCCGCGTTATATGTCTAAACGAGGCTTACAAATGATTGGTGAGTTTCGTTATTTAACTGAGCAAAACAATGGCCTCGTTGCGGTCGAGTATCTTGATAAAGATGACGAAGAACCCAATGTTGACTCACGTTATTTATTTCACTGGCAACAGCAAAGTTACTTTGGTGAGAGCTGGCGCGGCAATATCGATATTACTAACGTTAGTGATGATAACTACCTAACAGACTTAAACTCTAATTATGCAACTCGCACAGACACTCAGTTATACCGTACTGGTTCACTGACTTACTTGGGAGATACTTGGCATACAAACATTAAACTACAGAGTTTTGAAGTACTTGGTGATCACAAAGAATCCTATGCAGCGTTACCACAAATTACTTTTTCACAAATGGATGCCTATGATTTCTACGGTATCGATTTAACGCTTGACGGTGAGCTCAGTTATTTTACCAATGATAAAGCCATCATTGATGAAGCGAGTAGACTTCACATTGAACCAAAAGCAAGTTTTGGCTATCAAGAATATGCTTGGTCGTTTTTATCTGAATTCAGCTTACTCCACACTGAGTATAACCAGCATGGTGATTTAACAGGCACCGACTTCGACGAGAGAGTGACACGTACTATGCCTAAAGTACGCTTGTACAGCCAGTTAAACTTCGAGCGAGAAACTGCCTTTTTCTTTAAAGATGGCATTCAAACGCTTGAGCCACAAATTCAGTACTTGTATACGCCAAATAAAGACCAGTCGAACATTGGCCTTTACGATACAGCTAAATTACAAGATGATTTTTTTGGTTTATTTAGAGACCGTCGTTTCTCAAGTATCGACCGTATTGCCACTGCAAACCAATTCACATTGGGTGCCACAACTCGCTTATTCAGTAATGAAAACGAAGAAGTGTTTAATTTTAGTGCCGGCCAAATATTTTATTTAAGTAATGATGCTAAACCAACATCACAAGGGCTTCAGTCAGATACTAACTACAATGCCTTGTTTGCAGCGCAAACCATGTTACATTGGCACCGTCGCTGGTATTTATCGGGTGGTATTCAATATGACACTGACGGTAAAGAAATTATTCAATCAAACATAACCTTAGATTATAAAGGTGACGATAAACAGCTCGTACAATTGAACCATCGCTATGCAAATGATGTCTCAGGCAATACAATCGAGCAAGTTGGTCTATTCACCAGCATTCCGCTAACACAAGATTGGCAGTTTGTTGGTAGCTACCACCGCGATTTAGAAAGTGGTCGTAGCATTGAGGTTTTCAGTGGTCTTCAGTATGAATCTTGCTGCTGGGCGTTTCAAATCACAGGCCGTCGTCAAATCGAAACTGATTTGAATCAAGCGATTGGTCAAGAACAAGCTACTTTTGATACCAGTATTGGTTTCAATATCGTATTAAAAGGGCTTGGAAGTAAAAGCCGTTATGATGCACAAAAATTATTACAACAAGGTATTTTTGGCTATCGTAGACCGTATTTTCTTAATAACTAGTACCGCAGTACTATTAGCAAGAGTATTAGAAAAAGTATGAATTTAAAAAAACTATTTGCATCAGCATTATTAACAGTTGGCCTATGCCAAAGTGTTTTCGCAAAACCTGTCGAAATCGACAAAGTCGTCGGGGTTGTTAACCAAGGTGTTATTTTACAAAGTGAAGTTGACACCATCATTAACCGTGTTAAAACTCAAGCAGCAGAGCAAGGCCAGCAACTGCCTTCTGATGACACGCTACGTATTCAAGCGATTGAACGTTTAGTAAACCAAACGCTTATGATGCAACTTGCAGAGCGTATGGGTCTAGAAATCTCAGATTCTCAATTAGACCAAACACTTGAAAACATGGCCCGTGAGCAAGGCGGTACGATTGCAGATTTACGTCGTACGATTGAGGCTGCAGGTGAAAGTTACACCGCGTATCGTGAAGAGATCCGTAAAGAAATAACGACTCAGCAAGTGACTCGCGCCAATGTTGATCGTCGAATTTACATTAGCCCACAAGAAATCGATAACTTATTAAAAATCATGGAAACTCAAGGTAAAAATGCCGAAGAGTATGACATTGGTCACATCCTGATTGATATCCCAAGCGATGCAACAGCTGATGAAATCGCAAGTGCAAAAACACGTGCAGACAAAGTAATCGAATTTTTAAATGAAGGTAAAGAATTCAAACGTATTGCTATCTCATCATCAAGTGGCTCAAAAGCCCTTGAAGGTGGTCAACTAGGTTGGATGAGCATCAATGAAATGCCATCGTTGTTTGCTGAAGCAGTGAAGGGTCATAAGAAAGACGATATTGTTGGCCCACTTCGTTCAGGTGCTGGTTTCCACATCATCAAAGTTCAGGATGTTCGTGGTCGTCAAGTGGTTGAAACAACAGAAGTTCGCTCACGTCACATTTTAATCAAGCCATCAATTATCTTAAGCGAAGAAAAAGCGCGTGACATGCTAAAAGGCTTTGCTAAAGACTTACGTGAAGGAAAGGCAGACTTTGCTGAACTAGCAAAAGAATACTCTGAAGACCCGGGTTCTGCATTAAAAGGCGGTGAGTACGATTGGACTGATCCAAGTACTTATGTACCTGAGTTTAAAAATACTCTGCTTTCACTTGATAAAAATGAAATCAGTGAGCCTTTCAGAACGCAATTCGGTTGGCACATTGTGCAGTTACTTGATAAGCGTGTAGCAGACAAAACAGAGCAAGCTAAACGTAACCGCGCGCATCAACTGCTTTTTAATCGTAAATTTAAAGAAGAAAGTTTCAACTGGCAGCAAGAAATGCGCGAACAAGCCCATGTTGATATTTTCCCAGCAGAATAACGATCATGACTATACGAATTGCAATAACACCCGGTGAGCCGGCCGGTATAGGCCCTGATTTACTAATAAAATTAGCTCAACATCACTGGGATGCCCAGCTTGTTGTGATTGCTGATGGTGCGCTGTTAAAACAGCGCGCAAAATTATTAGGGTTAGAATTAAACCTAATTAAGTTTGACGAAACGCAAGCTCCAACCGACACACCAGCTGGAAGTGTTTACCTTCATCAAGTCGATTTAGGTGAAGACGTTGAAGTTGGCGTTTTAAATGACGCTAATGGCCAATATGTACTTGATACCTTACGTATCGCCAGTGAAAAGAATATGGATGGAACCTTTGCTGCTGTTGTGACGGGTCCAGTACATAAAGGCATTATCAATAAAGCAGGTATTTCATTCAGTGGTCACACCGAATATTTTGCTCAGCAATCAAATACTGCCGATGTCGTCATGCTTCTTGCAACCGAAGGCTTACGCGTTGCACTTGTTACAACGCATATTCCACTGGCGTATGTATCACGTGCCATTACAGTTGAACGATTAAGTAAAGTTATCTCGATATTAAACCATGACTTACAGACAAAGTTTGGTATCGAGAAGCCGCGTATTTTAGTGTGCGGATTAAACCCACATGCAGGTGAAGACGGTCACTTAGGTACTGAAGAGATTGACACAATTACACCTACCCTTGAGCTTTT
Organism: Pseudoalteromonas sp. Ps84H-4; assembly: GCF_024124645.1. Taxonomy (NCBI): domain Bacteria; kingdom Pseudomonadati; phylum Pseudomonadota; class Gammaproteobacteria; order Alteromonadales; family Pseudoalteromonadaceae; genus Pseudoalteromonas; species Pseudoalteromonas sp. Ps84H-4. The sequence goes on along the minus strand of NZ_JAMXSK010000005.1, from coordinate 41,148 downwards.
AAATAACCAAGGTATGAATTTAATTGGCCCTCTACCAGCTGATACTCTTTTCCAAGATAAGTATTTATCGCAAGCAGATGCAGTGCTGGCAATGTATCACGATCAGGGCTTACCTGTGCTAAAATACAAGGGTTTCGGCAAATCAGTCAATATCACTCTTGGCTTGCCATTTATTCGCACATCAGTAGATCATGGCACAGCACTTGATTTAGCCGGTACAGGCACTGCTGATGTGGGTAGTTTTGAATTAGCGATCCGCGAAGCAATTAAGCTCGCCCATGAAAAAGCACAGAATCAATGACAGATAAAGTACATTTAGGACACCGCGCCCGTAAACGTTTTGGTCAAAACTTTTTAAACGATGACATGATTATCGATAAAATCGTCACGGCTATCGATCCTAAACCTGAAGACAATTTAGTAGAAATCGGCCCGGGTCTTGGTGCAATCACTGAGCCTGTTGCTGATTTAAGTGGCCATTTAACTGTTGTTGAGTTAGACAAAGACTTAGCAGAGCGTTTAACAAGCCATCCATTTTTAGGTCCAAAACTTACAGTGCATCAAGGTGATGCAATGAAGTTTGATTTTAGTACCTTAATCAAAGCAGATGAAAAACTAAAAATATTTGGTAACTTACCTTACAACGTTTCAACTCCGTTGTTATTTCACTTATTTGAATTTGCAGACAACGTTGAGCATATGCACTTTATGCTGCAAAAAGAAGTGGTCAAACGTATGGTCGCAGGTCCGGGCAGCAAAGCTTTTGGCCGTTTAAGTGTGATGACACAATATTACTGTCATGCGATGCCAGTGATTGATGTGCCACCTGAGTGCTTTAAGCCCGCACCAAAAGTTGACTCAGCAGTGATCCGCTTGATCCCTAAAAAGCCTGAGCAACGTACAGCAAAGAGTACCAAACTTTTAAATACAGTCTGTTTAGAAGCGTTTAACCAACGCCGTAAAACACTGCGCAATAGTTTATCTAACTTACTGACAGCTGAAGAGTTAACTGGCATAGGTATTGATATTACGCTTCGCGCAGAAAGCCTGTCTTTACAACAATTTATTGATATAGCTAATTGGATTTATGACAACAAGCAGTAATTTAGGTTCGCCAATTAAGGTCTCTGTTGAGACCTTCTATGTTGAAGGCCAATCAGAGCCTGAACAAGATAAATACGTTTTTGCTTACTCAATCACCATTAAAAACCACAGCTTATGCAGTGCAAAGCTTTTAAGTCGCTATTGGTTAATTACCGATGCCAATGGCAAAGAAGTCGAAGTACAAGGTGAAGGGGTTGTTGGTGAAACGCCAACAATTGCCCCTGGAGAAAGCTATAAATACACCAGCGGAGCAGTTCTCGATACTCCTGTGGGCACGATGCAGGGCCACTACATAATGCGCAATGAGTTTGGCACTGAGTTCGAAGCGCCTATCGAAGTGTTTCGTTTAGCACGTCCAAATATACTGCATTAGGTAAGCATGGCTGACTACGCAATAGGTGATCTACAAGGCTGTTTTACTGAGTTTGATGCGTTACTAAAACGTGTTAACTTCAACCCTAGCCAAGATCATTTATATTTAGTGGGTGATATAGTCGCAAGAGGTCCTGATTCACTTGCGTGTCTTGAGCGGCTATATAGCATGCAAGGTAGTGTTAGCATTACATTAGGCAATCATGATCTGCATCTGATTGCCTGTCACCATTTGAATAAGCCAGCCAATCCTAAAGATAAATTAGAACCGCTTTTTAATAGCTCAAAACGCGCTGATTATATTCAATTTTTACAGCAACAACCTTTAGCTATTTGGCTTGAAAACTATAATATGTTTATCAGTCATGCGGGGCTAAACCCTAACTGGTCAGTCAAAAAAGCCCTCAAACGTGCTCGCTTCGCCGAATCCTGTTACCAAGGTGACGATGCGCATCATTATTTTACGCATATGTATGATCCTCACCCGCTTGAGTGGTTAAAATCTTTAAGCAATGAGGAAAAGTTTCGCTACATCGTTAATTATTTTACTCGGATGCGGTTTGTCGACCACGATGGCAAGTTAGATTTAAAGAATAAAACCAATACAAGTATCGATACTTCATTTATTCCTTGGTTTGAGCATCCAAATATTCTGAAATTAAAACAACAGATTACATTTGGCCACTGGGCTGCTCTAGAAGGAAAGGTTGAATATAAAAATATTCATGCCCTCGACACAGGCTGTGTATGGGGAGGTGCTATGACACTAATGGAACTAAGTAAAAATAAGTACCACACAGAAAGTTCTCATTCTTTTATCTAAATAAACTGAAAAATAACTGAACATCTGTTAGATTTATACAATTAAAGTAAATTTAAATTAAAGCTACTTAAATTTAAATACTTAACTAATTGGCAACCTTGCCGATAAGTGTTGATTAGTACTATTTTGTGGAATTACATATGAACTTGACCGTTAGACAGCGTATTTGGGGTGGCTTTATTGTCATTACCTTGCTCCTGCTTTTTATTGGTGGTAACTCGTTGGTCAGAATTACCAATATTGATCAATCAACGCAGCGTGTTAATCAGCTGTCGCTACCAGCGCTTGATAAAAGCTACGAGCTGCAGGTCGAATTTATTTTAATGAGTAAAGCTGCACAAGCCAGTTTTTATACATCATCACAAGAAGAACTAACAACAATACGTAATCGCTTTAATGAACAGAAAAAACGTTATGATAGCTCTTATCAAGAATTACAACGCATTGTCAGCGATGATCCTGAACTAAAAAGCAGCAGCCAACAAGTTGAGCAGACCTACAAGCGATTCAATAAATCTGTCGAAAATTTATTTGCTGATAAGAAAACACAACTCGATTTAAACAAAACACTCGCAAGCCAGCTTGAGAATATAGAAATTAGCGCAGAAGATGCTAACTCAGTAGTTCTTGATATCATTGATATTGACGGTCTTGAAGAAAACCATTCTCGCGCCTACCAAGCCGCCAACAACATGGAAAACAACTTCCAGTCAGTGGTTACAAACAGCACTGATATGCTTACTGTGAAAACGCTAAATACCCTCGATATCATTAAAAATGAGCAAGTATATTACCTAGAAGAGATTGAGCGAAGCCTTGGTCTTATTCGCCCAGCAATTATTGATAACAACGCTGGACTATACAATGATTTAAATAATTACTTTGAATCTTTGGCTAACAATGTGCGTGGTAACAACAGTTTATCAGCCAACAAAAAGCGCTTAATCGATGCCATAGCGCAAACACAAGCAGAACTTGCTAACGCAGAAAACTCAACCACCGAAGCATTAAAGCAGTTAAGAGACCTTGTAAACGAAGCAACTGTCTTAGCATTTGATCTACAACAAGATGTGAGTGGTAATGTATCGACAGCGACCATTTGGACATGGATTGCGATGGCTATTGCGACCTTAATTGCTATTGTTGTCGCAGTCATTACGGTTAACCGTATCACGAAACCTCTGCTTGAAGTGAATCGTATTCTTGATATCGTTGCCAGCGGCGACATGACGCAACGTTTAGATGATTCAGCAAAAGATGAATTCGGTGAATTGTCTCGTAGTTGTAATACCCTGATTGAAAGTTTACGAACACTTATTCAAGGTATTATTTCTCGTTCTACGCAACTTGCTGCCGCATCAGAAGAGACTTCAGCGATCACTGAGGAATCTAGCCAAGCAATTCGCAATCAGCAAGCACAAGTTGAACAAGCAGCCACTGCAACCACTGAAATGAGCAGCACATCACAAGCAGTAAGCAGCAGTGCACAACAAGCACTTAGCGAAATAAAAAATGCGGATAAAGAAGCTGATCGTGTTAAAGGTATTTCTTCGCAAAACAAAGCAACCATAGAACAACTTGCGCGTGAAGTTGATGATGCATCACACGTTATTAATCAGTTACACAAAGACAGCGCGTCAATTGGCGGTATTTTAGATGTAATTCGTGGCATTGCTGAACAAACTAACCTCCTTGCACTCAACGCGGCTATAGAAGCGGCACGTGCAGGTGAACAAGGTCGTGGTTTTGCGGTTGTAGCAGACGAAGTACGTTCACTAGCAAGTAAAACACAAGAGTCGACCCAAGAAATTCAAGCAATGATTGAATCTCTGCAAGTAGGCGCAGAAGCTGCTGTAGCAGCAATGTCTAAAGGTAAACAACAAGCTGAATCATGCGTTGAGCAATCAGATCTTGCCAACACTGCACTAGACTCAATTACTGCAGCTGTTGCTCAAGCGCACAATGTAAGTGAAGAAATTTCCACTGCGGCTCATGAGCAACAACAAGTATCGCAAGAGATCAGTGAACGATTGGAGTCTATCGTGGCAATTGCAGAGCAAACAGCAGAAGGCGCAAACCAAACTAACATCTCAAGCTCAGAAGTTGCTAAGTTAGCAGAAGAGCTTCGATTATCGGTCGATGCGTTTAAAGTTTAATAAGCATAAACACAAACAAAAAAACCGTGTTCAAAACACGGTTTTTTTATCTTTAAAAAAGGCTATGACTTAATTTGCACTAAGTCAAAATCTGCCATTCCAGGCACTATTTTTTGTAACCTTGATTCAGTTACATCTAAAGAGTTTAAACATTCACAGTACTCAGAAGCTTTCATCTCAAGCTGCTCAGCTTTTTTTTGCAGTGATTTGTCAATTTCTTTTGAGATGATATCCATTCGCTGTCCCATATCGTTGATACGATCTTCGATATTTCCTTCGCGCGATTTAAACGCATCCCCCAGCGACACTAAAATAGCCCCCAATGAACCGTGAACTGCGGAGTGAATTTTTTGGCTAATTTCCTTAGTGAAGAAATCATCGATTTTCGACAGCGACTGCGGAGCAATAAAGAAAAAGTCATCGCCACGCTTAAACTTATCCATCAGCGCACGTTCAACATATTGCAGCTGAGTTTTGAGTACTTCAGGCTCTTTATCTGACATACCTTCAACGACCTGTTCAATCGCACTTAAACCGAGATTTACACCATCAGTCGCAAGGTCTACTAGCTCTGGGACGGTTTGTCTGATACCACGGCTAAACTGTTCAACAACTTTGCTTTCTTCGGGGCTCAAATCAACCCAGTAACCACGAATAAATAATTGCTTATCGTTATTAATTTGTACCCGTGTCTGACCTTTATCAACAATACGAATAACATCGTCAGTAATAATTAAGCCATGACTAAGCTCAACATCACATTGTTTTTTTTCAAGGGTAGCGTAGCTGGAAAAACTAGAGAATGTAATGGCCGCTGCCAACAACGAGCGAGAAAAGAACGCCATATACACCTCAATAAGACAAAAAAGGAAGGCCGCTAGATTAGCAAATATCCAGTTTTATGCAAGTAAAACGCCTAGCTATGCTAGGCGCCTTAAAACACAGGAAGGTTAAATTGGTGAACCCGGTGGCATTGGCAACACTTTAAAGTTGGCAGGCCATTCACCACTTTCTAAAAAGTGACTGATTTGCTCGCTTAAATATTGCTTGAATGCACTGTTACCAACTGATGCGCTGCCTAGCATTGATTCTTGCTGATAACTCTTTGCTAGTTTAGCTAAGTAGTAACGAAGTTGGGCTTGTACCTCGGGTGCGACTTCGCTGCTTGCGACTAAATCGGCAAACTGTTTCGCTGTTAAAAGCTGCACACGCTGGCTAATTTTACCTGCCATCCCTGAAGCAATTTTTTGCTCAAAAACTTGCTGATAAGTTTGCGCTAATAGCGCATCTAAACCATAAAATGCATCGCTTCTTGCTTGCTGCTGCGCTAAGCGGTTAATGCGTTGGCTATTAAAAAGTAGATTCAAACTATGTGCAGCAGCCACCTCAGGCAGTGCCATAGCATCAAGCGTAAGTCCTGTGCGACCAACAATGCTCTCCCGTGACTTAGATTCACCATACGCTTTTGGTGGAATAAGCGCTAATACCGACTCAGGTAAAACAAGGTTCTCGGCTTTTAGTGTAGCAAGCACTGCATCGGCTGCCGCTTGTTGTGTTTGCTTTGCAACAACCTGCGCCCCTTTAGGCTGTGAGCCATCGCGCACTTCGTATTCGTAATTCACACCAGCAATTAGTTTAACCGCAGCTTCTACTTGGTAACGGTGGAATAAATAAAGTGGCACCAGCATTTCTTCTAGTTGCGATAAAGCAGTGCCCGTTTTGATGTTCTCAATGCCAAAGCTCGTCAGCGCTTGTTTACGAACATCAAGTACACGCATTAGCTCATCACTCGGTGAACTACCGTTATCCCATAAATGGCCAGTTGGGTGAGCACCACCTTGAGCACGGGCATCACTGTCTGAGATAAACTCCAGCCCTTTACTTTTGTTTTCAGCTAAAATTGCGGCCAATTGCTGTGCTTCATCTTGATTAGTGAAATCACTATAGCCGTATTTAATCACTTGGGTATCCCAAACGCCCATACCAGCAGCATAGCCTCGGCTTACATCTAACTTACCTTGCTCATTAAAGCTCAGTAACGGATGTGGATAATCCATTACAGAGGCTCTGTCTGCCACTGACGCTGCAAAGTTATGCGAAATACCTAAAGTATGCCCTACTTCATGGGCGCTTAATTGACGAATACGATCAAGTGCCATAGCTTGTAAACGCTTAGCCACTTCATTGCCTTCAAAGTATGGAGCAGCTAATGCTTCTGCAATTAGGATGTCTTGACGAACACGCAGTGACCCGAGTGTCACATGACCTTTGATAATTTCACCTGTTCGCGGGTCAATCACAGAGCTGCCATACGACCAGCCACGTGTTGCACGGTGCACCCATTGGATCACGTTATAGCGCACATCCATAGGGTCTGCATCATCAGGTAATACTTTAACGATAAAAGCATTCTTGTAGCCTGCTGCACTAAATGCATCATTCCACCATTTAGCACCATCAAGTAACGCTGTTTTAACTGGCTCAGGTACACCCGGATCTAAATAATAAACAATCGGTTCAACGGGTTCGCTGATTGGTAAGCTCGGATCTTTTTTCGCTAAACGATGACGTGGGATGTAACGTACATACATAGACTCACCCAGCGCAGCCGCATAATCTTTATGCTCAATGCTCCAAAAACCTGCTTGAGGATGGAATTTGCGCGGGGTGTAATTATCATCAGGTAACTCAATTAATGAATGATGCATATGCACTGTCAGCGCATAAGGGTCGGCACTCACTTGGCGAACATACTTACCCGGGTTATTTCCATGAAAAGTAAGCACTGCTTCTAATTCTGTATTTTTTTCAAATGCTTTTGAACGCGCTAAATAAACTGCACTGCGGTTGCTATCTAAGTTAAAACTTCCTTGCCCGGTTGCCGATAAACGGCGGCTCACACCATGAACATCGCTTAATAGGTAAGGTGTATAATCAACTAATACAGCAGTGTCTGATTGAGCAACAACACTAAAACCCGCTAAAATACTTGATGCGAATGCTTCTTTAATACTTTGTTGTTCCGCAAGATTATTAGTGTTAGCGCGGTAATAAGTATTAATGGCTCTTAGCATCACCTTATCACCAAAACGCTCAAACTGTACTAAGTGAGTATCACCTAACTGACCACGATCTAAGCCAATATCGTTTGAGCCAACACCGTAAGGTAGGCTTTGTTGTAATAAAAATTGCTGCTCGAGTTTATCCACCTCAAGGTACAATTTGCCGTTTTCTGTATCGTAATAAAATGAAAAATAGCCCGAAAAATGAGTCATTTTTTCAGTAAAATCATTTATAGACTTAATTGCTGCGTGTGCTTGAGTTATCATAGTAAGTAGCACAGCTAAGAGCAGATATCGTAGTAATGGTATTTTTTGCATAATCTTATCTTTGTTATTCGCGTTTTAAATACTGTATAGGTATTAAGCAGTATAAAGTACCGTTTATAAAAATCAGCTATTTAAGACGAAATTCAGCGCTTGCTAAGACATTCTCTCTCACACTAAAAATGTCTGGCTACAACGTTATCAGGAAAATAGAATGCGTAGACTCCCACCGGTATTGTTAGAAGATGGTTGCCCTCGTGAACTGATCTCATTGATCAGAACGGTACTTGCGGCATGTAAAGAGATTTCATTTCGTGTTGGTCAAGGCGCCCTATCTGGCGTATTAGGCTCAACCCTAGACGAAAACATTCAGGGTGAAACACAGAAAAAACTCGACGTTCTAACTAACCAACTTTTAAAAGATATTTTATTAGAATCGGGCTACGTAAAAGCCATTGCCTCTGAAGAAGAAGACTTCACTGTTGCAGGTAATCCAAATGCCAACTACATTGTTGCATTCGACCCACTTGACGGTTCATCAAATACTGATATCAACTCGCTCGTTGGTACGATTTTCTCAATTATGGCGGCGCCTGAAGGCTCTGATCCAGCTGACCCAAGTATCTTTATGCAACCAGGTAAGAACCAAGTTGCGGCAGGTTACGTGTTATATGGCCCATCAACCGTATTGGCTCTTACCACAGGTAAAGGCACGCGCTTTTTCACTTTAGATAAAACTCACGGCACCTTCTTATTAACGCAAGAGTTTGCAAAAATCCCAGAAGAGACCAGCGAATTTGCTATCAATGCTTCAAATCAACGCCATTGGCAACCTGCGATGCAAAATTATATTAACGATTTGCTAGCCGGTGACACAGGCCCGCGCTGCCGTAACTTCAATATGCGCTGGATTGCTGCAATGGTGGGTGATGTACACCGTGTATTATGCCGTGGTGGTATCTTCACGTACCCAACAGACACGAAAGATCCAAACAAACCAAACAAATTACGTTTATTATACGAAGCAAACCCAATGGCAATGCTAATTGAGCAAGCTGGCGGTATTGCCTCTACAGGTACTGAGCGCATCATGGAGATTCAACCTGATGCCATCCACCAGCGAGTGGCGGTGATCTTAGGCTCTAAAAATGAAGTTGAAACCTGCTTAAGCTACCATAAGTAACCCGAGCTCTTAATAACAAAAACCGTGTTTGTAATAACAAACACGGTTTTTGTTGCTCCAATCTAAACACAAAAAACCCAGCCTAAGCTGGGTTTTTTAAAGCTATTCATTAAAAGAACTTACTTCTTTTTAACTGCTTTTTTGTTTGGAAGGTCAGTGATTGAACCTTCGAAGATTTCAGCAGCTAGACCGATTGATTCGTTTAGCGTTGGGTGAGCGTGAATAGTTAACGCTAGGTCTTCACCGTCTGCGCCCATTTCAACTGCTAGGCCGATTTCACCTAACATTTCACCTGCGTTGATACCAACCATAGCACCACCGATAACGCGACCTGAGTCTTTATCGAAGATTAGCTTAGTTTGACCTTCAGTACGTGCTGAAGCGATTGCACGGCCAGAAGCAGCCCAAGGGAATACCGCAGTTTCGATGTTTAAGCCTTGCTCTTTAGCTTCTTTCTCAGTTACACCAACCCATGCGATTTCTGGATCTGTGTATGCGATTGAAGGAATGCACTTAGGATCGAAGAAGTGTTTCTGACCTGAGATAACTTCTGCAGCAACGTGAGCTTCGTGAACTGCTTTGTGCGCAAGCATTGGCTGACCAACGATATCACCGATAGCGAAGATGTGATCAACGTTTGTTTTAAGCTGCTTATCAACATTGATGAAACCACGCTCATCAACGTTAACGCCTGCTTTATCAGCGTCAAGTAATTTACCGTTAGGTGTACGACCTACAGCTACAAGTACTTTGTCGTAACGTACTGCGTCAGCTGGTGCGTTTTTGCCTTCGAATGAAACGTATAGACCGTCTTCTTTCGCTTCAACGCCAACAACTTTAGTAGAAAGCATTACGTTGAACTTGTTCTTAACGTATTTTTGGTAGATCTTGATAACGTCTTTATCAGCTGCTGGTACTAATTGATCAGCAAATTCAACTACGTCGATTTCAGAACCTAGCGCACGGTATACAGTACCCATCTCAAGACCGATGATACCACCACCTAAAACAAGAAGCTTCTCAGGAACATCTTTAAGCTCTAGTGCACCTGTTGAGTCAATTACACGGTCATCTTCAGGGATGAAAGGTAAATTAACAGGTTGAGAACCTGCAGCGATAATAGCATTATCAAATGTGATCGTTGTTGTACCGTCTTCACCTTCAACAGCTAGTGTGTTGCTACCAGTGAATTTACCGTAGCCGTTAACTACTTTCACTTTACGCATTTTAGCCATGCCGTCTAGGCCGCCAGTTAATTGACCGATTACAGACTCTTTCCAATCACGGATTTTGTCTAGGTCGATTTCAGGCTTACCAAAAGTAACGCCGTGAGATGACATTTCTGCAGCGTCATCAATCACTTTAGCTACGTGTAAAAGTGCTTTTGAAGGAATACAACCCACATTTAGACATACACCGCCTAATGTGTTGCGAGATTCTACCAATGTTACTTCTAAGCCCAAGTCAGCAGCACGGAAAGCCGCAGAATAACCACCAGGACCACCGCCTAGTACAACAACTTGAGTTTTTAATTCGTTGCTCATGCTATTACCTTAAATGTTTGAACGGGACACTGCCCCTAAGTTTAACTGCCATGTTTCTGCAAGGCAGAAAGGGAGAGCAGATATCTATACCAAGATTGTTCTATGGCAAAGATTGTATCATTGCCAATGGTAAAAATCCCAGCAAAAAACACCTTGCTGGGATTTGATTCTTATAAATTATGAGACGATTACATCACCAATTGACGAATATCGCTCATGTAGCTTGCTAGCGTCACAGTAAAGCGTGCTGCTAGTGCACCGTCAATAACCCTATGGTCGTATGACATTGATAATGGAACCATTAATTTAGGTTCAAACTCTTTGCCGTTCCACTTAGGTTTCATTTCTGACTTAGATACACCTAAGATAGCAACTTCTGGCGCATTCACAATTGGCGTGAACGCTGTACCACCGATACCACCTAGGCTTGAGATTGTGAAACAACCGCCTTGCATATCAGATGAAGTTAGCTTGCCGTCACGTGCTTTAGCTGAAATTTCCATTAATTCACGAGAAAGTTCAATGATGCCTTTTTTATCAACATCTTTGAATACTGGAACAACCAAGCCGTTTGGCGTATCAACCGCAACACCAATGTTGATGTACTTCTTCAAGATTAAGCTTTCGCCGTCTTCAGACAGTGAAGAGTTAAACGTTGGGAATTCAGCAAGTGCTTTCGCCGCCGCTTTCATCACAAACACAAGTGGTGTGATTTTAACACCCAGCTTTTTCTTCTCAGCAAGCGCGTTTTGCTCTTTACGGAATGCTTCAAGGCTTGTGATATCCGCTTCGTCAAACTGTGTAACATGCGGGATTTGCACCCAGTTACGGTGTAAGTTAGCACCTGATAGCTTCTGAATACGAGAAAGTTTCTTCTCTTCGATTTCACCAAACTTAGCAAAATCAACCTTAGGCCAAGGGATAAGACCTAACTCACCGCCACCCGCATTACCTTTACCTGCAGATAGCTGACCAGATTCAACTTTCTTCACAAGGTCTTTTACGTAGTTTTGTACGTCTTCTTTAACAACACGATTCTTACGACCCGTGCCTTTTACGTTTGCTAGGTTAATACCGAACTCACGCGCTAAACGACGAACAACTGGTGATGCATGTGCATACGCTTTGTTATCTGCAAAACCTTCGTTGCTTGCAGGTGCTGACGCTGGCTTTTCAGCCGCTGGCGCTTTTGCAGCAGGAGCGGCTTCAGTTTTTGCAGGAGCAGGTGCCGCTGCAGCGGGTGCACTACCGGCTACTTCAAATACAAAGATAAGTGAGCCAGTTGATACTTTATCTCCAGCTGCTACTTTGATTTCTTTAACTGTACCGGCAAATGGTGCTGGCACTTCCATTGATGCTTTATCGCCTTCAACGTTTAAGATTGATTGATCTTCTTCAACCTTATCGCCAACAGCAACCATCACTTCAGTTACTTCAACTTCATCACCACCGATATCAGGCACGTTTACTTCTTTAGTGCCAGATGTAGCAGGAGCAGCTTCTGCTGGAGCTGATTCTGCTGGAGCTGATTCTGCTGCAGGTGCTTCAGAGCCGCTTGATGCTGTTTCAAAAACGAAGATTAAAGAGCCAGTTTTCACTTTATCGCCAGTTGCGATTTTGATCTCTTTAACAGTACCAGCAAATGGCGCAGGTACTTCCATCGATGCTTTATCGCCTTCAACACTTAATAAAGATTGCTCTTCTTCAACCGTGTCACCTACCGCAACCATGATTTCAGTTACTTCAACTTCATCATCGCCTATATCTGGTACATTAACTTCTTGCGTTGCAGAAGCTGAAGATTGTTTAGTTGGCTCTTCTTTAGCTTCTTCTTTAGCTTGTGCTGGTGCAGCTGCTTGTTCTTCACCTTCGAAGATCATGATAAGTGAACCCGTCGTTACCGTATCACCTTCAGCTACTTTAATTTCTTTAACCGTACCTGCTTGTGCAGCAGGTACTTCCATTGATGCTTTGTCGCCTTCAACCGTTAATAACGACTGATCAACCTCAACCTTATCACCAACGCTAACAAGGATTTCGGTTACTTCAACTTCATCGCCACCGATATCTGGTACTTTAATTTCAATACTCATTGGAACCTCTTATGCGTATAGCGGGTTAACTTTGTTTGTGTCGATGTCGAACTTCTTGATTGCTTCAACAACCACTGACTTCTCAACTTCACCACGTTTAGCAAGCTCAGATAATGTTGCAACTACAACATAGCCCGCATTAACTTCGAAGTGACGACGTAAGTTTTCACGGCTATCAGAACGACCGTAACCATCTGTACCCAACACTTTATAGTTGCTGCTTGGAACAAATGAACGAACTTGTTCTGCGTAGTTCTTCATGTAGTCTGTTGCTGCAACAGTTACTGCATCTGTTAATGCATTTGTGATGTAAGCAGTCTTTTGTTCTGCTTCAGGATTAAGCATGTTGAAACGCTCAACATCTTGACCATCACGTGTTAGCTCGTTGAATGACGTTACAGAGAATACATCTGAACCAATGCCATATTCTTCGCTGAGGATTTGTGCCGCTTTACGCACTTCCATCATGATTGTACCTGAACCTAGTAACTGTACTTTTGCTTTCTCGCCAGCCACAGTTTCAAGTTTGTAGATACCTTTACGAATACCCTCTTCAGCGCCTTCAGGCATTGCTGGTTGATGGTAGTTTTCGTTCATTAGCGTTAGGTAGTAGAACACGTTTTCTTGGTCTTCACCGTACATGCGACGGATACCGTCTTGCATGATTACTGCTACTTCGTATGCGAATGTTGGATCATAAGAAATACAGTTAGGTACTGTGTTGGCAAGAATGTGGCTATGACCATCTTCGTGCTGTAAACCTTCGCCGTTAAGTGTAGTACGACCAGCTGTCGCACCTAGTAAGAAACCACGTGCTTGTTGGTCACCAGCCATCCACGCCATATCACCTACACGTTGGAAACCAAACATTGAGTAGTAGATGTAGAATGGGATCATCGGTAAATCGTTAGTGCTGTAAGATGTTGCAGCAGCAACCCATGATGACATTGCACCTAACTCGTTGATACCTTCTTGTAGTACCTGACCTGATGTCGCTTCTTTGTAGTAAGAAACGATGTCACGGTCTTGCGGCGTATAGTTTTGGCCATGTGGGTTGTAAATACCGATTTGACGGAATAAACCTTCCATACCAAACGTACGCGCTTCATCTGCGATGATAGGAACGATATTTTTACCAATGCCTTTGTCTTTTAGTAACACGTTAAGTGCACGTACAAAGCCCATTGTTGTTGAGATGTCACGTTTTTGCTCTTCAAGTAGTGGCTTGAACGCATCAACTTCAGGTAATGTTAACTTTTCAGAGAACTTAGCAATACGCTTAGGCGTGTAACCTTGCAGTGCTTCACGACGTGCGTGAAGATACTTGTACTCTTCAGAACCTTCTTCAAGTGTAAGATATGGAAGGTCTTTAATTTCTTCATCAGAAACCAAATCTTGAAGACCTAAACGTGAGCGTAAGTGCTCAACGTGTGTCATGTCCATTTTCTTAACTTGGTGCGCGATGTTTTTACCTTCAGCTGCATCACCCATGCCGTAACCTTTTACAGTTTTAGCTAGGATTACTGTTGGACGATCTTTGGTTTCTTCCGCTTTTTTGAATGCAGCGTAAAGTTTTGATGGCTCATGACCACCACGCTTAAGTGCGAAAATTTCTTCATCAGTCATATCAGCAACAAGTGCTGCTGTTTCTGGGTAACGACCAAAGAAGTGCTCACGAACGTATGCACCATCTTTCGCTTTATATGTTTGGTAATCACCGTCAATGGTTTCGTTCATTAACTGCAGTAATTTACCTGTTGTATCTTTAGCTAGTAGGATATCCCAACCGCTACCCCATACAACTTTAATCACGTTCCAGCCAGCGCCTTTGAATAGACCTTCAAGCTCTTGAATGATCTTGCCGTTACCCATTACTGGGCCATCTAAACGCTGTAAGTTACAGTTGATTAGGTAACATAGGTTATCTAGCTTCTCACGCGCAGCAAATGAGATTGCACCACGTGATTCTGGCTCATCCATCTCACCATCGCCTAAGAAAGCGTATACACGTTGGTTTTTAGTGTCTTTTAAGCCACGACCATCTAGGTATTTTAGGAAACGCGCTTGGTAGATTGATGCAATCGGACCAAGACCCATAGATACTGTAGGGAACTGCCAGAATTCAGGCATTAATTTAGGGTGTGGGTATGAAGGAAGACCTTTACCATCAACTTCTTGACGGAAGTTATCAAGCTGCTCAGCTGTTAAACGACCTTCAACAAATGCACGTGCATAGATACCAGGAGAAATATGGCCTTGGTAATACACTAAGTCACCGCCGTCTACATCGTTTGGTGCTTTGAAGAAGTGGTTAAAACACACTTCATAGAATGCAGCAGAAGACTGGTAAGACGCCATATGGCCGCCTAAGTCTAGATCTTTTTTCGACGCACGTAATACGATCATGATCGCATTCCAACGGATGATTGAACGAATACGACGTTCAATGTTTACGTCACCTGGGTAAGCAGGCTCTTGATCTACCGGAATGGTATTAACGTAGTTAGTAGTCGTGCCAGTAGGCATATCAACACCGTCTAAACGGGCTTGCTCTAACACTTGCTCAAGTAAATATTGAGCTCGTTCTACACCTTCTTCGCGCACAACAGATTCAAGGGCTTGTAACCACTCTTGTGTTTCTAGCGCGTCTACGTCAATTTTATTGACTTCAGACATATGGAGGTTTCCTTATGTTTAAAATACTAATTATTTTAATAAATCTTAAATTAAGTAGTTAACTAAACTTAGCTAATCACTTGCTTAATGTTGTTTGGTGCGTCTTAAACTACGTTCAATCCGCGAATGCTCTTTGCCAGCCTCAAGTAAGGCTTCTTCGATAAAGGCTAAATGAGCATTACTAGCAAGACGTGCTTGCTCTGGGTTTCCTTCAATAACCGCATCCATCAACAGTCGCCTATGCTCTGCAAGCTGTTGGCTGATCTGTGGTTTTTTTAACAGTACAGTTAAATTCTGTAATACATTTTGCTCTAGTAGAGCCTGCATCCCTCTAACTAGATGTAGTAACACCACGTTATGAGATGCTTCAGCCACACTAAAATGGAATGCATTAATGGCTTTTGCTTTTTGCACAATGTCATCGTTAACAAGCGCGATATTATCAAAGCTTTGTTTTACTTTTTTAAAGTCATTGGTGGTACCACGCATAGCCGCGTAATAAGCCGCGATCCCCTCAAGGGCATGACGAAATTCAAGTAAATCAAATTGTGACTCTGGATGCTTACTGATCAAATCAAAAAGCGGATCAGTGAGCCCCTCTTCAAGTTGATTTTTTACAAAGGTTCCGCCGCCTTGGCGACGTGTCACCAAGCCTTTTGCTTCTAGCTTTTGGATTGCCTCACGCAGTGAAGGTCGCGACACTTCAAATTGTTTCGCAAGCTCACGTTCCGGAGGAAGCTTTTCACCTGGCGCTAACGATCCCTCGAGAATCATATTCTCAAGTTGCTGTAAAATAACATCAGATAATTTTGCTGCTTTAATCTTTAAAGACATTAATTAACGTCCGCATTGTTATGCATTAACCCTATAAATATCGGGTACTTAACTTTGTGCCTTGACCAAAAAGGTAAATTGGTCATACCAAATTGAGACATACGGTATCAAAAACCCGTATTTCTGTCAATTTCAGTGCGATTTAAGACTAATAACACCCTAACGCAATTCGCTTAAAGATTAAACAGTATGGATTAAAGTGACTTTTTCTGAAGGAAAAAACAATAAAAATTAAATGGTCAGACCAGATTGGTAAGCACTAGGTATTACATCTAAGCATTTAGTCATCAGATAGTAGATGTTAGTCTATTTGAATGACTTGGAAGCAAGTACAGGTAGTATGCACTTCAGTGCTGAAAAATCAGAACTCAATAGAAGTGCACTAACAGAGCGATTTATGAATAAAGTCATTCCTACAATCTACTACGCCAAACCACCAAATAAAGTAAGTGCTGCAATAATCACTAAAAAGAACAATACATTTCTTTTTACAAGTTTCATCATGCAGGTGGCTTCGTAAGTACAGCCAAAATGTTGTTGCTCTATTTGCTCAGCAGCAAGTGCGGTTTGCGTAACCACTTTTCGGTTACTAACTGAAAAGTCGAGCACATACTTCAACCAACAACTGGTGCCTTTATTAAAGTTACCAATCACTAAATAACCAAAGCTAGCAACACGTGCTGGTAACCAATCGAGCCAAAACAGTAAGCTATGAATCAGTTTAAAACGTTTAGCATAGACAACACTGTGATCGTCCCTTACCTTGTCTGCAAGGGTTCGAACTAGTGCATAAAGCACCGCGCCTGGTACACCTAAAACCACAAACCAAAAAATCACTGCACAATAAAAACGAAAATTTAGCCATGCTAGCGTTTGCCCAAATGTCTCACCATGGGGCTGATCTTCTGTTTTCTTTTGCCCCATCTGTAATGCAAATAAAGAAGCAGCTTCTTGATCATTACGTGTTAATGCATTTAAGTATGACTTATATAAAGCACGCTGCTTAGCACAGCCAAAGCAAACCAACAGTACAGCAACATTCACAGCTAACTGCCAAATTATAAAATCTGAGAATTGATAAACTAGTCCAACGGCAACCACTGGTAACATTAACCAAATCATAAAGCCTATTGGGGAATTGAATAAGCCTTTTTCTGAAAGGTGTTTTTGCGAGTGCTTAAGATAGGAGTTGGCATAAAAACCGATTTGCCAATAATCAGCCCGCGCCCCTAAACGCTCAATCACCAAAGCAATAATTATTGAAATTAAGATCATGCTTTTACCTATATCCTTTAACTAAAACACTAAATCAAAATAGTATTGCCAATCGAAACTTCTACCTGGATCCGTTTTTCGGCCCGGTGCAATGTCACAATGACCAACGATACGCGAACGATTAATATCTGGGTACTTTTCGATTAATGCCGATGTCACCAAGTGTAATGCATTATATTGTGCTTGGGTATACGCTTGCGTGTCGGTGCCTTCAAGCTCAATACCAATACTAAAGTCATTACAGCGTTCTCTGCCTTCAAATGTTGATACGCCTGCATGCCAAGCTCGTTTGGTAAAAGGAACATACTGAATTATCTCTCCTGTACGACGAATAAAGCAATGTGCGGAAACCCGCAAACCGTCTAAACCAGCAAAGCTCTCATGCGCAGAACAATCAATACATCCCATAAATAAATCATCAACATAAGGTGTTGCAAACTGCCCTGCCGGCAAAGAAATATTATGAATGACCAATAATGAGACTTCATTATCAGGGCGTTCATCATAATGTGCACATGGACGTTGTAACACATTGTTTAATTGACCAAGTTCATTTATATGCATTTTAAAAACTAACAATGACAGTAAAGTTAAATAGTGTAAATGGTTAAAAACTTAGGGTCTAGTTAGATTCATTTTCGCTAAGGAGGATGCGATTAAGCCTACTCTACTGGTGGTCGATCTTTAACTTCTAATAAGGGGTTAAACATAGTAAAATTTCGCCAATTTATTCATAAACAATGAGCTTTCTACATGTCAGTCCCTCACTCTTTAATTAGCCAATTGGTTAAACTTGCCCTTGATGAAGATTTGAATTACCAAAGCGCCGGTGACGGTGATATCACCGCACAGCTGATACCTGAAAACCAGCAAGCGAATGCCAAGGTAATAACTCGTGAAGACTGTGTATTTTGTGGAAAAGAGATTATTTTAGAAGTATTTAACCAAGTCGATCCAACAGTGAAAGTTGATGTACTGGTAAATGATGGCGATAAAGTCGCAGCGAATGCCACTTTGTTTACAGCATCTGGTTCAGCTCGCGCTATTTTAACTGCAGAGCGCACGGCCCTTAACTTTGTACAAACACTTTCTGGCACAGCAACAACAACTGCTCGTTATGTAAAAGAGCTAGAAGGTACAACCACACAGCTACTCGATACACGCAAAACAATTCCTGGCTTACGGGCGTTACAAAAATACGCAGTTAAATGTGGTGGTGGCGCGAATCACCGCATCGGGCTATTTGATGCATTTCTTATTAAAGAAAACCACATCGCTGCATGTGGCGGTATTGATAAAGCAGTAGCACAAGCAAAAAGCAACCACCCTACAAAGCCAGTTGAAGTAGAAGTTGAATCACTTAATGAGCTTGAGCAAGCAATCACTGCGGGTGCTGATATCATTATGCTCGACAACTTCACCGTTGAGCAAATTCAGCAAGCAGTCACAATAACAGATAAGCGCGCAAAACTTGAAGTGTCTGGCAATATGACACTCGAAACTCTTAAAACTTACTCGCAAGCAGGTATAGATTTTATCTCGAGCGGTGCACTTACAAAAAATTTACAATCAATCGATCTATCCATGCGATTTAACGGCTAACTTCCCCTTTATACGTATTTAGTGACTTACCTAATTTATTGACAAGAAAATAAAAAAAGCATTAAATACGTAAAAAGCTTAGGTGAGTAACAAAAAACATACATTTGTTTGATGCAGATCAACCTTTTGTACTAAACTACTCATAACTAACAGTTAAACTACAAACATTTCAATGATTTACAACAGGCGTATAGACTTTACTAATGGGTTCCCCCTATTTTAGAGGCTTGACCTGTCTCAAAGTAAGGCCGGAAAGTTCAGAAAAATTGCTTGTCTTACAGTAAAATAGCTTTCAAATGCATTGAATAATGCTAAAGTAATTTTACATGCTTTGAACATGGGATGTTTGTTGAAAACTTTGTTATCAATCACGCTATATTTGAAGACATTTAAATTAAAACTGTAAGATTTAACCTGTAAATTGAGCCTTGGTTTTACAACGCTGAAGTTATAGCTAAACTTACTAAATCATCATATCCTTTAGGAGAGGAACAAATGACACAACAAAAGCAACAGGGTTTCACCCTAATTGAATTAATGATTGTAATTGCAATCATCGGTATTCTTGCAGCTATCGCACTACCGCAATACCAAACTTACACTAAAAAAGCACGTTTTTCTGAAGTAGTTTTAGCTGCATCTTCGGCTAAAGGTCTTGTTGATGTGTGCTATCAGACTCGTGGGGCTGGTAATTTAGATAACTGTGACTCAGCTGCCGAAATTGGCCTGAACTCAACTGGCGCGGCTGCCGGTGATCATGTTGCAGAAGTTAAAGTAGAAGCTAAAGGAAAGGTAACAGCAACAGGCGCAGCTTCTGTTGATGGAAAGACTTATATCCTTACGCCTACAGCAAAAAATGGCACTCTTGTCTGGGCACAATCAGGTGATTGTGTAGCAGCAGGTATCTGCTAATTGTAAGCTTATTTAATTGTGAAAAAACCTAATGGTTTTACACTAATCGAGCTAATGGTAACGGTGGCAATATTAGGTCTTCTGTTATCATTGGCTCTTCCTGCCTATAACAACCATTTCAAACGTTCTAAATTCACTGAAGTTGTGCTTGCCAGTAATGCTTTGCAAAGAGCGGTTGAGCTTTGTTATCACAGGTATGTTGATTTATCTAAATGCGACACCTTCACTAAGCTAGGTCGTAAAAAAACCGATTTTACTTCTCCTAAACATGTATCAAACATTGAAATCACGAATTCGGGGAATTTTATTATTACATCAACAGCGACTGCTGATGCGTCTGAGTCGAATGGTGATACTTATATAATGCAAGGGCAATTAAATGCTGGTCAATTAATATGGAAGTTGTCACAAACTAGCACTTGTATCAGCGGTGGTACTTGCTAAAAAAAGACCATGCCCTCTTTGGTACTTTTTAATTTAACTAGCCCTGATTTAGAAATCACTTCGCAAGGTGATTCATTACATTCGCTCGATAACGGAACTTCCACAAAATATTCATACATTTCAATCGGTGGTACGGCATGTTTTATCATCATTTCATAAAAAGCTCTTTCATTACTTTGCACTGTAGGCTCATTAAAGTGATATAAAGCTTCTTCATGGTTTACTCTTCTATCCTCACTTTTTAACACCGTAAAGTAGGAGTTTTGCCATTTAACAATATAGGCCAAACGTTGACCATCTATCTGAGTAATACCATAAGCAAGCGATACAATCTGTAACATGAGGATACAGCCAAAATTAATTGAGTTTTCACGCTTCGACTTTAGTGGCGATAGCAACCAGAAGTTAAATATTGGGCCCAATATAAGATCAATTGAAAGAATAATTACTGTAATACCCAATAAATCAGTGAGTAAGTATCGCCCATGATTAAACCAGCTAAAAAAAAGCCAAGTGGCAACTATAAACAAGAACAAGCTACCCACTAGAAAATGAATAAAACTCCAAACAAACTTTGTTCTATAAACCTTTAATGTATTTTGCACTTTTGAGACCCGAATCCTCTGAATCTTCATATTTAAGCAAGATAACATCACCTTATCAATTGTTTCAGCCTCAAAAGGCCGCTACTATTAAGCTATTAAACATCAATCAGTAACATATGGATTTACAATGAGTAAAGTTCAAGAAAAGCAATCTTTAGATACTTTTGAATGGGTTGGTGTAAGTGCTCGAGGTAAAAAACTTGAGGGTGAGCTTTCAGGGCAAAGCATTGCTTTAGTCAAAGCGCAGTTACGTAAGCAAGGTATTACGCCTTCAAAAGTTAAGCGTAAAGCAAAACCAATGTTTGGCTCACGTGTACAGAAAGTAACCTCTAAGGATATCGCCCTAATTTCTAGACAAATTGCAACTATGCTGATGGCAGGTGTTCCCCTAATTCAGTCTATTGAAATGATAGCCTCTGGTGCAAAGAACAAAAGCGTTGCAAAATTAATGGAGGGTATTGCTGATGAAGTAAAAGCAGGTATTCCCCTTTCTCAAGCTTTACGAAAGCACCCTCGCTATTTTGATGATCTTTATTGCGACTTAGTTGCATCTGGTGAGCAGTCAGGCGCACTTGATAAAATTTATGACCGTGTTGCGCTTTATAAAGAAAAAGCAGAGGCTCTTAAATCAAAGATTAAAAAAGCCATGTTTTATCCTATTGCGGTTTTGGTGGTTGCTATAATCGTAACATCTATTTTGCTGATATTTGTAGTGCCGCAATTCCAAGATATTTTTAACGGCTTTGGCGCAGAGCTACCTGCTTTTACTCTTATGGTAATTGGTATTTCGGAGTTTATGCAGGAATATTGGTGGGTAATGCTAATCATTGTAGTCGCTGCAGGCTATATTTATAAAGAAGCACTTCTTAAGAGCAAAAAACTCAGGGATGCCAATGACAGAGCAATATTAAAACTACCTGTTGTTGGTATGATTTTAAATAAAGCGGCTGTTGCACGATACGCTCGTACGCTCTCAACGACTTTTGCGGCAGGTGTACCTTTAGTTGACGCACTCGATTCTGCTGCTGGCGCTTCTGGCAACGCGGTATACCGTTATGCGATTTTAGAGATAAAAGCCGAAGTAAGCTCTGGTAATTTAATGAACTGGCCAATGCGCAACACAAAAATTTTCCCAGATATGGTAGTGCAAATGGTGGCTATTGGTGAAGAGTCAGGTTCGCTAGATGGTATGCTTGCAAAGGTAGCAACTATTTATGAGCAAGAAGTTGATGATGCCGTTGATGGCTTATCAAGCTTACTTGAGCCTTTAATTATGGTTGTATTAGGCGTCCTTGTTGGTGGGTTAATTGTTGCTATGTACTTGCCTATCTTCCAATTAGGCTCAGTGATTTAAAATATAACTGTAAGAAAAATACTAAACCTTGATTGATAGTTTGCAATATAAAATAAATAATAAAAACGGTTCAACACAGCGAAATAAAATCGGCCTATAAATGGCCAGAAGTTAGGTAATTTAATGGAAAACTTTTTTCTTGATATAACCACTGCAATGCAAAGTCAGCAGTGGTTTTATTTTTTGACTGTGGGCTTAGTTAGCCTGTGTATTGGTAGCTTTTTAAATGTGGTGATTTATCGTTTGCCACTGATGATGAAACGAGAATGGCAAACGGAATGCCGTATTGTATTGGCCGATGAGCTCAATTCAAAACAGCAAATAGATCAAGCGCCATTTAACCTCGTAAAACCTAATTCGACCTGCCCTAAATGCAAATCACCAATCAAAGCTTGGCAAAATATACCTGTGATTAGTTGGCTATTATTAAAAGGTCGCTGTGCTAATTGTCAAACACCAATTTCTGTACGCTACCCTATTGTGGAAATGCTTACAGCGGTCCTAAGTTTAATTGTCGCAGCTGTTTTTGGCCCAACTAAGCTTGCTCTTCTTTATATAGTGATCACTTGGGTGTTAGTCGCTTTAACCTTTATAGATATAGATCATATGTTACTGCCTGATCAGCTCACATTGCCATTGGTTTGGTTAGCATTAATTGCTGCAACTTTGGATATTACCATTGCTCCGAGCGATGCTATTATCGGCGCCGCAGTTGGCTACCTGAGCTTATGGAGTGTCTACTGGTTATTCAAGCTTGCTACTGGTAAAGAAGGCATGGGTTATGGCGACTTTAAACTGTTAGCCGTGTTTGGTGCGCTACTAGGCTGGCAAGATATTTTAACTATCGTGCTATTATCAAGTGTCGTTGGTGCCATCATTGGCATTACACAAATAATCATTCAAGGTAAAGATAAAACCACGCCAATCCCATTTGGGCCCTACCTTGCGATTGCTGGTTGGGTCACTTTGCTATGGCGTGAGCAAATTCAAGCCTATTACTTTAACTTTTTAGGTTACTGATTATGGCAAAGTGGATTTTAGGAATTACTGGCGGTATTGGCTCTGGAAAAAGCGCGGTAAGCGCAATGTTTGAAGAACTTGGAATTAAAGTAGTCGACGCTGATGTTGTTGCCAGAGAAGTTGTCGAGCCAGGCTCAACGGGTCTAAAAAAAATTACTGAATATTTTGGTGATGAAATACTCACGAGTAGCAGCACACTCGATCGCGCAAAACTAAGAACAATAATCTTTGCTGATGAATCTAAAAAACAATGGCTAAATAGCTTATTGCACCCGCTTATTAGAGAATCAATGCTGAGGCAATTACAAAAGGCCACCAGCTCCTATGTAATATTAGTTGCACCACTACTATTCGAAAATGGCTTAGAGAAATTTTGTAACCGCACTTTGCTCGTTGACGTTCCGGTTGAGGTGCAAATAACGAGAACCACAGCACGCGATAATGTTTCCACTGAATTAGCTGAGCAAATCATAGCCTCACAAATGTCTAGAGACGATAAGCTACTAAAAGCGGATGATATTTTAGATAACAATCGTCCTCTTAGAGAGGTTTTTCTAACAGTTAAAGAGTTACATCTCTCATATTTAGCATCTGCACAACAATAGCTAATTCAAAATAGAATGCTAATATTAATTAGCACGTCAAAAACTAACCCAAAAGAATTAGCAATCAATGTAAATGCATGAGTTTATGATGATTTTATTTTGCAATTTTGACTAAATCAGACAAGACTGATGTTATACCCTAATTTTTTCTGGTAAATTGTGGCAAAGATAGGCTCAACTTAGGTGCGCAATGAATATAAACTCACCGCTTCTCAGAAAGTACATTACTCTTGGACGTATTGATGCCGAGACAGTAAAGTTAAAACAAAAAGAGTATAGTTCTACCGCAGAGCTTATAGCTAAAAGTTGCGGTATGGATGGTCGTGAACTTGCTGAGCAATGCACCGATCTATTTCGTGTTCCTTATTTTGATATTAAAGACTTTGATGTCACAAAAATTTCTGAAGAGCTGATCAAAGAAAAACTCATTCGCGAGCATCACATTCTGCCACTTGTAAAAAAAGGCAGTAAGCTCTACATGGCCGCATCGGATCCGACCGACTATGGTGCATTTGAAAACTTTGAGTTTAGTACAGGTCTCTCATGCGAAGTCGTGGTTGTTGATTACAATCAACTCGAAAATAAAATTGAGCAATTATTTGATGCGACCGGAAGTTTACATCTCAGCGAAAGCGAATTTAAAGAACTCGGAGACTTAGAGTCAGAAACTCCCCAAAATTTAGCGCCAAAAGATGAAGACAAAGACGATGCACCGATTATTGTCTACATCAATAAAATTTTAATGGATGCAATTAAAAAAGGCGCCTCGGATTTACACTTTGAACCTTATGAACACCGATATCGTGTGCGTTTTCGTATCGATGGTATTTTGCATGAGATGGCAAGCCCGCCAAATAGCTTGGCTAGCCGCTTATCTGCACGTATCAAGGTTATGTCGCGACTAGATATCGCAGAAAAACGTAAACCTCAAGATGGTCGTATTAAGCTTAAAATAACCGAACGTAAAAGTATCGATTTTCGTGTTAGTACATTGCCTACATTATGGGGCGAGAAAATCGTAATGCGTATTCTCGACTCATCAAGTGCCATGCTCGGTATCGATGTCCTTGGCTATGAGCCTGAGCAGAAGAAGCTTTACATGGATGCACTTGAGCAGCCACAAGGGATGATCTTGGTGACAGGTCCTACAGGGTCTGGTAAAACCGTATCACTTTATACCGGTTTAAACATTCTCAACCAGCCTGAGCGTAATATTAGTACCGCCGAAGATCCAGTAGAGATAAACCTTGAAGGGATAAACCAAGTACAAATTAATCCAAAAGCTGAAATGACCTTTGCTAACGCATTAAAAGCATTCTTGCGACAAGATCCTGATGTTGTAATGGTTGGTGAGATCCGTGATCTTGAAACCGCTGAAATCGCGATTAAAGCAGCACAAACGGGTCACTTAGTTTTATCAACTCTACACACAAACTCAGCGCCAGAAACCCTAACTCGTCTTTTAAATATGGGGGTGCCTGCTTATAACGTAGCAAGTTCAATTAGTCTTATTATTGCACAGCGTCTAGCAAGACGACTTTGCCCTAAGTGTAAAACACCAGAGACACTACCTGATGAAGAACTGATTCGCCAAGGTTTTGATAAAGACAAGCTTAGTGAAATACAACTATTTGCACCTAAAGGTTGTGATAGTTGCACTGAGGGTTATAAAGGACGTGTTGGTGTCTATGAAGTAATGCAGATCACACCTGAAATTGCGCAAATTATTATGCGTGGTGGTAATTCCTTAGAGATTGCAGAAGTAGCATTAAGATCAGGATTCAATAACTTACGATTATCTGGACTCAAAAAAGCCGCCGATGGTGTTACCTCTTTGGCAGAAATAAACCGAGTAACGAGTTTCTAAACAAATTCGTTACTGGATTATCAGCTAACTGTTCAGTAAGATCTGACAAAAGTGCTTATTTGAGAGTTATTCCATGCCAACAGTTGTAAACTGCCCAACATGCAAAACCAAAGTTGAATGGTCAGAGCAAAGCCCGCATCGTCCATTTTGCTCAAAACGCTGCCAGCTAATAGATTTAGGTGAGTGGTCGTTTGAGAACAATAAAATTTCTAGCCCAATTAGCAATGCTAATGAGCTTAGCCAAGATATGATTGAAGATATTGAAGCCATGCTCGCTAAAAATGACGACTCATTCTTTAAAGAATAAAGTTTAAGTAATACCAACCCGCAATAATACTTAATCACTTTCAGGGATTAAACCTGTCGCTACCTGGGTTAAAAATTTCTGATTTACGACGGCATGGATGCAGAAGGTAGAGCAATGCAGGATCAATTGCCGAGCACAACTAAATAACGAAATTTTTGCTTTGTTATCAACGAGGTTTTGCTGCCTCAAAATAGACCACTTTATTAAGCACATTGGTATGAAATACAAAAATGCGGCATTTGCCGCATGTTATATATTAATAGTAACTCGCTTTTAACCTTCAGAGCGCTCACCTTTACGCTCGCCACGATTTCCATGATGACCCTTTTTATGGCCTTTTTTACGAAGATGCTTTTTAATTTCTTGGTAGCTTTCACGTTGCTCAGTATTCAAAACCTGCCAAATATCATGCTCTGATTTCATCTTTAACAAGGCAAACTGCTGAGCTTTCGCCTGACGTGCTTTGATTAGCTCAAGAGCCGCATTTTCGTCAAATTTTGCTGTAGATAATAATACATCCATTTTTTCTTTGTGAGCTGCACGAGCGGCTTTCATTGCATCTTTGTCACCACGTAACGCTTCAAATTGCGTTTTCTGCTCAGCAAAAATCGCTTTTAGTTTCGTTTGCTGCTCTTCTGTAAGTTGTAATTTATCAATACCGCGCTCAGAAAGTAAAAAGCGTGCTTGTGGGTTCATTCCACGATAAAAGTCACCTTTTGCCATTGCTGAAGTTGTACCAACACTGGCTGCTGCTAAGCCACAAACAAGTACGAATTTAGAAAGTTTATTCGAAATAGTCATAATCATTACCTTTTGTTGAGTGGTGTTCCAGAGTCGTTTTCGACTGATGAGTTAACTATACTCATTACAATGCAAAGGAACGCAAAGCAGTGTAAAGGTTGTGTAAAGATTCACTTTTACACAATTTACTGAGTAAAATAACCTCAAAGAATTAAACTGCTAGGTGTCAAATGAAACTATTAATGATCGACGACGATACAGGGTTGTGCGAATTACTCAGTGAGTACTTAACAGCACAGGGATTTACAGTAGATTGTTTTCATGATGGCGCTGAAGGACTAAAACAAGCACTGCAATATAACTACGAACTTATTCTACTTGATGTGATGCTTCCCTCTATGGATGGGTTTGAAGTCTTAAAACAATTAAGGCAGCATAAACTCACTCCTGTGATCATGCTAACAGCCAAAGGAGAGGACTTTGATCGTATCTTTGGGTTAGAGCTTGGCGCTGATGATTATATTGCCAAACCATTTAATCACAGAGAGCTACTAGCTCGCGTTAAAGCAATTACCCGTCGTATTGAACATATTAATAGTCTGTCTAATCAACATAGCAATTCGTTAAGTGTAAACAGTATCAATATTAACTTTGCAACACGTGAGGCCTCAGTAAACGACAACATCCTCAGCCTAACAGGTACTGAATATGAAATTCTTGCAATGTTAGTAGACCATGCAGGAGAAGTGATCAGTAAAGAACAAATAAGTGAACAAGTATTGGGGAGACGCCTTGCTCCGTTTGACCGTTCAATAGATATGCATGTGAGTAATATTCGTAAGAAAATAGCTGAACATGTCAACAATGAACGAATAAAAACAATACGTGGTAGTGGCTACGTACTCATTCAAGGTGAATAACATGACGCCTCCTAGTTGGTTAAAGCACCCACGTCACTACCTATTTTTAAAAATCTTTGTATGGTTTTGGATTACCGTGCTGGCCACCATTACCCTACTCGTTTTTTTGAGTCAACTAACCAGCAATGTAGGCAGTGATAATCTACGCGGCCCGATGCTAAAAAACTTGCAGTACACTGCAAAAAGTATTGAGCGGATAGTTGCTAAACATGGCAAATCAACGCAAGAAGTATTATCCCATCCGCGCTTTTCAAAGCATAAATTGCTGTACTTAAATGGTGACGTACACGGAGTTGAAATGCTCAGTGAACCTATCTCTAAAGACATTGACTTAAGTTTGCTTAACTTTACTAAATACATGAGCCCACAAATTATATTTACCGATGAGTATCAAGCTTATGGGCCAATAGAATTAAATGTACCCGAAGGTAAGTTTTACCTCTATGAGATTGACGAGAAACGCAAAAAGCCGTTCTTCGTTAGCTTATGGCTAATGCCAACGTGGTTAA
The DNA here is from genome assembly GCF_024124645.1 of Pseudoalteromonas sp. Ps84H-4. NCBI lineage: Bacteria > Pseudomonadati > Pseudomonadota > Gammaproteobacteria > Alteromonadales > Pseudoalteromonadaceae > Pseudoalteromonas > Pseudoalteromonas sp. Ps84H-4. The sequence continues at coordinate 12,876 of NZ_JAMXSK010000005.1, read as the reverse complement.
AGCTATTTATCGCTTTAATTGCATCATTAATGCTTAGCTTTTTCTTCAGTCGCAACTTAATTGCACCTATTAATAGCCTAAAAGAAACAGCAAAAAAACTCGCAAATGGTAACTTAGCAGCCCGAGCTGATGTATCGTCCACTCGACAAGATGAACTTGGTGTACTCGGACGTGATTTTAATGCTATGGCAATACAGCTTGAACAACTTATTACGGCTCAAAAGCGATTACTAGCAGATATTTCTCATGAGCTGCGTTCACCTTTAACGCGCTTAAAAATGGCAACTGGCCTTGCGCAAATGCAGGCTGATGATACCCAACAGGCCTATTTAGAGCGTATCGAAAAAGAAGCCAATCAGCTTGATAAAATGATTGCCGATGTACTACAGGTGTCACGGTTAGAAGCGAAGAGTCAGACCCTTTCATTAAGTACGCAGTCACTACAAATCATAGTCGATCACGTACTTAACGACGCCCAATTTGAAGCCAAACAAAGTAATAAAGTATTGCGTGTTAATGGTGCGCTCAAAACCGATATTCGGTGTGATGAAACCTTAATTGCCAGTGCGCTTGAAAACGTGCTTCGCAATGCAATTAAGTACGCAGAGCACACCATTTCAATTAACCTAGAAGAGTCTGATGCTATTTACATGACTATTTGCGATGATGGTAAAGGTGTTGATGAAGCAAACCTTGCAAGGCTGTGTGAGCCTTTCTTTCGTCAAGAGCATGCACGCGATAGAAACACCGGAGGTACAGGTTTAGGGCTTGCAATTGCAAAGAATGCGATCTCTGCACATGATGGTACACTAACACTTGAAAACCAAGAACATGGTGGACTTTGCGTTAACATCCGCCTTCCTTTAAAGAGTCAGTAAATGTTTTATAGCACTGAAGCTAGCCTTATAAATAACACAGAGCACATCAATCAGTTTTTTTCTGAGCAATTACAAAAAGACTTTCTTAGCACGAGTCATGGTCAGCTTTATTATGGTTATGCCATACCTGAGCAAGCAAATACAGCTGTCGTCATTAGTAGTGGCCGAATTGAGTCTTTGGTTAAGTATAAGGAGTTACTGTGGGAACTTTATCAAAATGGCTTTGCGGTTTTTAGTGTTGACCACCAAGGCCAAGGTCGCTCTTATCGTCATTTAAAAAACGCTCACAAAGGCTATGTAAATCGTTTTACTGACTATGCCGATGACTTTGCCGTGTTTATTGATAAAGTGGTAAAGCAGCACTGGCAAGGAAAGCAGGTTTTACTCGGCCATTCAATGGGGAGTGCTATTGCCTATGATTACCTCTCGCGTTATCAGCATCAGTTTTCAGGTGCTTTTTTATCCGCGCCAATGTTTGATATTCACACCAAAGGTACACCAAAGCCTTTAGCAAAACTGGCAGCTAAAATTGCATCCTTACTTGGTCTTGGTCGTAGTTACGCATTTGGCCAAAGCGACTATTTGCCGGTCGACTTTACAGCCAATGAATTAACCAGTAGTGAAATTCGCTATAAGCTGTTTAGGGAACTGTATGCAGCAGAAGATGATTTACAACTAGGTGGCGTCACCTACGGCTGGCTCAATGCATCGTTTGATTTTATTGCTTCTTTAATCGATAAAAAAGTCGATATTCCTTTATTTATCGCAAGTGCAGAGCAAGATACCGTGGTCGATAATGCTGCGCAATTTGCACTTACCCATAAACAGAAACATGCACGATTGAAAACCTACGCGGGTGCTCGCCATGAACTGTTATGTGAACGCGACGAGATAAGACAGGCAGTACTCAGCGATTTTTATCAGTTTTGTGACTCTGTTTGACGAGACTTCTGAACGACTGAGAGCGGGTCTAGGTGAACTAATATATCCATCTCACATGCAAAATGAGTTTGGATCATTACCTCAACTTCATCAGCAACTTGATGAGCACGAATGAGCGATAGTGAATCTTCTAGCTCCAAATGCATTTGAATGAATTTGATCTTACCGCCTTGGCGAGTACGAATATCATGTGCGCCATAAACATCTCGATGACTATTTACAATGGCAAGAATCGTTTCTTTTTCTTCATCTGGAAGCTCTTTGTCCATAAGATGATCAGCACTTTCACGGGCAATATCCCAACTGTTATAAAGTAAATAAACTGCGACGCCAATTGCAAACAGAGGATCTGCATATGCAACACCGTATTTAGCCAACACAATAGCCAGCAACACAGCTAGGTTTAAGATCAAGTCACCTTTGTAATGAATTGAGTCAGCTTTAATTGCGATAGATTCTGTGTGGTTAATCACTTTGGTTTGTACAAATACCACCACTAACGTACAAACAATCGCAAAAATACTTACCCAAATACCTAAATCAGAATGCTTTAAGGTAACAGGGTTGAATAAACGCTCAATACCATGGAACGCTAAAAAACAACCAGAACCGGCAATGAATGCAGCTTGAGCAAGGCCAGCTAATGCTTCCGCTTTACCATGACCAAAGCGATGATCATCATCCGCTGGACGTAATGCATAACCTAGCACTAAAAAGCTCATTAAAGATGCAGTGATGTCCATCAGTGAGTCGGTTAATGAGCCAAGCATAGAAGCTGAGCCTGAAGCAAGCCACGCCCAACTTTTTGCGGCAATCATCAAGCTGACCATAGTGATAGTCACTAAACTAGCTGTTTTAACCCAAAACTCATAACTGCGATGTTGCACAAAACTTACCTTTAGATATTAACAGTTGTCAGTATATCATCTTTTTATTTGAGTTCGTGTATACTCACCGACAATTGATATTGTTTAAAAAAGAGAGTCACATGCTTGATATAGTGTTATACCAACCAGAGATCCCACCTAACACTGGAAATATCATCCGTTTATGCGCAAACACTGGCTACGCCTTACATCTTATTGAACCTCTTGGCTTTGAATGGGATGACAAGCGTGTAAAACGTGCAGGACTTGATTATCATGAATTTAGTCACGTACAACGTCATGCTTCGTTCGAAGCATACCTAGAAAAATGCCAACCTAAGAAAGTCTATGCATGTACGACTAAAGGCAGTCAGTTTCACCATCAAGCACAATACCAACCAGGTGACTGTTTAGTGTTTGGTCCGGAAACTCGAGGCCTACCTGATGAGCTCATTCAATCTTTACCTAAAGAGCAACGAGTACGTATCCCGATGCAAAAAGACAGTCGAAGCATGAACTTATCTAATTCTGTGGCTGTATTTGTATATGAGTCTTGGCGTCAACTTGGCTTTGTTAATGGCCAGTAAGTTATTGAAAAAACGTTTTTAATAAAAACACACTAATTATTTAGCATTACCATTTTTTATGAACTAACCTAAATAGGCTGGCTTGTTCCTAAAGATGGTTTTAAATGCGCCCTTTTCATATTTTATGTTGCTCGACCTTGCTGATGCATCTTCCATTAGGTAAAGCATCAGCTGCAACAACCTTGCCCACGCAAGCTTCTAATTTTCCATATATCATTCTTCTGGCCTTCATTATCTTATTACTTTTGGCTTGGCTGTTTTTTTATTACAGAAATAAAAAAATGATATTCACGGATGCGTTATTGTCTAAAGCAAAAGATGCTATTTGGATAACCGACGAAGACTTCAATATCATTGAGATAAATGACGCTTTTTCTGAAATTACTGGCTATCAAAAAGTCGATGTTATCGGCAAAAAGTTTAAGGCGCTAACTCAAAGCGGTCGAGACCAACAGCTTGAAGCAATCATTCTCCAAGAGTTAGAGCAAGATGGTTACTGGTCTGGCGAAATGTGGAACATTCGTAAAGACGGTCAACCTTACGCTCTGGCTTTATCAATCACCAAAGTAATAACCTCATCACTGACTAAGCCTACTGTTCGCTATGTTGGACTGTTTTACGATATCACAACTCGTAAAAATACTGAGCGCAGTATGCTTAAGCTCACAACAAAAGATACTGTTACAGGATTATCGAATCGTGCTATTTTTATTGAATCTCTTGATAAAGCAATCAAAGCATGTAACGACACTTACCCGAGTTTACTTATCGTATTTATTGACATCGATAATTTCAAAAAGATAAATGACTCTTTAGGTCATACCTTAGGTGATGTGTTACTCAAAGAGGTCGCGTGCCGCTTAACAGCATCGCTCAATTCAGGCTTCACAATCGCCAGACTAGGTGCAGATGAGTTTGCAATACTTGTTCCTCCATACCTTTATTCAGGAAAAACGATATTCTTTGCAAAGCAAACTGTGGATACAGTTCTTCAGCAATTCAAAACACCTTTTATGCTGGATAATTTTGAAACTTCATTATCTGTATGTTGTGGTCTCGCTATTTATCCAGACAATGCTTATAACTGCGAGAACCTGATGCGCAGTGCGAATAGCGCATTAAATCATGCAAAAAAATAGGCCGAAATACATACCAGTTTTTTGATAAAGATCGCCACACACTTGACCCAACCGAGTTAACGAAAGAAAGCGCTCTGTTTAAGGCAATTACCAATAATGACTTTGAGCTTTACTTTCAACCTAAGTTTGATGCTCAACACAATCGTCTGCATGGCTTTGAAGCCCTAGTTAGGTGGCCTCAAGATGATGGCAGTATTATAACACCTGACGAATTCATCCCTCTTGCAGAACAAAATGGTGCCATTATCCCACTAACACAATTACTAATAGAGCGGTTACTAAAACAACTATCTAGCTGGCAAAAGCAAAATATACGGTTTGGCAATGTAGCCATTAACATTTCTGCATTACACTTTCAGCACAGTAGCTTAATAGACACATTAATAGAATACTTAGGCAAGTTTGATGTGCCAGCCTACTGCTTGGAGTTAGAAATAACAGAAAGTGCAATGATGGATAACCCTGAGTTTGCCCTTCAGCAAATGACACGTATAAAAGCGCTTGGTGTTAACATCGCCCTAGACGACTTTGGTACAGGGCACTCATCGTTAAGTTACCTGAAACGGTTTCCTATCGACACCCTAAAAATTGACAAATCCTTTGTCAAAGACATCGCTCATAACGATCAAGATAGAAACATCACGGCAACTATTGTTCGCTTGGCAAAGTATCTCGGTATTAATATTATTGCCGAGGGCGTTGAAACCCAAGAGCAAGCTTACATGTTACATATTATGGGTTGCCATTTTCAACAGGGATTCTATTACAGTAAGCCTCTTAAAGCTGAACAAGTGGTCGATTTCATTAATAAAAACAAGTTAAACAACCAACTTAAGTAATACCTATTCGCTTAATTAAGTGAGCTATTTTGAGGCAACAAAATCTCGTTAGTAACAAGGCTAAGATTTGGTTTTTTAGATCTTTAAAAGAGAAGGTATTAGTACCTCGCATTGCGAGCAGTTATAAGTTGTAAAAAACAAAAAACGCGATTACTAATCGCGTTTTGTTTTAAGTGCGCCGGTATCATTACTCTGACTTTTGCTCTCGACCAAGCAACGCCATCGCAGCTTCTTTTACATCTTTATTTTCATAAAGCACTTTGTAAATTTGCTCTGTGATCGGCATTTCGATGCCGGTACGCTCAGCAAGTAAAAACACTTCTTTAGTATTTCTATAGCCTTCGACAACCTGACCAATTGATTCGATTGCGGCTTCGACTCCTTCACCTTTACCCAGTGCCAGACCAAAACGACGGTTACGCGATTGGTTATCTGTACAGGTTAAGATTAAGTCACCAAGACCAGCCATGCCCATAAAGGTATCTGAACGGGCACCTAATGCACAACCTAAACGACACAGCTCAGCTAAACCACGGGTTATTAAAGCTGTACGAGCATTAGCCCCAAAGCCAAAACCGTCCGACATACCTGCGCCAATCGCAATAACATTTTTTACTGCGCCACCAAGTTGTATACCAATGAAATCATCATTGTTATACACCCTAAATGAGCGGCCACAATGTAAAAGATCAGCCAGCTGCTTTGCAAAATCTTTAGAAGTCGACGATACCGAAATAGCTGTTGGCAAGCCCATAGCCATTTCTTTAGCAAAAGTAGGTCCTGAAAGCACAGCCAGTGGAATATTATCCCCAAGCTCTTGTACTGCAACTTCTTGCAATAAACGCCCTGTGTTAGGCTCTAAACCTTTTGTTGCCCACGCAACTTCAGCTTCCTCGTTTAACCATGGTTTTATTTTCTGTAGAGTGCCTGCGAAAGCATGACTTGGTACAACCACTAGAATGATTTTACTTGCTTTTACTGCTGTTTCTAGATCAGCTTCTAGCTTTAGCGACTCAGGAAAGGTGACATCAGGAACATAACGTTGATTTTTTCGCTCAGCTGCAAGCGTAGCAACGTCATCGCTATTGCGCCCCCATAAAGTGACTGGGTGACCATTTCTGGCAAAGCAAATAGCAAGGGCGGTGCCATACGACCCCGCCCCTAAAACTGTAACAGCTGATTGTGCTGTAGTCATAGCTTATGCGTCTGCAGTTGCCTGTTGCTCTTGAGCTGCACGCTGTTGCATGTATTGAGCAAAAAGAGCATCAAAGTTAACTGGTGCTAAGTTTAATTGTGGGAAAGTACCACGGTTAACTAAGTTTGATACTGCTTCACGAGCGTAAGGGAAAAGTACGTTCGGGCAGAATGCACCTAGCATGTGTGCAAGTTGTACTTCTTCAACATCAGCGATAGTAAAAATACCTGCTTGTTGAATTTCACAAAGGAACGCAGTTTCTTCACCGATAGATGCTGTCACTGTTAATGCAAGAACAACTTCAAATACACCTTCTTCTAACTTGTTAGAACGAGTATCTAGGTCAAGTTTAACTTCAGGAGTCCACTCTTTTTGGAAAATTGCTGGCGAATTAGGTGTCTCGAATGAAACATCTTTTGTGTAAATACGTTGGATTGTGAATTGCGCGCCTGCTTGTTGTTCTGCTGCGTTTTGATTTTCTTCGTTCATTGTAATTCCTATCTTGAATTCGTTTTTATAATTAAAAATTTAAGCGTTAAGCTTTGCGTCTAAAAGGCCTTGAGCCTCTATTGCCATCATGTCGTCGCAACCACCGATATGTTCATCATTGATGAAAATTTGTGGCACCGTGTAACCACCATTTGCTTTATCGATCATTTCATCGCGTCGTTCTGGATGAACACCAATATCAATGTTCGTGTAGTTTACACCTTTACTGTCTAACAATGCCAAAGCGCGTTGGCAAAATGGGCAGTAAGCCTTTGTGTAAAGAACAACATTACTCATAATAATTCCTCTATCGAGCTGCAACGTAGATATTTAACGGCCTGTCGTTGTTGGTAGGCTCGCTGATTGCCATGCACCCATACCACCTGATAATACATAAACACGCTCATAGCCTGCTTTATGCATAGCAGTTGCGATACCTGAAGCTGTCATGCCTGTAGTACATACAAGTATAATGGGTTTACTCTTGAACTTTTCAAGGCTTGAAAAATCAGATTGTTTAGCTTTTTCCGGATTTAAATGCTCAGCACCCGCAATTCGACCCGAATTAAATTCTTTTTGAGGACGAATATCAACGACTTGACCATCTTCACGATTAATCAGCAAAGTTACTTGTTGTGGGTTAATCTGGCGAATAGCTGAAAATTTACTTTTAAACCAACTGCTGATCAGCATTGCTACTAATGCTAACCAAATGATGCTCAAAACCGGATGATTTGAGATAAATTCAATATATTGATCCATGCGTTTTCCACTAAGAAATTTAGGTACCACAGCGCATAGCCATGGGTTAATTAAAATTTGCCACGCAAGTATACGTGCTTGAATTGAAAATGCTAGGGCGTGAAATATTTTAATATGACATATTGATAGCTGATCAAAACCATAAAACACGGTATGCTAGATATATATAAGTGCCAATCTTCAGGAGCTATAATGACAGAGCATAAAAAACCATTGGTATTAATGATCTTAGACGGTTGGGGATACCGTGAAGATACAGAAAGTAACGCTATACTTGCTGCTAATACCCCAGTACTCGATAACCTTTGGGCAACCCGCCCACATACATTAATTTCAGGTTCGGGACTTGATGTTGGTTTACCTGCAGGACAAATGGGTAACTCTGAAGTAGGCCACGTAAACTTAGGTGCTGGCCGTATTGTTTACCAAGATTTTACGCGCATCACAAAAGCCATTGATGATGGTGAATTCGATAGCAACCTAGCACTTGTTGATAATATCGACAAAGCTGTAAATGCAGGCAAAGCTGTACATATCATGGGTCTTTTAAGCCCGGGTGGTGTTCATAGTCACGAAGACCACATTGTTGCAACGATTGAACTTGCAGCCAAGCGCGGTGCAAAAGATGTTTACTTCCACGCTTTCTTAGATGGTCGTGACACGCCGCCACGCAGTGCAAAAGCATCAATTGAGCGTATCGAAGCCCTATTTGCAGAACTTGGCTGCGGCCGTTTAGCAACACTTGTTGGTCGTTACTATGCAATGGACCGCGATAACCGTTGGAACCGTGTCGAGCTTGCTTATGACGTTATGGTTAGCGGCATTGCTGAATACAGCTACACTGATGGCGTAACCGCACTAGAAGAGGCTTATGCACGTGATGAAAACGATGAATTCGTTGCTGCAACTACAGTAGTACCAGAAGGCCAAACAGCTGTTGAGATTAATGACGGCGACACTGTTATCTTTGCTAACTTCAGAGCAGACCGAGCACGAGAAATGACTCGTGCCTTTGTTGATGCTGACTTTAGCGGTTTTGATAAGAAAAAATCACCTAAGTTAAGCGCTTTTGTAATGATGACTGAGTATGCAGCAGACATTAAAGCACCGATTGCATTTGCCCCAGAGCCTTTAACAAATGTATTAGGTGAATGGCTAGAGAAACAAGGTAAAACACAACTACGTATCTCTGAAACAGAAAAATACGCACACGTGACCTTCTTCTTTAGTGGTGGCCGTGAAGATGAATTTGTTGGCGAGACTCGCGAACTAATTCCATCACCACAAGTTGCAACATATGATCTGCAACCAGAAATGAACTCAGAAATGCTGACCGATAAATTGGTTGAAGCAATCGCTAGCGGTAAATACGATGCCATCATCTGTAACTACCCTAACGGAGACATGGTAGGTCACTCAGGTGTATTCGAAGCTGCAGTGAAAGCATGTGAAGCTGTTGACCACTGTATTGGTCGTGTTATAGCTGCACTTGAAGAGCATGGTGGTGAAGCGCTGATCACAGCAGACCACGGTAATGCAGAACAAATGGCTAACCCAGCAACGGGTCAAGCACATACCGCACACACTAGTGAGCCTGTGCCATTTATCTATGTTGGCCGTGATGCGACACCACATGATGGTAAAACATTAAGTGACGTGGCTCCTACCATGCTTCACCTACTCGGCTTAGAGCAGCCAAGTGAAATGACTGGTAAACCAATCATGACGCTGAAATAAGCTATGAGTAAATGTATTAACCACTTCTTTAAAACTGGTTTAATACTGACTTCATTAGTAACAACTTCGGTTGTTGCTAATGAAGATCAAACCAAAAAAGACTTATCAGACATTCAATCAGCTTTACAAAAAACAGAGGCTGAGCTTAAAGGTCAACGCAAGTCCATTGCTCAAATGCGCAAAGATCTGCGCGCCCATGAGCTCGATATAGCTCAAAATGCCAAAGCATTAAACCTTGCAGCCCAATCGGTTAAAGAAAACGAGCAACAACAGCGAGAACAACAAGCTAAAGCACAGCAGCTTAAAGCTCAACAAGCCAAGCGACAAACCTTATTAGCTGCCCAGCTAAAAAGCGCCTACATGGCTGGTAGCCATGACTATTCAAAAATGCTGCTTAACCAACAAGACACTGCCAAAATTGAGCGCACACTCAGTTATTACAATTACCTAAATAAAGCACGCATTAAGCAAATTGAAGAGCTCAAAGCACTGCAGCAAGAAATAGCTGACAACCAAGCTGAGCTTGAAAAAACGAAACAACGTCTAGTTGCCTTATATGATGAGCAAAAGCAGCGTCAGCAGGCCTTAGTTAAAGCTCAACATGAACGTAAAAACAACCTCAATAAACTTCAGTCAGCACTCAAAGAGACTAAAAGCTCAATAGACTATTTAAAAGAGAATGAACAAACTCTCATCACAGCCATTGAAGAGTTAGAAAGAGAGCGCAGTGAAAAAGTAGAACTACTAGGTCTTCAAAGCAGTAAAGGAAAGCTAGACTGGCCAACCAAAGGGGCACTACGCCATCGCTTTGGACAACGTAAGCACGGCAACATAGACTGGAAAGGCGTACTCATTAGTGCCAAAGAAGGCAGTAATGTTAAAAGCTTACAGAACGGCCAAGTTGTTTATGCCGATTGGTTAAATGGCTTTGGTTGGGTGATTGCCATTGACCATGGTGATGGCTTTATGAGCTTATACGGCCATGCTCAAACTCTACTTCGCGATGTTGGTGACCTTGTTAGAGAAGGCGAAACAATTGCTTTAGTTGGTCAAAGCGGCGGACAACCAGATCCTGGTCTATACTTTGAAATACGCCACAAAGGACGCGCAGTAAATCCTGTAAAATGGTGCAGACGCATTTAATAGATTAAATAGCTGCACCCTATGAGGAGCAGCTGATGCTAAACACAACCCTTACATTCAGAGCTATCTACCCAGCCAAGTTTTTTACTCAGCTGTGTTTTATAACGTTAGTTACATTATTTTGCTTGGTGTTTCAATCGTTCCCAAGCATTGCTAAACCTTCGCTTGAAACACTTCATCGTCAACAGTTAAACGAAATACTTTTTAATATTCACACCTATTATGTAGATGATTTGAAGTTACAAAATAGCTTTGTTAGTCAACCTAATAACGACCAAGTGGAAGCATTACTAGAACAGCTTGATCCCTACTCTAAATATCTTAATGAAAATGAGCTCGATGCCATATTTAGCAACACCAATGGCCGTTACACAGGCTTGGGGATCGAAGTTAAAATGAATAATGGACGAGTTTATATCGTCAATACTTTAAGTAACTCCCCAGCAGAACAAGCGGGATTACAAATAAATGATGAAGTTGTTGCGATTAATCATCAGCCTGTCATGAATAAGAGTATTGATGAGGTTGCAACGCTGATTCGAGAGAGCGGATTAGACGCCGTCAATGTTTCAATCATGCGAAAAGAATCAACAGCATTAAGCTTTTCAATTAAGCGCCAACAAATCACACTAGAAAGCGTTCATGGCTACCTATCCGATTCAGGCGTCGCTTTATTAAGCATTAATACATTTAATAATCACACACTACATGACGTTGCACGTGAACTTGCAAAAATGCAAGTTAATAACAGCTTCCCATTATCTGGTTTAATTATTGATTTACGTGATAATCCCGGCGGCACATTGCAAGGCGCCATAGAGGTTGCAGACTTATTTTTAGACAGCGGCATCATTGTTTCAACGAAAGGACGCTTTAATGAGGCAAACCAGAGATACACTGCACATAGCGGTGATATTTTAGAAGGAGCCCCTATTGCTGTTTTAATAAATGAAAACTCCGCTTCTGCCGCAGAAATACTCGCCGCTGCACTTCGCGATAACCAACGTGCAACTTTAATTGGCGAAACATCTTTTGGTAAAGGCTCAGTGCAATCGCTTATTCCGCTAGGCAACGGTAATACAGCATTAAAACTCACCACTGCGCGTTATTATACCCCTCTTGGTCAGTCAATAGATGGTAAAGGGATCACACCTGATGTGAGTATAAATCAAACAATACTTTCAGAAATTAACCAAGACGTTATAATAAAAAATATACAAGAATTGGCGCTTTTTAGTTCACTGCTTGATAGACAGGACAAAAAACAGCTGACAGCAAAACAGTTCGCTATTATGCAGTAAGTAAGCGCACACACTGGATATAATAATTACAAAAAGTGAATCGACTAAAAAGCTTATTAATCGCTACTTTGTGCTTGCCTCTATTCTGCCAAGCAAAGCAAATTGCCATTGTTATAGACGACATTGGTAATAATCAACGCGATCTAGAGATACTCAACTTACCTGGGCAAGTTACGTTTTCTATCTTGCCCCATACCCCTTACTCACAAATTTTTGCAGAGCGTGCTAGTAAAACTCATAAAGAATTGCTTTTACATGTTCCAATGCAAGCGCTTGATAAAAGCAAAGCGCTTGGTCCTGGAGCCCTCACCGATACTATGACTAAGTCTGAGTTACAAACAACCCTCGGCCATGCGTTAGCATCACTGCCACAGGTAAAAGGGGTCAATAACCATATGGGCTCTGAGCTAACACAGCTTACCGAGCCAATGAAATGGACGATGGAAGTTTTAAAAAAACGTGGTTTGTACTTCTTAGATAGCCGTACAACCAGCCAAAGTGAAGCGCAAAATGTTGCTAACCTGTATGGTGTGGCTAATGTATCTCGTCATGTATTTCTTGATAACAATGTCACCCAAAGCCAGCTACAACATCAACTTGAGGAACTTAAAAGCAAAGCTGAGCACTTCAACTACGCAATCGCCATTGCTCACCCCTACCCAGAAACCGTTACATTTCTTCAGCAAGCACTCCCAGAACTTCAACGACAAGGATTCGAACTTGTTCCTCTCTCACAACTAGTCGAAACCAAATACATTCAACTAGCCAAAGCAGAACAAAGACAAGGGGAGTAAGCGTTATAAACGTGAGTGGCGAGTTAGCGAGTTAGAAAGGGTAAAGTTTGAGAGCTGGCGTAGGTTGGGTAGAGCGCAGCGAAACCCAACATCAATAGAGCTTTCAGCCGCCAGCTGTCAGCCGCGCGGTGGAGGTGTTTTGTAATGCGTCTCCATCTGCCGGGGGCTGTAGCTTCTAGGCTCTAGGCAAAGTGTACTTGTAGG